>DEQO01000188.1 GCA_002360495.1 Flavobacteriales bacterium UBA3364
ACCTTGGTGTGTTTGTCGAAGATGTGTTTCAGGGTCTTGTTCTTTGGTTCGTATTCCAGCAGGACCCAGGAACCATCGATCAGCCCTTTCCAATTACCGATGCCCGAAAGGTTGTCGGCGACCTTCAGCGTGAACACGCTGCGCCCGTGCATATCGGCTTTCAGGTCGACGTTCGTGATCACCGGAGGCACCGTATCGACCATCACCGTGTACGCGCCGAAGGCCCGGACTTGAGCGGTCATTCCACCGTTCGAAAAAGTGCCACCGACAGCGTTCACTTTGCTCTCCCCATCGATCCTTACGATCAAGGCCTTGGTGCGTAGGGCATCCTTCAAGCCGGGTGTGGCGATGTGCAACGAACAGTAGCTGTGGATGGGCGTCAGCGGGTCGTGCAGGATGTGCAACGGAACAATGGCCTTGGCCGGCGGTGCTTTCCTTTCGTACCGAACGTAGGTGTCGTCGTACAGGGACAGCGCAGGCAGGGTCAGGCTCACGCCGTCCTCGGCAAGGATGTTCTCCGTGTCGTACCGGAAAAGGGATCCCGCTGCGTCATCGTTTGTCCAGGCCATGGCTTCCTGACGGGTGGCGCCTTTCAGCAGGAAGACAAGTTCGGATACGTTGCCGTTGGCATCGGTCGCCTTGAAGCGCACGTGATGCTGCCGGCCCGGGACCAGGACGATCCGCCCCTGGGCTTCTTCTTTCCCGTAGATCTTCAGCTTGTCGTTCGGTTGGCGATAGCAGCGGTGGTAGTCCATCTTCTGGCCTTTGAACAACGCATGGTCCATATGGGCGTTACAGAACCTCGTGGTGCTGAAATCCAGCACGTCGAACGCGGTGCTGAAGACGGCTTGGCTATCCACGAAAAGTTCAATGGAACGTGGGCCGCACTTCGCTGCCATGCCATCGTAGCGATCGATGGTGTGCAAGGCCAGACCAATGGTACCATAGGCCATTGGCATCTCGCCTGGCTTCAACCCATATCGCCCAGTTCCCCCTTGTGTTGCGAACCCCTTGGATCTGGCCGGGTAGGGGCACACACGGGAACTGTCCGTCAACGGATAGAGCCGGACACCGATCATCTCGGGCGGTGTATGGTCCTTCACATCGATCCCCAAGGCTTCGGGGTCCAATGCGTGCTGGTCGCTTGTCCGGCGCAATTCGAAGTGCAAATGGGCGCCACTGCTGCCCCCGGTGTTCCCGCTCAATGCGATCACTTCGCCCTGCTTGACGGGTATGGCCCCTTTTTCCGGGGTGAAGTCGATGCTGAAGTCCTTCTGCCGGTATTGGGCGTCGAGGCAGGCCTCGGCCACCGGTCCCTTCAGTTGTTGCAGATGCCCGTAAACGGAAGTATGCCCGTCCGGATGGTCGATGTACACCGCCTTACCATATCCCCAAGGACTGATCTTGATCCGCGATACCCATCCGTCGGCCACGGCCCGCACCGGGATCCCTTCCTTCCCCTGGGTGCGCATGTCCAACCCCGAATGGAAATGATCGCCACGTGGTTCCATGAAGTTGCCGGAAAGGTCCAACGGAATGTCCATCGGATTGATGAACAGGGACTTCGCCGGGCCTTCCTGGGCACTTGATGCGGATGCGATCAATACGCTGGCCAAGAGAAGGTTGTGGGCCAGCGGAGGGAGCTTGCTTAGGGTGATCAATGCCATGGATGCCGGGAGGGATGCGAAGGTGCCGCAAGCTAGACCCATGCTCGTGCTTGGGCCAGCGCGTAGCGGTAGAGCCGATCAACAGCTTGGGGTTCAAACAAAAGGCGTGCTCGAAAGGGGTGTCCGGCTATCTTTGGCCACGGACCATGTACGGACCCCCGTCCGGCCCATGCACACATTGACGGACCGCTTGCAGGCGATACAGGAACGCATGACCCGACTGGTTCGGGAGCATGAGCAACTGCGGAAGAAAGCAACGGACCTGGATGCCGAGGCACGCGACAACCACCGCAAGGCGGAAGTGCTGAAGGCCCGTGTGGCAGAGTTGGAACGGGAGAACGAGGTCCTTCGGAATGGGCGCACCGCTGGTGGCGGAACGACCGGACCGGGAACGAAGGAACAGATCGATGAACTGGTACACGAGATCGACAATTGCCTGGCCCTGCTGAAGGGGTAGGACCGTCACTGCGCACCATGGAAGAACGATCGATCAGGATTGAACTCGCAGGCCGGGCCTATCCGCTTACGATCCAGGGATCGGAAGAGGAGAACGTGAACCGCGCAGTCGAAGAGATCAATGAGAGCATTGCCCGCTTGAAGGCCAACTATCCGTTGACCGACAAACAGGACCTGTTGGCGATGGCCGCCTTGGAAGTCACCGTACGCGCGCTGAACAGCACCGTATCGCGACAGGAGGCCGAAGCGGATGCCGCCCTTGGCGCCATCGAACGGATGCTCGAGGATCTCAAGGTTTGATCCCCTCGCTCCCGGGCACGGGCCCGACGGAGGACATGCATGGTCCACTTAACATACAGTGGACATGGACATGATGAGCATTGTGGTAGGGGTTCTCGCCGGCTTGGTCGGTGGAGGAGCCGTCGTTTTCGTCTTGCTGAACGCCGCCATGAAGAAGCGGAGTACCGGCATCCTGAAAGATGCCGAGGTACAAGCGGAGGCACTCAAGAAGGAGAAGATCCTCCAGGCGAAGGAGAAGTTCCTCCAATTGAAGGAAGAGCATGAGAAGGAGATCCGCGAACGGGAGAAGGGGGTGCACCAGGCCCAGGAGAAGGCCAAGCAGCGCGAACAACAGCTCAGCCGCCAGCAGCAGGACTTCGCCAACAAGGAGAAGCAGGTGGACAAGTTGAAGGAGGATCTGCAGCAAAAGCTCGCAGGCCTGGAGCGCCGCCGGGAAGAGACCGAAAAGATGCACGCCAAGCAGGTCAACCTCCTGGAGAACATCAGTGGCTTGAATGCAGAGGAAGCGAAGAAACAGCTGGTGGATTCGCTGAAGGACGAGGCGCGTACGGCGGCCATGTCCACGATCAAGGACATTCAGGAAGAGGCGAAGTTGACGGCTAACAAAGAGGCCAAGCGCATCGTGATCCAGACCATCCAGCGGGTCGCGACGGAACATGCGGTGGAGAACAGCGTGAGCGTGTTCCACATCGAGAACGACGACGTGAAGGGTCGGATCATCGGTCGGGAAGGGCGCAACATCCGCACGTTGGAAGAGATGACCGGTGTGGAGATCATCGTGGACGACACGCCGGGCGCCATCATTCTGAGCTGCTTCGATGCCGTGCGGCGCGAGGTGGCCCGATTGGCATTGCACCAGTTGGTCAAGGACGGGCGCATCCACCCGGCCCGGATCGAGGAGATCGTCGCCAAGACGAAGAAGCACCTCGAGGAGGAGATCGTTGAGGTGGGCAAGCGCACGTGCATCGACCTCGGTATCCATGGCCTGCACGCCGAACTCACCCGCATGGTGGGCCGCATGAAATACCGCAGTTCCTACGGACAGAACCTGCTTCAACACAGCCGCGAGGTGGCCAACCTCAGCGCCATCATGGCCAGCGAGCTGGGTTTGAACCCCAAAGCGGCAAAACGCGCCGGATTGCTGCACGATATCGGGAAAGTGCCTGATGAAGAACCTGAATTGCCGCATGCTCTGCTGGGCATGAAGCTGGCCGAGAAGTACGGCGAGAAGCCCGACGTGTGCAACGCCATCGGTGCGCACCACGACGAGATCGAGATGACCACCTTGTTGTCACCCATCATACAGGCCTGTGACGCCATAAGTGGTGCCCGCCCCGGTGCCCGTCGGGAAGCCACCGAAGCTTACATCCAGCGCCTCAAGGACCTGGAAAGCCTCGCAATGAGCTACAACGGCGTAACGAAGGCCTTCGCGATCCAAGCCGGCCGTGAACTGCGTGTGATGGTGGAGAGCGAACGGATCACGGATGCCCAAAGTGATGAGATGAGCATGAGCATCGCCGACCGTATCATGAACGAAATGACCTATCCCGGTCAGGTGAAGATCACGGTGATCCGGGAGAAGAGGTCCGTCGCAGTTGCCAAATAGGTGTCCGACATCTCGGACACTGTTGGCGATGCGACGCATCGATGCCAGCAAAAGACCCTGTTGGAGGCGGCACGATCGTGCCGCCTCTTTTCTTTGCCGGATGCCAGCATCAAAGGATCTCCTGGACGACTATTTCCAATGGGAAGTTCGCTCGTGGTCGCGTGCCCTTCCGATGTGGCACAAAGCGCTGATGGCATTGCGGCACGACAAGATTCCGCAGGCATTGGCCTTGGGTGAGCGCGACGGAGGTCTCAGCTTGATGCTCGCTGAGCACGGCTGTTCCGTGGTCTGCAGTGATCTGCGGGGGCCGACAGAACGGGCAAGGGAACTGCACGCCGCGCACGACCGTGCTGGATCCGTGACCTACGAATCGATCGATACGCTCTCTATCCCCAAGCCCGATAACAGCTTCGATGCCGTCGTTTTCAAGAGCATGATCGGTGCGCTGAGCACCAAAGAGCGCCAAGCGCAGGCGATCAGGGAGATGCACCGGGTGCTGAAGCCGGGTGGTATGCTGCTTTTTGCGGAGAACCTGCATGGGACCGCTCTTCATGGTTGGCTGCGGAAGCGCTTCGTGGCGTGGGATGCCTATTGGCGCTACCTGGACGTCAATACGGACCGCGATCTTTTCAAGCCTTTCTTACGGTTGGATGATGCGACCACGGGCTTCCTGGCCAATCTCGGTCGTTCCGAAGGCCAGAGGGACCTCATCGCCCGTTTCGATGGCCTCATCATGCCCATCGTCCCGAAAAGCATGCGCACCATCTGGTTTGGCGTCGCGATCAAGGGCTGATCATGGATATCGTTCTGTGGTATTGATCCCTGCCGGAAGACGCTCTGCTACTTTTGGACGCATCCTTCCGCGCTTTCCGACGTCAACTTCATCATGACCGCATCCCGTCAACGCGTGATCCTCGTAACCGGTGGTGCGGGTTTCATCGGTAGCCACGTCTGCGATGCCTTGCTGGCTGCCGGCCATACCGTGCGATGCATGGACAATCTGGCCACCAGCAAACGCGAGAATATCGTCCATTTGGAAGGCATGTCGGCGTTCACGTTCATGCAAGCCGATATCCGTTCCGAGGCGGATTGCACCAAGTCCGTGGAAGGAGTGGATGCTGTGGTCCACCTGGCCGCCCTGGGTTCCGTACCTCGTTCGATCAAGGACCCGCTGGCCTCGCATGCCACGAACCTCACCGGCTTCCTCAACATGATGGAGTGCGCCCGGCTCGAGGGCATTTCTCGTTTCGTTTACGCGTCAAGTTCCAGCGTTTACGGCGATTCGAAGCAGTTGCCCAAGCAGGAGCAGAATATCGGTCTGCCACTTTCGCCCTATGCGGTGACGAAGCTGACGAACGAGGTCTACGGCCGTTTGTACCACCGCCTGCATGGTTTCCACACCATCGGCCTGCGGTTCTTCAACGTGTTCGGTGAACGGCAGGATCCCGAGGGCCCATATGCCGCTGCGATCCCGAAGTTCATCCGCAGCTTCCTCAAGCACGAATCGCCGCAGATACATGGTGATGGCATGCAATCCCGCGACTTCACCTATGTGAGCAATGTGGCGCAAGTCGTGGTGAAGGCCGTTGAGGCCGTCGATCCGCGCTGTGCCGGTGAGGTCTTCAACGTGGCGTATGGATCACGGACCTACCTGCTGGACCTGGTGAAGGTCCTGCGGGAAGAACTGGCTTTGGTGGATCCGGCGATCGCGGGGATAGAGGTGGAGCATATCCCGGAGCGCAGTGGTGATATCCGTGATTCGCTGGCCGATATCAGTAAAGCGAGGGAACTGCTCGGCTATGAACCATTGACGGACCTGCGCCAGGGTTTGGCCAAGGCGGTCCCTTGGTACGTGGCCAACTGGGGTTGATCGGTCACGGGATCCGATCCAAGCGCAGGAACACGTCCCAGTAGCGGGCCTTGTCCATGTCCTCCCAATGGATCTGGTAGTACCGCATCTGGTAGGTCTGGATCTGGCAAAGGACGATGCAAAGGACCATGCAGGTCATCAACATCCGCTTCCAACGGGGAGCCAGATGCTGCAACGCCAATGCGGCCGGTAAGGCAAAAAGGGCCAGGTACTCGACAAACACCCGCGAACCGAAACTGCCGCCGTACCACCAGTTCCACCACGATGACAGAACGTAGGTAAGAAGCAGGAGGAAGACCAGCCAGGAGCCCCCTCCGAAAGTCGATCGCCTCCACAGGAACGGCAAACCCACCAACCCGAGCAACAACACCGGGGTGTACAGGAAAAGTCCCTTCCGGTAGCTGAAGAGGATATCCAGGACATGCGGATCGCTCCAATGGAATCCTTCTTCGCCGTAGGAATACACGATCCAATCGCCGGTGGCTATCCGATAGTAGAGCAATTGCAATGCCGCAACAGCCATCGCCAACAGCCCGCTGGCACATACGATCGTCCAGTATCTGGTAAACGCCTTCTTGATGTCCGGCCAACTGGGACGATCGTCCAAAAGGATCGGTAAGGCCAATAGGAGCAGCGCATTCACTGGGCGGATCAAGATGATAAGCCCGAGCAAGGCGCCCAGGGCCAAGATCCTGCCGGTCGAAGGAGCGGTCATCGTCCGCCGACCGAGCAGCAGGAATGCGGTGCACAGGCCGAAACTGTAAGCATGGCTCATGCCGGGTGCCACGATCGCGTAATAGAACAAGTTGGTGCCGAACATGAAGACGACCAACGTGAACGCGATCCATCCATCGGGAACTTCATAGGTTGACAGCAGTCTTGCCATACACCACAGCCCGAACAGGACCCAGGCCACGGCTGCCAGGTTTACCCCGACCACGTACGGCTTTGAATAGCCGTCGGTCAAGCCACCGGTGACAGCGGCGTAGCCATGGGCTGCCAGGAAGAACGGCAATTGGGCCACGGCCGTTCCCAAGAAGTACTTGTCCACGACCTTGCCCTTGTAGCCGAAGCGATAGTCGTAGAACCTGTTGGGATCGTAATAGGTCCCTTTCTCTATCCCATGGAAGAAGCCCAGGTTGGCATCGTGGTAGATGAAGAGGGCCGGGAGATAGGCATAGTAGCCCTTGGCATCAGCCTGGATGACCGTGCGCCAATGGTCCTTGCCCCAGTTGATGTTGGAACTGCAAACGACCAGCACAAGCGCGATCCCTGCCAAGGTACCCGTGGTCCATGGTGCCTTCATGGTACCCATGCTTTCAATGTTCGGTCATCGCTGGCGGTGATCAGCGTTTTCCCGAGCCACAACACAGCGTTTATCGAATGCGTGTGTGCGCTCCTTTCCCGAGTGGAACGATGGACCGGTCCCAATGTGTTGGCGTCCCAAACCTTCAGCAACGCATCCCGACCGGCCGTGGCCAGATAGCGACCGGTAGGGTCCATGGAAGTAGCATACACCGAGCCCTTGTGCGCCGCGAATTCGAGCAGGCAGCCGCCATCCGGTCGCCACACTTTCACTTGTCCGTCCTTGCCGCCGCTGATGAGCACGGGTTTCGTCGGATGGAAGGCCACGCAGTTGCTGCCTTTTTCGTGGCCTTCGAAACGCTGGCGTTCGTTCAGGGTGGGTAGATCCAACTCGCGCAAACTCCCATCGCCGCAGGCCACAACGAGTCGTTCACCTTTCGCCGAAAGCGCGATGTCCCGCAGTTTCTCTTCGCACAATGGGATGCGCCGCAACTGGATCAACGGTTTCATTCGCTCGTCGCTCAGGCTCCAGCTGGTCAAGGTCCCATCACCGCCCGCGCAGGCCAACGTGTTCGGATCCAACAGGCAGATGCGGAAGACACCCTTCGTGTGTGCGGCGATCGCCTGTACCTCGTTGCGCGTCCGTAGGTCGATCACTAGCAAGCGACCCGTGCCAGTGCCGATTACCAGCAGTTCCCTTCTTGCCAATAAGCACAGGCTGAAGACGGCCTCGCCCACGTTGACCAGCGCTTCACCCTTGTCCGGCTGGTCGACGCGCCACTGCACCACGATGCCATCGCCTCCTGCGCTCAGGAAGCTGTTCGTAGTGCTTCCTGAACAGAGTGCATAGACCGCGGCCTTGTGGCCTTGGAACATGGCGTTCGGATGGAAGGACCGGGCCGACATCGGCCGCAAGATCGCTTACGCTGAGCTAGCTGCGATCCATGCCGGTCGACCTTACACGTCGAACTCCAGCCTCTTCAGCAGCCGCGAGCCGTCCAGGAAGAACTGGATCGTGTACTCGCCCTTGGGCCAGCCTTGCACGGTGAGGTCCACCTCCATGCCGTATTGGCCGGGGCCGAGGTAGCGGTCCTTACCGATGGTGTGCATCAGCCGGCCTGTTGCATCGTGGACCAGCACCGTCACCACACCGTTCGTGTTCAGCGCGAAGTCGATCTCGCCGTGAACGGAGGTGGGAGCATCGGAGAATACTCGGCCCTCCTGGGTTGGCGGGGCGTAGTTCTTCCCGTACCATGGCACCTTGCGACCGGTGAGTTCCGCCACGAATTTCCTCAAGGGCCGGTTCTTTTGCACGTCATCCGCACCGATCGCGGCGATATCGTGATCGTTCGCGACGGCCCATACGGCGGCTTGCACGTCGTCCTCGTCCACGTTGTTCTTGACAAGGTGTTCGGCCAATTTCACCCAGGTGGGTTGTGCGAGCCCCTTGGAGTAAAGCTGAACGCCGGCTTGGGGCGAGCTATCGGAACTCTCCACGCAGTAAGCCTTGCAATTCACACGTTGAGTGGCGTGCGGTGCCAATTCAATCGTCCGATGGTCGACGATCATCAGGTCCTGGGCTTCGGGATCGGCATTCTGCATCAGCCAGCCCGCGGGGATCGTGGTACGGATGGGCCGATCCGTACGGTTGGTCAGTTCGACCACGAGACACTCGGCGGTATGGCCACCGAGGCATTGGCCCGAGATGGCCAGGGTACCGCTCAAAATGGAACGTGAGAGCGGTTCTTCAGTGGGTGAGGAAGTGGTGCCGGTGAACAACAGAGGCAACACGAGCGGAGGCAGGAACGCGTTGTGCATGGCGTTGAACAGGTTTTATGGACAACGCGGTCCAGCGCTGGATCCGTGCGTTACCAGCGCTTTCGTTCATTCCGATCGAAGGTCCACTCCGGTGTGTGGAGCTTGTCGCCATCACCGAGGATGAACCAGGCACCAAGTTCCGGCTGGTGCGTGTTCTTCAACACATGGATCTGCTGCGCCGGCATGTAGCTCTGGGCGATCAGGAACGCTTGGCGCCCATCCTTGTGGTACGCCACATCCATCACGATCACGGCGTGCCCCGGACTCCCGCCATGGATGAAGACATCGCCCGGCTGAACAAGCGAGGTGCCGGCGCTCGTCAGTTCCTTGCTCAAGCTGAGCGTTCCGGCGTAGGTGAAGACCTTCTCCAAGAAGGAGTCCAGGTCGGCATGGTCCCGCCCGGTCGTTCCCACTCTTTTCCAATGGCACGAATTGCCCTGCACCTGTATGCGTTCGCCATTCACCCAACGACCGAATTCAGCCTTGAATCCATTGGTGAAATTGAAGTGGATGGATCCGGACCGGCCTTGTGCGAAGAGGTATTCGGCGCGTAGCCGCATCACGGCATCGGCGCATTGCTGCAGGTCCTTGTTCCCGACCGGCACATCGAGCACCGCCGCATGGACATCCTGCCTGTTCTTCGGCTGGCCATTGTACAGGGCGACTGGCGTTCCCGGGGGAAGCAGGTCCAGGTTCCCCAGCCACTCACCGAATGTTCCAGGTTGAGGCACCGATCGTTGGAATCCCGCAGGCGGCGTGAACCGTGTGCTGATGGTGGTGCCATCAATGACCGAATGCGTTGGTCCCTGGTCTACGCCGGTTCCGCAACCGGTCATTAGAAGGAGAAAGAGCAGTGCCATGGTCCTGGAATGCAAGGACCGGACCTGGGTAACGGTGCAAGGATCAGGCGTTGGCCTTCGGTGCCGGGATCGGCACATAGCCGAACAACCGATTGTCCTTGATCATATTGTCCACGTACGGTGGTACCAGATCTTCCCAACCCGGTTTCCCGGCGCGGATCAGGTCGAGCACCTGGCGGCTGAAGATGTGGAGCACGTTCGGGTCGTAACTATTGATGTCCACCAACCGTTTGTTGAAGAGCAGGTAGTCGTACAACGGCTTCAGTCGCGGATGCACCGGCATGTTCGCGGTGGTCATGATCTCCTCGTTGATCGACGTGCGGCTCGGATACACGTAGATCTTCAGGTCGCGTGTAAAGAGGATGCCGAAGGCCTCCAGCATGCCGCCGTTCAGGTGGCGGTAGTACTTCTCGTCGAAGACGTCGATCAGGTTGTTCACACCCATGATCACGCCCATACGCGCCTTGGTATACCGGCTGAAGTACTCCACGAGCTTGTAGTACTCCTGGTAGTTGCTGATCAATACGGTCTGCCCCAGGCTGCACAGGATATCGGCGCGATCGATGAAGTCCTTCTCATCCACGTCCCCGGTGTCGGAACGGAGATTGTTCAGCGTGATCTCGAAGAGCACCTGAAGGTTCTGACGGTCCACACGCTGTTCCTTGATGAACATGTTGTAGCCGTTCATGATCATATCGATGTTCACCTTGGTCACCGGGCGGAAGCTGCCGCGGATGGCCAGTATGTTCTTGCGGTAGAGGGCTTCGCTGGCCTGTAGGTTTTGGCCGTCGGGTCCGAAGAGCACCGCGTCGGTGTATCCACGCTTCACCAATTGCAGGCTCAGCAACCGGTTGTCGACGTGGTTGAACGCCGGGCCGTTCATTTGGATCATGTCCACTTCCACGACGTGCCGGCTCACGTTGTCGTAGAGGGCCGTCATGATCTCGTCCGGGTCGGCGTGGTTGATCAGGCAGCCATGGAGCAAATTCACCCCCATCACCCCGATGCTCTCCTGCTGGAGGCTGATGTCAGGATCGTGCAAACGCACGTGGAGGATGACATCATTGGTGGCTTCGTTCGGTGCGGTCTGGAACCGGACCCCGATCCAGCCGTGGCCGCTGTGGGGCCGCTCGAAGGTGCTTCCAGCGATGGTATTGGCGAACGTGAAGAACTTCTTGGTCGGGTGGTCCTTTCGGGAAAGTCGTTCGTTGATGAGCCCATACTCGTGTTTGAGCATGTTCATCAATCGGCTCTCGCAAACGAACCGGTTTCCCGGTTCGGCCCCATAGATAGCGTTGCTGAAGTCCTTGTCATAGGCGCTCATCGCTTTCGCGATGGTCTGCGAAGCTCCCCCGGCCCGGAAAAAGTGGCGCACGGTCTCCTGGCCCACGCCGATCTCGGCAAAGGTCCCATAGAGGTCCATGTTCATATTGATCCTCCGTGCCTTCTGGGCCGGGCTCAGCGCTGCACGTTGGGGGTCCTGTTGGATCATGGTCTGGTCCACGACGGGATCGTCGGGTGCAAAGGTAGCCGGTTCGCATTCCCCGCGCATGGAAAACGCTGCGATACCAAGTGTCCATTTACGGCCGGCGAAGTTCGTCCGGATCATCCCGGCCCCCAAGGGGCACCGTTATGGTCCACCGGTGGATCGGTATTCCTGAGCAGGGGACCGTTACCTAGCCCCCTACGTCGGTTCCGGTACTCTCGGGAGCCTCGGAGGATCCGTCGTTCATCCTGTAGGACAAGGCTCCGCTTGGGCATCGCTTCACCTGGTCGATGATCCGCTGCGTGCTCGCTCCGGCAGGCTCGATCCAAGGACGTTGGCCCGGTTTGAAGACCTCGCCGAGGCCCGTCCAACATTTTCGGCTGTGGATGCAGAGGTCGGCCTTCCAGACGATCGTGACCTCGCCGTTGGTGTAGGTATGTTCCTTGCTCATGGTGCCAGTCGGGCGCTGAGGTGGATGGGGTTCTCCAAGGTACGGTGGACCGGACAGGCCTTGGCGATCTGTAAAAGTCGGTCGCGTTGATCGGCAGGGAGGTCTTTCGGAAGGTCCACCAGGATGGACAAATGGGTATCCACCTTGCTGCCTTCCTGTTCGCGCTTCATGGAGACCGTCACCCCGATCGATGGGACGGACCATTGCTTCCTGTCCGCATACATCCGCAAGGTGATCGCGGTGCAACTCGCCAAGCCGCTCAGGAAGAGCTCGTGCGGGCGAAAGCCGAGATCGGTCCCTCCATGGTCAACAGGTTCATCGGCGATCAGGTCCTTGCCCCGTGTAGTGATCCGCGTGGCGTAGGGTGCACCGTCCAGGGTTGCTGTGACGCTGCGTTCGGTGATGGTCGACATGGCGTGAAGTTCGGTGTTCCCGAACAACATGTCTCGGACTATAATGTTCCCCGGGCCTTGATCTGGAGGTAGCGGTTGATGACGTTCACCGTCAGGTCCTCCGGTTTACAAAGGATGGCGGGCAGTCCGCTTCGTTCCAGTTCACGGGCGATAAGCCGTTTCTCATGGACCGCACGTTCGGTCAGCGTGTGGATGTAGAGGTCCTCCGTGTTCGAGGGCCGTTGCTTGAGGTCCTTGTCCAGTTCGGTGTTCAGGAAGAAGATGGGGACCACCAGATGCTGCCGCGCGAGCCTTTGCAGATAGGGTAGTTGGCGCTTCAGGGCGTTCACGCTTTCGAAGTTGGTGAACAACAACAGCAGGCTTCGTTGGTGGATATTCCTGCGCACTGCACCGAACAGGGCTTCAATGTCGGTCTCGCGGTGGTCCGTACCCTGTGCGTGGAGCACCTGCATGATCTTCTGCATCTGTCCGCGCTGGCGGCTTGCCGCGAGCACATCGTGGACCTTGTCCGAGAACGTGATCAGCCCGGCACGGTCCTCTTTCCGCATGGCGATACTGCTGATGACCAGGCTTGCATTGATCGCATGGTCCAAAAGGCTCAGGCCTTCGAACGGCATCTTCATCACACGCCCCGTGTCGATCAATGCGAACACCTGCTGGGCGCGCTCATCCTGGTACTGGTTCACCATCATGCGCCCTCGCCGTGCCGTGGCCTTCCAGTTCACCGTCCGGCGATCATCGCCCGGCACATATTCCTTGATGCGTTCGAACTCGGCATGTTGCGCAACACGCCGCACGCGTTTGATACCCGCCAGGGTAAGCCGGTCGCTGATGGCGAGCAGCTCATACTTCCGAAGTTGGAGGTAGGATGGGTAGACCGCTACTTCCTTCGCGGCTTCCAGGCTGAACCGACGTTCGACGAAGCCGAGATCGCTGGATACATAGGCTTGAATGGCGCCATAGCGGTAAACACCGCGCTGCACGGGCCTTACGGTATAGTCGAATTCCCTGCGTCCCCAAGCGGGGATGGCAGCACTGAACACCAGGTCACGCTTTTGGAATTGGAAAGGCAGTTCATCCAACACGCGCACGCGCATATCGATCCCGTATTCGCTCTTCAATTGGATCGTAACAGGGTTCACGTCGCCATTGCTCCAGCGCTCCAGCGTGCGCCTTTGTGCGGTGATCCCGGTCCGATCACCGAAAAGAACGTACAGGTCGGCTGCGATCAAGAGGACAAGGGCAAGAACGGCCAGTTTCCCGGCGATCAAGGCGGGTGCCCAGAACCAGCCTAGGACGAGCACGAGCACGACCGACCAACCGGCCAGAAAGGCCCGCCGGGTCAGGAAGACCGCGCGCAAAGGGAACATCAGCGCGGCACTTCCAGTTGTTTCACCAGCAGGTCGATCACCTGATCGGGTGTGAGGCCTTCCATTTCGCGCTCGGGTGTCAGTTGCACGCGATGGCGCAGGACATGCGGCGCAATGGCCTGGATATCCTCCGGCGTTACGAAATCACGACCACCAATGGCCGCATGGGCCTTGGCCCCGGTGAAGATCGCGAGTGATGCCCTTGGCGAAGCGCCCAACATCAACGCACCATCGTGTCGCGTGCGGTCGACGATGGCGGCGATGTAACGGACCAGTTTCGAATCACAGATCACCCGTTGGACAAGGGCTCTGGAGCGCTCCAGTTCCTCCACGTACATGACCGCCTGCACGGCATCCACGCTCAACAAGTGGCGACCCGAACCGGCGCGATCGAGGATGGCGACCTCTTCCTCCAGTGACGGGTACTCCACGGTGAGCTTGAAGAAGAAACGGTCCAGCTGTGCTTCCGGCAGTCGATAGGTACCTTCCTGTTCGATCGGGTTCTGCGTCGCCACGATCATGAACGGCCGTCCGAGCGGGTAGGTCTTTCCATCGGCCGTGATCTGCCGTTCCTCCATGGCCTCGAACAGTGCGCTCTGTGTCTTTGCCGGGGCGCGATTGATCTCATCAACGAGCACGATATTGCTGAATACCGGTCCTGGTCGGAACTCGAACGCCGTGGTGCGTGGGTCGAATACGCTCGTGCCGATGAGGTCGCTCGGCATCAGGTCCGGTGTGAACTGGATGCGCGAGAAGCCGGTGTGGATGCATCGCGCCAGCAACTTCGCCGTGAGCGTTTTTGCCAGGCCCGGCGCACCTTCGATCAGCACGTGACCATCGCTCAACAACGCGATCAAGAGCAGGTCCACCATCTTCTCCTGGCCAACGATCACTTTGCGCACTTCACCACGCAGGCGTTCCACGGCCAGTTGCAGTTCCGTCAACGGCAGGGAGGGTTGGTATGCCGCGTGTGCGCTGATAGGCGCTCCGGCCAAGGGGTTTGTGTCTTCGGGCAGGGTCATCGGATCAATTGTCTGAATTCGTGTAGTTCGTTGCTCAGCTCCAACAGGTCGCTTTCGGTGATGCGGTCGGTCCGTTCGCGCTGTGCGATGGCGTTCAAGCGTCGCCCGGCCTCCTCATTGGAAAGGCCGGTCTTGGTCGCTAGATGGTCGATCGTCGCGGGATCGTACGCGAAGGTGCGCAGATAGGTGCGTTGGCGCACATCCTCCTTGAAGTGGGCGATCATCTTCCGGGCGAGATCCGTGTGATCGCGCTTGTGCCAGTAGAGGCGGCCCACGGTATGCATCAGGTCGCGTGTGGCGTTGCGCGGCGGCGCCACGACCGGCACGGCACGCTGTTGGCGTCGTGCGTGGACGAAGATGTACAGGACCACAAGTGCCAGGGAGAGGAACCACGCCCAGCGTAAGGGAGTTTGCGACAGGATGTAGCGCAACGGCGTTTGCGCTTCCATACGCCCCACTTTGTAGGATTCGTCCCAGAACACGGGGATCGGTGGCAGCACGCTGAGCGCGCCAGCGATGAACATGGCGTTCCGGTCCTTCACCAGGTTGTAGTTCGTGATCGCCATAGGAGCGCTGCACAGCACGATCCGGCCCTTGCCCCACACCATTTCCAGCAGTACGGGATGCGAGCTGCCGTCCACGGCCAGGGACCGCGTTCGGCTCGTATCGTAGCTGGTGAAGTAGGCACCGGTGAAGCCCCGTCCGAAGCGGAAGGCACCGTCCGCGATGCGCGGATCGCCGATGAAGCGGATGTCGGAAACGTCATCCTCACCATACCAGGGCTTCACACGCATACCCAGGTTGAGGCTGTCGGCGATCGGTCCTCGGATATCATCGGAAGCAATGAACGCATTGTCCCCGGCCGCCACCCAGCTCAGCAGGCGGTCGGTGCTGATCACGTCCGGCGAGAAGTGCGAATTCACGAAGATGTGGTTCACCGCTTCCTGGCCCACCTGGCTCGCGTGTCGTTCGCGGCTGGTCGAGTAGAGCGGATCACTGATCGTTCGCACCTCGGGAAAGAGGTCCTTCAACCGTTCGAACACGTAGAGCCCGCCATAAGGCTTGCGGTGGTAGCGCGAATAGGAGGGGGTCCAATCCGTCGGCTTGGGCGCCAAGGCCTCAAGGATGGACAGGCCGAGGATCAACAGGCCCAGCGCGAACAGGATCCGTTTCTCGAAGCGCGTCATGCCACGGGGACGGTTTCGAATTCAACGAAGGGCCGGCGCAGACCGTCATACCGGACTTGATCGACTTCCGCATGACCGTACCATACCCATTGGAACACCAAGGCGACTTGAGTGAAACGGGCGCGCAGGGCGGGATCCCTGATCTGCGCCATATAGTCCCGATCGGTGTGATCAGGGCTCCAGTGCAGGATGTCCTGGTCGACCAGTTTGCGGAGCACCAGCAGGTAGTGCAGGCGGATCGCCCGGCGCAGGTCGCCGTTCCGTTCAGCTTCCGCGATCAGTGCGTTCAGGTCCATTTCGCGGATGTCCTCGCTTACCGTCGCCACTTCCGCCAGGGAACGTGGAGCGCCATGGAAGACGCGGCGCAACCCGCCTTTGCTGAGGATGAACACGGCGAATACCAGGATCACGAAGACCAGGACATACAGCAGGTTCTGTGAAATGAAACCGGCTGCTCGCGTTCCCAGGATATCATCGAGACGGTCCCAGAGCCAGGCTTTGATCCTTTCCCAGAGTGAAGGCAGTTGTCGCAGGTCCCGGTCGTAGTCCAACGCTGGATCGGCCTTCAGTTCCTTGATGCGGTCCTCATCGAACGAACGGAGAGCGACCGTTCCATGAGGCGGGACGATGCTGTCGGTCCCTTGGGCGAAGCCCACCACCGCACAGCACATCCACACCAACAACAAGTATGAACGACGCAACATGCCTCAGGCTTGCTCGAAGCCTTGCATCTTCCTGCGCAGGCCGAGACCTTCCGTTTCCTCGACCCGGGAGAAATACTTCAGTCCCATACATACGGCCATGATGGGGTAGAGCAGCATCTGCCCGCACCATTGGATCGCTGTTGCGATGGACATGAAGGTGCCATACCATGTGGGGAAGCCCGGAACATTCCCTTGTGCGGTCTCCAGGGCGGTATTGAAGCCCACGACCATGCCGACGATCGTAAAGGGCAGCTGGATGATGAAGTTCAGCATGCCGGAGATCAAGCCGATGACGATCAGCAGCCCCAGTGTCGGCCAGAAATCAGCCTTCACCAGGTTGTTCGAGCGGCCCAGGGACCCGGAACCGCCGGTGCGCTCGATCGCATGGGCCATCATCGAAAGGGAAAGCACCGTCCAAGCGTACAGGCCTGGCAGGATGCACAACACGAACCCTACTACGATGATCAAGCCCATGAGGAAACCAGCACCGAAGTACGATCCCATCTGGGACCAGCCGCGTTTGGCGAGCTCGCCTGGCGTCATCATATGGTGCTCACCAAGGTGATAAGCGCGCAGGTACTCATGCACCATGGAGATCAGCAAGAGGTAACCGAACATGAGGAGGAGGAATCCAGGTATGGCGAAGAGCATGCCCGTTCCCAACGCGTTCAGCGCTGCGAACGGGTCATCGGGCTGCGTTAATTGCAATTCCTGGAACCCCGCCATGGTACCACCGCTCAGGAATCCACCGATCACCGCGAAAGGCAGGCAGACCACGGCTATCGCACGGGCCAGGGGCTTCCAGTTCTGTTTCAGGAAAACGAAAGTGGTGCTGATGAGTTGGCCGAAATCACGGACCTGGCTCAACTGGACGGGAACGACGTTCTGCATGGTAGGGTAGGATGACGAAGTAGAGGATCACGAAGGTGAGCGAAAGACCGATGATGGCCAATGAAGCGTAGGACGGCATCTCCAGCGCATGGCGTGTGACGAACGATTCCAGGAAACCGGCGATAATGAAGATCGGGACGAGGCCGATCACCACTTTCAACCCCAGCCGTGCGCCGTGCCGGAAGCTCACTCCACGGGTATAGGTCCCCGGGAAAAGGAAGCCATTGCCCAAGGCGAATCCTGCCGCGCCGGCGATGATGATGGCCGATATCTCCAACGTTCCGTGGACCCAGATCGTGAGCAAGCTTTCCCGCAGCACGCCCTGCTGGTGGAAGAAGTACTGGAATGCGCCCACCATGATACCGTTGTACATGAGCAACAGGCCCGTTCCGAACGAGGCGAGCAGGCCTGCGGCGAAGCACAACAAGGCCACGCGAACATTGTTGACGGTGATACCCAGGAACATCCAGCCTTCTTCGCTTCCACCATACACCGCCATGGGCTCGCCTTTGCGGATGTTCTCCAGCGTCATGTCAACGTAGCCATCACCCATGATCAGCCGCGTGAAGCTCTCATCGTACTTCGCAGAGAGGGCACCGATCACGGCGAAGAGGGCGAACACGAAGAACGAAAGCGCCAATTGCTTGCGGGTCGCTGCCATAGCCAACGGCACCTCTTCCCGCCAGAAGGAGATGAAGCGCCCCCGGGGAACGCGTTGGTTCCGGTAGATATGTTGATGCAAGCGCGACGCCAGCCCGTTCAGGTATACGGGGATGTTGCTCTTCGGATAGAACGTCCGCGCATAGGAGAGGTCGTCGTTCAGTTCGATGTACAAGCTGCTGGTCTCGTCCCCGCTCAGTCCGTCCAAACCCTGGATCACCTGTTCAAGCCGCTGCCATTTGGCTTGGTTGCGTTGGATGAAAGCGGCCTCGCGCATGCTAGGCCAAACATACGGACGAGGTCGTAGTCGGACATTGACCGCTGGATCGCTGGTCGGTCACGCGACCGGAACGGACCATTGGACGGAAAGGACCTTTGCAACCGCTTATTTTTCCGCCCGGATCGACAAGAAGGATCGCTCACATGCAGACCATCGGAATAGAGACCGCCCAGAACGTCGTGGTGCAGCACGAGATCGCCAGCTTGGGCGACCGCATCGTGGCCTACATCTTCGACGCGCTTGTGCTGGGGGCTTGGCTTATCTTCCTTGCCATCCTCGTCATCATCTCCATCGATAACGACCCGAGCGGCATCGCCATCGGTATTCTGGTCGTGCTGGCGTTGATCCCTTACCTGTTCTACCATTTGGTGTGCGAGATCACCATGGATGGCCAGAGCATCGGCAAAAGGGCACGCAAGATCCGGGTTTCCCGTGTCGATGGTGGCCAACCGCGCATCGGTCAATACCTGCTGCGCTGGGTCCTTCGCCCGATCGATGGGTTCTATTATGTCGGCCTTGTCGTGATCCTGATCAACGGGAAGGGGCAGCGCCTGGGGGATCTCGCAGCTGGAACCACGGTGGTATCGCTGAAGCCACGCTTGCGCTTGCAGGACACCCTGATGACGGACGTGAAGCCGCAACATCAAGTACGGTTCCCCGAGTCAGTGCGGTTGAACGATGCACAAGCTGCGCTGATCAAGGAGGTGCTGAACAACTTCAAGGTGGGCAACCGTTCCGAACTATTGCGGGAGATGGCCGAGAAAGTGAGCCTTGCCATCGGGAACACGGGATCCGGTCTGTCGCCCGAGGAGTTCCTGCGAGCGGTGTTGCAGGACTACGTGCACCTGACAGGACAAGCCGGGCAGGCTACCAGCCGGTAACGAGCAGGCGCCGCGCTCCGTTGATCCCGCAGTGCTGGTATTGGTCATAGGCTTTCGCCGCGCGTTCCCGGATCGCTCCATTGCTCTCCCGGGCTACCCATCCGTTCAAAGCCGCCTTCAAGGTGTAAGCTTCGGGTGCCATCAAACCGGTCGTCCAAAGAAGCGGGTACGCGCCGGTCCTCTGCAGGCTTGGTGCGAAATAGCGCTTGCTGATGCAGGCCAGGATGATCGTCGCACGTTCACGCCGATCGGTGGCGGGGAATTCCTTGTCCAAGGCGAAGTCCATGAGGCCATCATGCCCCACATAAGCGATCAGGTCAGCGCCGCCGCCGGCGTTGAGGGTCTTGTCTTCCAGGATGATCTTCATCGGGCTTGCGCCGCTGGCATAGCGCAAGAGATCTTCGGTCGCCTCGCGGATGTTCCGTCCATCGTAGGCATCGGCGACGATGTGGACGGCACTGTCCTTGTGTTTCCATACAGCGCGGTCAAGAATGTGCGCCACTTCCGGCTTCGGGCAGGCGACGCGGACCCACTCCGCTGAGCGGTCGAAGTGCGTCTTCACACCGTAACCGCAACCCCAGTAAAGGTTCGTACTTGGCTTCTGGCCGTTCCCGATACCGGCGGGTACCTTGACGATGCCTTGGTACTGGTTGTCGCACAAGGCGACCACGATGTGGATCACCCGGGGTTGGGCATACCCATGGGTTGCCAGGAGTAGGAAGGGAAGGTAGCGGAAGCTCATGGCCGATGAATGCTTTGGATGAGAAGATGTAACGCAGGTTCCGGCCGGAAAGCATCATGCCCCCACGGCCCCCCGTATTCGCGGGAAGGACAACGTGGGGGCACTTGTGGCAGGAACCGATCGTCCGGTCCTGGTGGGATCAACGCATGTCGTTCACTTCCACGCCCGGGAACTTGGCCTTGTCGAAGACGAACAGCGCATCGGCCAGTTCAGGATTGGCGGTGAATTTCTTCAAGGTGTAGTTCACCGTATTGCCGTCCTTGTAAAGCACTTGGATCGCCTTCGGCTCGACCTTTGCCTTGTCGATGGTGATGATCACGGTATGGAACGCTTTCTTGGCCGGCTCCAGCGGGAACAGCTTGATCACCTGGGTCATCACACCGGCAGCATCGGCCTTCTCCTCGACAAACGAGCTCTTGAAGCCTTTCTCATACTGCGAGAAGAGCTTGCTCGGGTCCAGTTCCTGGTCCATCTCAGCGGGGTCGCTCAGGTTGACCTCATTGCTCTCCTTGTTGTAGGTGTAGAGCGTGGTCCCGTCGTTGATGATGGTGTTCTTGTCCAGCACCAAGCGGAATTTCTTGCCCTTCACCTTCATGTTGCCCTCTTGCTTCACATCCAGCTTGTCCTTGGTGTTCTGCAATCGACTGCTGAAATCGGCCTCGAAGCTGGTCCACGCCTTGGACTTGGCCATGAGCTTATCGATGATGGCTTTGCTGCGGGCGTCATCCTGTGCGGAAATGGGTCCGGCCAGGAAGATCAGCGATGCAAGTAGGAGCAGGGTGTTTTTCATGGTGCCGCGAAGGTACTCGGGGAGTGACAGGACAAAGGGCGTGCCAAGGGTCAGGGATCAGGTGGCAGGGGCGGGAGCACGGGCTGGTCCTATAGGCCCTGTCCCTGGGACAGGAACTACTTGTTCCAATCGGGGTTGGCTTTGACGAATGCGCGCAGTTTCTTGCCGTTCAGCATCGTACCGCGGCACTTTGGTGAAGAGCAATGGCAGGCCCAGGTCTTCAAAAGTTCCTTGGTGTAGGGCACGTCGAATTCGAACCCGTAATCGTACGTGATCTCATCGCCGGGTTTGATGGCGCGACGGGCTTCGATGATCACCTTGTCCTTGCGTGGGTCCCTGTTCTTGCCCTTGTGCTCGTGCACGAAGGCTTCCGCGTTAGGGTCGCAGCTGCAGTTGATCCACTTTGCGATGTTGCCGCGGATGTTCGCGTTGATGATCCAGTCCTCGTTCAAGGTGAACAGGAAAGTGTGCCCCGTGCCTAGGTCGCCACGATGATCGCGGTCGGCCTCCGCATGGGTGACGATCTTGCCTTTGTATTCGACGATATGCTCGCCTTTGCGGATGGGGGCTGTTGCGACCACACCGCTACCGTGGATCTTGGAACGTCGCTTGGCTATCTTCAAGGTCTTTGCCATGGGGGCGCGAAGATCGCAATCGCCGCCGGATGTTCACGGAACCCGATGGATAGTATCGAACAGGACCGCGCTAGAAGTATAGTCTGCACACGAACACCGCCGTGATCACGCAGGCCAGGTCCGCCAGGAGCATGATACCGAGCGTGTACCGGCTGTCCTTCACGTTAACGCTGCCGAAGTAGAGCGCCACGACATAGAACGTGGTCTCAGCGGCACCTTGGAACAGACAGCTCAATTGGCCCGTGAGGCTGTCGGCACCGTAGGTCTTCATGGCATCGAGCATGAAGCCACGCGATCCACCTGCGCTGAAGGGCCTCATCAGGGCCACCGGGATCGCGTCGATAACCCGTTGGTCCACGCCGACCAAGGCCAGCGTCCAGGAAAGGCCGTCCATCACGATCCCCATCAAACCGCTGTTGCGGAAGATGCTCAGGGCCGCGAGCATCGCCAGCATGTATGGCAGCACGCGCAGCCCCGTGGTGAAACCATCCTTCGCCCCGTGTACGAAACTATCGAACAGGTTGGTGCCTTTCTCCGTGAAGTACTTCTCCACTAGGAAGGCGTAGGCCACGATAAGTCCGATGATGGTGAGCAGCATGCCGTTGCTCAGGTTGTCGGTGAAATGGAACTTGCCAACGCCGGTGAGGCTGGTGATGTAGGCCATCAGGCCGCCGATCACCACGCTGATGCCCAGGACAGCGCCCATGACCGGAACATTGAAGAGGTTAATCCGCTGCTTCGCCGAGACCAGGAACAGGGCAACGAGCGTTCCCACGAACGAAGTGATGATGCATGGCACCATGATGTCGGCCGGATTCGCGGCCCCCTGCGCAGCGCGATATCCGATGATGCTCGTCGGTAGCAACGTCAAACCCGCCGCGTGCAGGCACAGGAACATGATCTGACTGTTCGTCGCTCGTTCCTTCGTCGGATTGTCCTCCTGCATGCTCTCCATGGCTTTCAAGCCGAAGGGGGTGGCAGCGCTGTCCAGGCCAAGGAAATTCGCTGCGAAGTTCAAGGTCATGAAGCCATACGCAGGATGACCCTTGCGGAGTTCGGGGAAAACCCGATGGAAGACGGGTGACAGGAAACGGGCCACCTTTTCCATGGCACGCGAATCGATCAAGAGGTTGAGCAGGCCACAGAAGAAAGTGAGGTAGCCGATCAAAGGCAGCCACAGATCGGTGATCGTGTTTCGGCAGGTGGCGAACAGGCCGTCCGCTGGCTGTGTTCCGACGTTGGCGACCAAAGCGCCGCTCTTGTTCAAGGTGAAGAGCGTATCCCCGCGTTGCACGGCACCGAGATCCGCACTGCGGATGGCGGCCACCAGCGCGCTGCCGGGGATCATTGTCGTATCCGTTTCCCCGACGACGAGCATTTCCCCCTGTTTTCCGTTGATCAAGCTGCCCAGGCTGTAGTGGCGGCCAAGGCCGAGCATCACCAGCACATAGCCGATGCTGAGGATGAGCATGAAGGTCCAGAAGCGACTGAGGGCCATGCGGGGTCCGCCGGAACGTGTGGCGGCAGACAAAGTACCGCGCTGGCCGGATCGGAACTGAGCGGTGGGTGGCCTGCTCGGCGAACAGCATGTTGTGGATGGGCGGTGAGGGAATGTCCTTTCCCCGGCTACCTTCGGCTCATCATTTCTGAAAAGACGCTGACATGAAACGTGCGATCCTTTGTTCCTTGAGCCTGGTGCTCCTCCTTTCTTCCTGCGTATCCAAGAAGAAATACGCGGCGATACAGGCATCCAATGAGACCTTGAACAGTAAGTTGGACGAGGCGAACCGTGCGCTGGAGGATTGCAAGAACGGCAAGGCCGCAGCCGACACCCGCATCGCAACGTTGGAAACGAGCAACGAGCACCTGAAACAACAGGTGAGCGAGATGAGCGTGACCAACCAGGCGCTTTTGAACAACGTGGGCAATATGGCCACCCTGTCCGCCAAAGAAGCCGAGAACCTGGAGAAGTCCTTGGAGAGCATCAGGGAGAAGGACCTGCAGATCCGCAACCTGCGCGATGCCATGACAAAGCAGGACTCCATCACCCTCGCGCTCGTGGTGAGCCTTAAGAGCTCCTTGGGCAACCTCAACGACACGGATGTCACCGTGAACGTGGAGAAGAGCGTGGTGTTCATCTCCCTCAGCGATAAGATGGTCTTCACCAGTGGCAGCACCAGCATTTCACCACGAGCGAAGGAAGTGCTTTCGAAAGTGGCCACCGTGGTGAACGCCAAGCCCGAAATGGAGGTCTTGGTGGAAGGTCACACGGACAACGTGCCGGTCAGTAAGGAATGTATCAAGGACAACTGGGACCTTAGCGTACTACGCGCCGTGGCGATCACGCGTGTCCTGCAGAAGGATTTCGGCGTGGAACCAGCACGTATCACCGCTGGCGGCCGCTCGGAATATGTACCGCTGGCCGCGAATGATACACCGGAGAACCGCAGCACCAACCGCCGGACCCGCATCGTGATCATGCCCAAGATCGACGAGTTCTACAAGATGGTCGAAGAGGGAATGAAGCAGGCGTCGGAGGAACAGAAGTAGAACGCTGGGAAGGCCGGACCTTTCCCGTCCATCTAGTGTGTCGAGCCCATGGCCACGAGCCCGTAGACCATGGGCAATTTCCCCTCCAAGCCTTTGATGCGGTAAAGGCCGTCATCACCCTTTACGGTGTTGTTGAAGCAATCATGCGGTGAACCGTCGATCTCGACGATCCGTTCGAGGCGTAGTCCGTTATCCAGCAAGGCCGATAGGACCTCGGCGAGATCGTGGTTCCAGCAGTAGGAGGAGAGCTTGATCTCCGCATAACGGTCGGCATAACTCCCTTGTTCTTCCTCCACGATCCGCTCGCGGTTGAAATAGGAGTAGGCCGGATGGGTGAAATCGTTGTCGTACATCCAGAGGACGGGATGGAACTCCACGAACACGAAACGCCCACCAGGCTTCAAATAGCGTTGGATGTTCGCCGCCCAAGGCTTCAGGTCGGGCAACCAGCCGACCGTGCCGAAGCTCGTGAAGACGATATCGAAGATCCCATCCAGTTCCGGAACGTGATCGATCACGTTGCCGATCACCCATTCTGCTTTGAGGCCGCACCGCGCGGTCAGTTTACGGGCTTCGTCGATCGCTGTGTCCGACAGGTCCAGGCCGGTGACCTCCGCACCCATCCGCGCGAGGGACAACGTATCCTGCCCGAAATGGCATTGAAGATGGAGGATCCGCTTACCGCGTACGTCGCCCAACAATTCGAGTTCAAGGGCGGATAGTGAATTGCGGCCGCTGACGAAGCTCTCGACATCGTAGAATTCGGAAACCACGTGCAACAGTGTACGGGCATTCCAAGCGGCCCGGTTGGCCTCGAATGCACGGGTGTGTTCTGTTCGGTCCATGACCTGGTCTTCTTGGCTTTCCGGCACGGTTCAGGCTACCCTGGGGTCATCCACGTCCACGTGCTGGCACGAGACCAGCGATCCCGATGTGGACCCGGTGCTAGCTGTTTGGCCGTTGTGTTCGGTCCTGAGGCATACGTATGGGTGACATCGTGCGTCGTGCTGAATATGCCAGTGGAACGTATGAAAGCGCAAGAGGTCTCTGCGTTGCAGTCCTCCAGCGCACCGTTCGCCCGGTTCACGGGAAGCTGCAAGTTTGGCGCTGAAGGGATCTCTTCCTTGTTCTTCCAACCGCACCTTCCGGCCGCCTCAGTGATCGGGAGGATGTGGTCCATTGTCGGCATTTCCACGTGATGTTCTTGAAGTGAAGATAGGGACCGGGTCGCCAACACACACTGCACCTTCGGTCCATGGAAAGCCACCGTTACATTGGGGCCGTGATGGGAGATCGATCTTGGAGGAATGCGTGGTCCCTTCCATTGCCGTTGGTCGTGGCGATCGTAGGGGCCTCGTTGGCCGGATACCATGGGCTGAACGGACAGGATACCCACGACTACCTGCGGATCGCCAGGACGTGGACCGCTTGGATGGATGGCGCACCGCGACCCGTGATGGTGGAGCATCCGCACGGATATCCCATAGCCGGGGCGCTGCTCGGCAGGATCATGGGCTCCGAACACATCGCCCTTCAGGCCATTTCGGCGGTTTGCATGCTCGGGTTGTTGTTGCTCGTAAGAGGCTTGCTACGCAGGACATTCCCGGGTTCCGGATCGATCGATCTCTTCGTCCTGCTGGCGCTCGGGTCATCGCCCTTCCTCCTGCGCTATTCGCTGATGGTGATGACCGACGTGCCTTCCGCCGTACTCGCCTTCATGGCTTACGTGTGTGCGGTGCGTTGGTGGTTGGACAGGAAGATGAAGTGGCTCGTCCTCGCACTGGGGGCCGCTGCTCTGGCGATGATGGTCCGAATTGCGGTGGCTCCGATGTTGATGGCTCTGGCCGTGATCGTTGTCCACGGCGAGCGAAAGGGGCGCGCAGGTCGATGGTCGGTGATCGGAGGGGTTACAGCCGTCTGTTGTGCGGCAGTTCTCCTGATCATCCCCTTCAGCGAGGTTTGGCAAACCCTCATGCGCTCACCATTGGGTGAGTGGTCGCCATTGAACCTGGTACGCCGCGATTTCCGCTTGGATGATGGCGACCTGCACTACACCGTTCCGAACATTGCTTACGTGGTGTGCGTGGCAGGTCATCCGGGTTTCCTGCTCATGGGCCTCGGTCTGTTGCCTTTCTTCCGCCGTTCGGACCTGCGACCGGCCCATGCCCGCATCGCCGCGTTCCTGCTTGTCTGTTATCTCTTGTTCATCGGTGGGATGCCCTTCCAGAACTTCCGGATGCTGGTCCTGGCCCAGCCTTTTGTTGCAGTTCTCCTGTATCCGGCTTTCGAGCGGGCTTTGGTGTGGTTGCAGGAAAAGGGGGTGCGTCTTTCCTGGGCGGTCGCGCTTGTTCTGTTGGCGCAAACTGTGCTTTTCGTGCGTGCCATGGCGCCCTTCGCTCATCAGGCCGCTGTGGAGCGTGATCTGGCCGCCGAAGTGAATGCCCTGCCACCATCACGGGTCTATACGCATGGAATGGGCGGCGCACTGAACACCTACTGCCCCGATGTCCAGGTCACCGAACTGTGGTATGGCGTGATCGATCGGTTCGAACCTGGCTCGTTGATCCTGGTCCGTCCGACCAATCTCGAAGAACAGTGGGAGGGACTGGCCCCCGCCATCAACTGGCAGCGTGCAGGACAACAAGGCGTGGACGAGCTGGTGATCCATCCGGATGGATGGGTCCTCGGCAGGGTTCATTGACCCTCGTCCGTTCCGAGGCGATATTCGAGCACGGCCAGCAGATCGTTCAAGAGGGAAGCTTTGTACGAGTTCCCTTCATCGGGCAAGGCTTTCCTTACCCGGGCCGCCGCCGAACGCGTCGCTCTTTCGGGCCAGATCTCCTGGTTCTCGATCACCGTGAGGCATTCAAAGCACTCCTCCCCATTTCCATCCAGGGCGATCGTCACGAAGCGGTCCAGATGATCACGCACGTCCAGACCGGCGTTCCAGAAGACGGAAAGGACCGTCACTCGCACGGAAGCCAGCGCTGGTTCGTCAAGGGCCAGCAACAATTCGTCCGTCGCATTCATCACCTTCACCTCGTTCAGGAGCTTGGTGATGCGCTGCCGTATATGGTCCTCCTGGGTGGTGGCAAGCGCATGCAGAAGTGGACGGATGGCTCGCGCGTCACCCCCTTTTTCGATCCGCGCCAATGCCGTCAACACCTGATCGGCGTCCTTGCTCAACAACGCGGCGAACGCGAGGTCCATGTTCTTGGTGGAACTCATCGCGTATCGATCCGGACCGACCTGTTAGGAATGGCTTGATGGTGCTCGTTGGGCGGAACGCTAGAGGCTCATATAGCTCCTCCTCATCGGGCTCCGCTTGAACTTGTACGAGACCTCCAGGCTGAGGTAGCTGAACGAATCCAGCAGGGCCGGATTCCCGCGCGGACTCGCGCGAAGGTCCACCTCGCCGGAAGTACCCCAACCGGTGGGGTCGCTTATGTAGCGGGCCAGGTCCTGGTCGACGGCACTTTCATAAGCCGCATCGATCTCCTCGTACGTGGCGTACCGGTCGCTCACATCGTCCAGCATGTCGGTCATGAACATGAGGTAGCAATACTCCAGTCCTATGCTCCACTTGCGGGTTGCCATGACGCGCAATCCAGCGCCCATGGGAACACCTACGTGCCATGGAGAAAAGCGCTGTGTACGTGTCGGATCGCCAGCGCCAGCGCCCCCTTCGGTGAGCCAGCTGTACAGATCGGTCTCGAACTTCCCATCGCGCTCCACCACATTGGCGCCGGGTGTCTTACGCGGAGCATCGCGCACGGTGCCATCTTCCCAGAAATAGTATTTGTTCGCAGGGTCCTGTTCGCCCCGGAAGAGATCGGCCTTGGGCCTGCCATGGTAGATCCCCAGGCCGATGTGGAAGTACATGAAGAACCGTTGCTGGAAGAGCGGGGTGAACGGCTCGCGATACGCGTTCAGCACCAAATGACCGGAGGCTCCCACGAGATCGTTGCGAAAGCTTAGGCCACGTTTGTAATTCTTCAGGTCCTTGACCTCCGTACCCTTGATCGGGGCGGTTTCGTCGTACCCGATGCGGTACCAGCTAAGCCGGGCCTCCGTGGTGATCGAACGCGTTACGTAACGTTTCTTGTTGTTCAGGAAATCCCGGAAGGAGATGGTCATTGCCGGCCGCGCGCTGTTCCACTGCACGGGGCCATCGATGTTGCCTAGATCACCGTAGTAATGGGTAACCCCGGCGCTCACACCCACCTCGAGGTGCCGTTGGGCGCAGACCGAACTTGCAACCGCTAAGGCCGAAAGGAGAAGTACCGATCGTATCATTGGCGGAAAGTCGGCCTAAGTTACGAGAGAAAGACGGCTCGTGGATCGGAAGTTGCCTTCTGACCGGTCAAACCCTTCATTCGTAGCTTCTTTCACCGAAGATCGCGGTTCCGATCCGGACCAGGGTGCTGCCTTCTGCGATGGCCAGATCGGCATCGCCGCTCATGCCCATGCTCAACTCGGTGAACAATGCGGGATCCTGGGCGCGCCGCAGCCCATGGAACATTTCGGCCAACCCGTGGAATTCCTGCCGCACCCGCTCGCGATCTTCGGTATTGGAGGCCATGCCCATGAGGCCTCGTATGCGGACATGGGGCCAACGCCCGGCACGTCCGGCCTCCAGCAGTTCCGCTACCTCGTCGGGCGCCAGGCCATGCTTGGCCGCTTCCTTCGCGATGTGGACTTGGAGGAGCACATCCTGGATCCGCTGGCCAGCGACCGCGCGTTTATCCAATTCATCCAGCAATTTGGGACCGTCCACACCGTGGATCAGGTGCGTGAGTGCGGTGTCGCGATCACTGGGGAGGATGTACTTCACCTTGTTCGTCTGCAGGTGGCCGATGAAGTGCCACTCGATGTCCGCAGGCAGAAGCGGCTGCTTTTCCCTCAACTCTTGCGGGTAGTTTTCGCCGAATGCACGGTGGCCCAGGTCATAGAGCGCCTGTATCTCAGCCACCGTCCGCGTCTTGCTCACGGCAACGAGTTTCACGTGTGAAGGGATCGTAGCCTTCACCTGCGCGTATCGTTGGGCCAGCGCAACAAGGTCCATGATGGCTTTCGGTCGACTAAAGGTCCTCCAGGGAATACACCGTGAGCCCGCTGCGCAATTTCGGCTCGATATAGGTGCTCTTGGGGGGCATGCAGCCTCCGGAGTCGGCCACGGCCTGGAGCTCGGCGAAACTCACCGGACGCAGGCCGAATGCCGCCGCCGCCTCCCCGCTCTTCACCAAGCGCTCCAATTCACCGAGGCCGAGCGTACCAGGAACGAATTTCACATGTGGGTCGGTGCGAAGATCATGGATCCCGAGCACCGGATCCAGGACCGCCTCGCTCAGCACGGAAGCATCGAGCCGGTCCGCGGCATCGGCATTCTGGTCGGGGGTGGGGAGGGAGAGCGTGAACCAGCCCTTGCGCGAGCAAACATGGACCTCGGCGTGCTGTGGAGGGGCTTCGGGCATGGCGCGCAACGCGACCAACTTACCGACCCTGCGCAAGGCATCCAGGAATTCATCGGTATCCATACCGCCCAAACTGGTAACGGCGCGGTCGAAATTGTGGATGTGCAGGTGCTCCTGTGGCACGACGAAGGCAAGGCTCCAGGCCTTCGGCGCATCAGCAAAGGCACCGGTGCTCTCGGCCAAGCGGGCACTGCTGGCCAGGCGATGGTGACCGTCAGCGATGTACAGCGCATCCATGGTGGCGAAGCTGGCGGAGACCGCAGCTATGACTGCGGGGTCGTGCACGGCCCAAACGCGATGCCGCACACGGTCCGTTGTGCTGAAGTCGTACGTGTGCAGCGTGGACCACACGCGCTCCAGCGCATTGTCCAAACCACTGGTCCCCGGCGCGGCCAGCAGTACAGGTTCGGCATTGATGCCGGTCGCGTTCAGGTAGTCCTTGAAGAGTTCCTCGCGCTGTTGAAGGGTGTGTTCGTGGACCTTGATCCGACCACCCCGATAATCACCGACGGATACCGCACCGATCACACCACGCGAAAGCACGCCTGGTCGGCTTTGCTCGTACGCGTAGATGCACGGGCGTTCGTCCCGCAAGTACCACCCTTCGCCTACGAATTCGTTCCACTTCCGGCGTACGTTGCCAAAACGTTGGGCTCTGCCGAGATGCTCCGTGCTCCCGTGATCGGGATGGATCACATGAAGGAACGAGAACGGATTGCCGAGCAGCTTCTCGCGCATCTTTTCATCGCTATAGCTCACATAGCTGCGGCTGGCGACAAGGTGGGCCTTGTCGGGGACGGGACGCCAGGCGCGGAAGGGCCGGAAATGGACCATCAGCTCACATCCACCGTGGAACGCCAGGCGATGATCTGATCGGCAAGTTCATCACCCACACGGCCTTGGGCTTCGGCGGTGGCAGCGCCGATGTGGGGGCTCAGGCTCAAGCCCGGATGGGCTATCAGTTCGGCACGGGGCTCGGGTTCTCCTTCGAACACGTCCAACGCGGCGCCGCGGACGCGTCCTTCGTGGAGAGCCTTCAACAAGGCATCTTCATCGATGCTGCCGCCGCGCGCCGTATTCACCAGGACCACCCCGGGTTTCACTTGCGCCAGTTCGGCGGCACCGAGCAGGGCACGACCGTCCTTCTGTGCTGGGACGTGCAGCGTGATCGCATCAGCCTGGGCGAGCAGCTCGGGGAGCGTCACCATTTTCACCGGAACGCGCACGGATTGGCCACCGACCTCCACCTCGATCGCTTCCGTCGTGGCATGGCTGTCCACGTAGACCACACGCATCCCGCAACCGAGGGCATACCGCGCGGTCCATTGGCCGATCCGTCCGAAGCCGATCACCCCGAGCGTTTTCCCACGCACCTCATAGCCCTTCTCGTACTCTTTCTTGAGCTCCTTGAATTTGGTCCTGCCCTCATCGGGCATCCGGCGATTGGACTTGTGCAGGTTGCGCATCAACGTGAACAAGTGCGCCATGACCAGCTCGGCAACGCTGATGCTGGAAGAGGCCGGTGTATTGATCACCGGAAGTCCCTTGTCCTTGGCATAGGCCACGTCGATGTTATCGAGCCCGACACCGCCCCGTCCGATCAATTTGACCGTTGGGCAGGCGTCGATGAGGTCGCGGCGCACTTTGGTTGCGCTGCGGACCAGGAGGACATCCACCAGTTCCTTGTTCAGGTAGTCGGCCAACTGCTCCTGAGGAACATGGTCCGTGGTCACTTTGAAGCCTTCCTCCTGCAAGCTCTTCTTGGCCTGTGCGGAAATGCCGTCGTTGGCGTGTACACGCATCGTTCTATCCGTTCTTTTTGGCGAATTCCTCCATCACATCCACGAGCACCTGGACGCTCTCGATCGGCAGTGCGTTGTACATGCTGGCCCGGTAGCCGCCCACACTGCGGTGTCCACGAATACCACTGATCCCCGCCTCCTTCCACAGAGCGTCGAAGGCCGGCTCCATGGCGGCATCGTTCATCACGAACGTCGGGTTCATCACGCTGCGGTCTTCCACAGCGGTCGTGCCCCTGAACATCGGGAGGCGGTCCACGGCGTCATAGAGCAGCTTCGCTTTTGCGGCATTGCGTTTCTCCATTTCGGCCACACCACCCATGCGCTTCATCCATTCCATGGTCAGCATGCTTACGTATACCGCGAAGACCGGCGGCGTGTTGTACATGCTCTCCTTGTCGGCGTGGTTCTTCAAGTCCAGCATAGGGCTGAGCTTGCGTCCGGTCCGGCCGAGCCGCTCAGGATCCATCAGGTATACGGTAGCTCCCGCAGGCCCCATGTTCTTCTGTGCGCCGCCATAGATCAGGGCGAAGTCCGCCACGTTCACCGGACGGCTGAAGATGTCGCTGCTCATGTCGCAGACCACCGGTACGGGGCTCTTCGGGAACTGTTTGTACTGTGTTCCGAAGATGGTGTTGTTGCTGGTAAAGTGGAAATAGTCGGCATCCGAAGGGATGGCAAAGCCCTTGGGGATATAGCTGAAGTTCTTGTCCTCGCTGCTGGCAACGACGATGGTCTCGCCAACGAGCTTGCTTTCTTTCACTGCGCGCGAGGCCCATTCCCCGGTGTTGGCATACGCCGCTTTGCCGCCGGTCCTCATGTAGTTCAAGGGCACCATGTGGAAGCCGAGGCTGGCTCCTCCACCGAGGAAAACCACGCCATAATGGTCCGGGGCGCCCAACAATTCCTTCACCAGTGACTGGGCCCTCACCATCACCGCCTCGAAGGGCTTGCTCCGGTGGCTCATCTCAATGATCGAGAGACCTGTCCCCTCATAGTCGATGACGGACTCTGCGGCCTTCTGCAAGACCTCCTGCGGAAGGATGCACGGTCCTGCACTGAAATTGTGGATCTTCAGGTTGGTGGCGGTGCTCATTGCCAGGGCGCGGTTATTGGAATTCGCGCGCGGCAAAGGTAACCGCCGGTGCCAAGGCACAAGTGAACGAACCGGGGATCTTACACGATCCGCGGTTGGATCCACTATGGCTTCGGCGGGGCCTTGAACGGTTTGGCGACCTTGCCGGGATCACGCAGGTCGATGTCAGGTCCGAACCACCATTCGCCTTTGTGCCAGAAGTACGCGTCGTGCGTCATGTCGGGCCCATAATAGGCCGGTTGGCCTGCCATATCGGCCCGTGACGGGGACAGGTGGTCCATCACGATCCCTTCGATCGTGGGGTCGTAGCGCAAGGTCATCGTGGCCTGGAATGCATAGCCGTAGACCTTGCGCATCGCCTTCAGCTTGCCTTTGCCAAAGAGCGGGGCACCGAAGCGCGGCTTACCGTTCTTGAAGCTCAACACCTCGATCACCTTGCGGGTCTCGGCTCTGCTGTAGCCCTTCCAGCCTAAAAGGGTGTAATAGGTCCTCGAACCCTTGGTGACCGGGATCACGTCATAGTACAAGGCACCGTACCAGCGGTCCGGGCCAAGTTCAGGGACTTCAGCAGCAGGGATGTTCGCGGTCATGTCCCGCAGTTCAAAAAGGACCTGCCCCTTGGAGGTCTTCACGAGCAGGAAGCCTTCGAACAAATGGTGTCCGTCGTTGCGCGGAAGGTTCCACGTGAAAAGCCGGAAAGTGCCGTCCGGAGCATCCACCCGGGTCATGGGAAGGTCCTTGAAGTCTGCCGTCAAAGCGCCATCGGCAGCCAGGAGAGTGCGGAGGTCCTGCTTGATCAGCGCGTTGATACTGTCCTGGACTTGGTCGTTGGGTGCATTTCCGATAGCCCTCAGGCTGGACCCGACGCGGGCCTGCGTTCCATCCTGGGAGAACAGTTGCCCGGCGATCAAGCCTATCGCGAAAAGGAAAGATCGAAGGGTGGACATGTTGGTTGAACGCGGGCGCTAGGCGGCTATTACCCGAATTCCGTGCCGGGGAAGAATGGACCGCACCCTTTCACCTTTCCACCCATGCACCTTTCCACATTCCTACAGGTGCATGAATTCCTTCTTCGCCATCAACTGCTCCTTGGTTTCCCTGAAGTCCGGGTCGTCCACACAGCAATCGACGGGGCAAACAGCGGCGCACTGCGGCTCGTCATGGAAGCCCGTACACTCGGTACACTTGTCGGTGACGATGTAATAGACGTCCATGGTCTTGGGCGCGTTGGCCGCGTCGGCGTCGAGGCTGGTGCCCATCGGGGTGGTCATGGGACCGTGCAAGGAAGTGCCATCTGCCAGCCGCCATTCTGCGCCCCCTTCATAGATGGCGTTGTTCGGGCATTCCGGTTCGCAAGCACCACAGTTGATGCATTCCTCGGTGATCATGATCGCCATGGTGGTACGGTCTACTTTTGGGCCCTCACCGGGATGATCGCAGAACGTAAAGGTCCGCAGGTTCCGTGGGAGCGGTGGCAAAGATAGCCCCGACCAATGTTCACATGAAGACCATCGACCGGACCACCGTGACCTTGCAGAACCGTATCGCCGCCCTTTCCCAATTGGGGAATGTGATGGGCCTGGTCGGCCGAAATGAAGCGTGGCCCGGCCATGCCAGTGGGTTGAACGAAGAGGAGTACGCCCAACTCGCTACGGAGGTCCGGCGCGCGCACCAGGCGAACGGTTGGATGACGGAGGAGAATGTGCGGCATGCATTCCTGGCATGGTCGGAAGTGCTCAAGCGCGCACCGCTTGAGGAGTGGACAGCTGCATATCCGGAGTTGGCCGCGCATCGCAGCACGGAACGTACTGTCGGCTTGGTCCTTGCCGGGAATATCCCGCTGGTCGGCCTGCACGACGTGTTGTGCGTCTGGCTCAGCGGCCATCGTGGAAAGGTGAAATGCTCTTCACAGGACCCTGCGCTGATCCCCGCCTTGGTGGAGGTATTGGACCGGTTCATGCCAGGGACCAACGAGCGTGTCCTCTTCAGTACCGGTAAGTTGGGCGAAGTGGACGCCGTGATCGCCACGGGGAGCAACAACACCGCGCGCTATTTCGAGCACTATTTCGGACATCTCCCGCGCATTGTGCGCAAGAGCAGGGTCAGCGTCGCCGTGCTGGACGGTACGGAAACACCGGAGGAATTAGCCCTTCTGGGCGAGGACATTCTCCGATACTTCGGACTGGGCTGCCGCAACGTGGCCAAACTCTACATACCGGCGGACTTCGCCTTGGACCGCTTCTTCACGGCGATCTTTCCGTGGAACGGCATCATCAACCACAACAAGTACGGCAATAACTACGATTACACCCGCGCGCTTTGGTTGTTGGATGGCGTACAGTTCCTGGAGAACGGCTTCGTACTGGTGAAGGAGGATGTCCAGCTTCCCAGCCCGGTGGCGACGGTGTTCTATGAACGGTACACCGATCGCACGACGGTGGATACCCGACTGAAAGAACATGCGGCGAACATCCAGTGCGTTGTAGGACACGGGGCCGTGGCATTCGGCACGACCCAACACCCGGCGCTGAGCGACTATGCGGACGGGGTGGATACGCTGCGCTTCCTATTGGACCTAAGGTGAGCTACTCGGTGTACTCGTAACAGCCGAGATCCCGTTCCCCACTTCGTTGCACACCGTCCAGGTCGAAAAAGGGACCCGATCCATTCGCCTTGTTGCGTGCAAAAGCCGAACTGGTCAAGTGGAAATCACGGCCGCTCACATCAACGAACCCGGGTGATTGGTTGCGGTAGATGGTACCCTGGTCGGGAAAGTAACCGGAATTGGTGGGCTCCGTTGTGCGGAACAGCATGTTGAAGTAGGACAGATCCGTCGGTGGAGCGAGGTCGTTGAACTCCATGAGGAACTCGTTCTCGTTCGCTCCATGGATGATGCCGTTCTGGAAAGTGCTATTGGTGATGTCGCTGACCCATTGGGTATTGGTGTAGTCCACATAAACGTTGTTCATGTAGAATGCCGGGGTCTGGCGGATATCGAGATCGAAGTAGTTGGCGATGGTGAACTGGTTGAACTGGTACCTGCCGTTGCCCGTGAGGGCCACGCTGTACTGACCGCAATCCGTGACCAGAAGATTCTCCGCCTCAATGGTGTAGTTCCGGCTCAGGATACCGGCAGCGCTACAGTTGCGGATCTTTACGCCCGACAGCCTCACTTTTTCGAGGCTGTTCTCGGGTTCCGGGGTAAGCGGGATGGGGAACGGTTCGCATTGGATACCCACCAATGCATTCTTGATCAGAACATTGCTGAATTCATTGCTCAGGTCAGCGGATCCCTCGTTCAGCCAGATCCTGTCCCATTGGCCGGGCAGTTCATCGAAGGCGGGTTCCAAACGGTCGCCTTGGAACGTGATCTCCTGGCTGATATCCCCGTTCGCTTTCACCTGCCCGTATCGATACACCCAAAGGCCGGCGCCACCGTGCATGTAGATGTCCACGCCGGGTTCGATGATCAGCGTGCAACAGGAATCGACCACCCCATACCCGTAGATCACATAGGGCAGGTCGTCCGGCCAGATCACCGTCTCGCAGATCTGGTTCCCATTCTCGTCAAAGCCCCCAGCGATATAGCTGAACCGGGGAAGGCCTTGGACTTGAATACTGTCGGGACCCGGCATGATGAAATGCGCATCCTGGCCCCAGGCCAGCAGCAGGACTTCCTGCTCTTTGCCGTTCGTGTTGAACAGGATATGGTCCTCGATGATGAACGGGTTACTGCTGTTGTTCTGGTCCAGCGTGACCTCCACAAAAATGAAGAGGCTATCGCCACCGTAGATCTCCACATCCTCGAAGGTGACCCCCGAAGCGCCATCCACGTTGATGCGATAAGGAGAAGGTGAGCCACCCTCAAGAGCAATGTCCACCCGGACCGCGTTGCTGGATGGATTGTGGACCGTGAACCGCTTGTTCACCGAGAAGGGGGCCTGGGTGAAAATAGTGTCGAACAGGACCGTATCCTTGCTGAAATCCAGGGTGATACCCGACTCGTCGGTGAAGGCCTGATCCTTCCGGCAGGCGGTAAGGAACGTGCCGCAGACGGCCAGGATGAGGAGGGGGCGAAGAAGTTCCAAGGCAGGCAAAGATGGCCGATCGTGGTTATCTACGGTGCAAGAGGGGCGATCATTGCCCTTATTGTCAGGTGCATGTATTGCAAATCCGATCTATCTGCCTACTTTTGCCGCCCCAACGGAAGAATTGCCATGAAGCCCGATATCCACCCAAGCAACTATCGCCTCGTTATCTTCAAGGACATGTCCAACGAGCACATGTTCATGGGGAAGAGCTGCACGCATACCAAAGACACCGTGAAGTGGGAGGATGGGAACGAATACCCCTTGGTGAAGCTGGATATCAGTCAGACCTCGCACCCTTTCTACACGGGTAAGATGATGCTCGTCGACACCGCCGGTCGTGTGGATAAGTTCAAGAAGCGTTTCGCCAAGCACGTCGCCAAGAACGAGACCACTGGCGATACTGCTGCGGAATAAGCCCTTATAGTGGATCTACTGGAAGCCCCGGCCTATGGTCGGGGCTTTTCCTTTGTGATAATCGATACAATAGATTGATCTTCAGCCATTGGTGCTGAATTGATTGGATCGATAGTTCGATCAAGCTTGACTTGGGCGGTGAGTAGAGGGGAAGTTGTGAAAACCTGCCAAACTGTATAGTATAAACCCATGAACCTCAGTTCATGGGTTTAGGTCGGGTAAAGTAGGATCTGATCTTCCTGAGGTCTATCGGACCCTTACGAAGCTGGGGACAGCGGGACACAATGATGCCCTGCATCCAGTGGAACAAGTAGACTACTTCACCTTGTACTTGTCCTCCTTGCCCATTCCATCCCGGATCATTTCCAAGGCTTGCGCGATGCGGCGTTTGCGGGTCTCATCCTGCTTGGCATCGGTGATCCACTCCACATATTCCTTCTTGTGGGTGTAGTTGAACTTCTCCCAATGCATCCAAGCCTCCTCATCCTTCTTGAGGCAGCCCTCCAGGTCCGGAGGCACCGTCAGGGTTTTCTTCGTGGGTCGTGCGTCGCTGAGCTTGGCACCTGACTGGTTCACCTTGATGGCTTGCTTCAGCAGATCCACGAAGGCTTTTTCGTCGATCTTGTCGCCTTCGTGCAGCTTGTAGACGCGATTGCCCTTGTCTTCCCCCTTCTCCAGTTTCTCGAAGACCCCGTGCGTGTCCTTGATCAACGATCCTTTGTGGAACCATACGCTGACGCAGGTCTTGAATCCGGCCATACCCAGCATGATGCCGTCATGGTCGAAATGCGGACCGTTCCACCGCCACGTTTCTTCCACATTTTCGTCGGTGGAGTGGATCAGTTGCCGCATCCGTACGAGCAGTCTGCGCTGCCATTCGGGTTGGTCGGCGATGTAGAGATTGATCTGTTCCTGGGCATGCATGGGAGGCTGCTATTCTGGGGCCAAACTAATACGCGGGGCGGTCGATGTTACGCCTATGTAAAGGCCGTTCTTAACAGGCTTCCAGAACGGCCGCATAGCCCTGTCCGACACCTATACACATGGTACACAGGGCATAACGCTTGTCTTGGGCCTTCAATTCCAGGGCTGCGGTATGGAGCAGTCGTGCTCCGCTCATGCCCAAGGGATGCCCCAAGGCGATGGCCCCACCGTTCGGGTTGATGCGCGGGTCGTTGTCTGCGATGCCCAAGCTACGGGTGCAACTGAGCACCTGCGCGGCGAAAGCCTCGTTCAGTTCCAGGATATCGACCTGATCCAAGGTCGATCCGGCTCTTTTCAGGGCCAGTTTGCTCGCGTTCACCGGGCCAATGCCCATGATCCTGGGCTCCACACCCACCACAGCACTGGCCACGAGGCGCGCCAGCGGCTTCAGTCCGTGGGTCTTCAACCCGGCATCGCTTGCTACGAGGACGGCAGCGGCACCGTCGTTCAGGCCACTGGCGTTCCCGGCGGTTACGCTGCCGTTCTTCCTGAAGGCGGGTTTGAGCGCCCCGAGCCCTTCCAAGGTCGTCTTGGGTTTCACGAATTCATCGGCCGCAAAGAGGACAGGGTCGCCTTTTCGCTGAGGGATGGGGACACCGGCGATCTCTATCGCGAGGCGCCCGGATGCCTGTGCCGAAGCGGCTTTCTGCTGGCTCCAGAGGGCGAACCGATCCTGGTCTTCACGGCTGATCGAATGGGTCTCCAACAGGTTCTCGGCGGTCTCGCCCATCGCATCCACCCCGTACTGCTGCTTCATCAAGGGGTTCACGAAACGCCAGCCGAAGCTGCTGTCATACATCTGGGCGTCCCGACCATAGGGCGTGCTGGTCTTGCTGATCACCCAAGGCCCGCGGGTCATGTGCTCAACACCACCGGCGATGAAGAGGTCCCCTTGTCCGGCAGCGATCGCCCGTCCGGCCTGCACCACGGCGCTCATACCCGAGGCGCAAAGCCGGTTCACCGTCTCACCGGGCACGGTTACAGGAAGGCCAGCGAGCAGCAGCGCCATGCGGGCTATGTTCCGGTTGTCCTCACCGGCCTGGTTGGCGCACCCGAGGATCACATCATCGATGGCCGCCTTGTCCAAAGCCGGATGGCGGTCCATCAGCGCTTTCAATGCGTGCGCGGCCAGATCGTCGGCCCGCACGGCAGCCAAGGTTCCGGTGAAACTGCCGATCGGTGTGCGAATGGCGTCGACGATGTAGGCTTGTTGCATTACAAGGGTGCTTGTTCTTCGGGGAACCAAAGCTTACCGGTGCGGTAGACGGTTCCTTTGAACAGCGCGACGATCTCGTTGCGCTGGTCCGTGACGGTGATGTGGTAGATGCCGATCCGGTTGCTCAAGCTCTTTTCTTCCGAAGTAGCGGTCAGCACATCGCCCTCTTTCACCGGCTTGGTGTGGCTGATGCACGTTTCCACGGAAACAGCCTGTATACCGTACGAGTTCGAAGCAAAGGCCAGGCAGCTATCGGCCAGTGAATAGGAGATACCGCCGTGGGCGATCGAGAAGCCGTTGAGCATTTCTCTCCTCACGGTCATCCGCAACACACAGGAACCGGGCGAAACGTTCGCCCGTTCGATGCCCAGCCAGATACTGAACGGATCGTTGTCGTACATGCGGGCGACCACCTTCTCCGCGAGCGACTGTTCGGACATCGGCCGTAAAGGTAATTCGGCGGTCAGGTGAAGATCTCCTTACTGAGCACGCCCTCGTGTTCCAGCAACCACTTCTTCCGCCACAGTCCGCCTATATAGCCGGTCAAGAGACCTTCTGCGGAGATCACCCGGTGGCACGGTACGATAATGGGGACGGGGTTCCGGCCACAAGCATTGCCGACAGTGCGGGCGATGGCCCTCCCGCCTATGCGGTCCCCGATCGCCTGATAGGACATGGTCCGGCCAAAAGGGATGGTGTCGACCACCTCAAGGACAAGTTTCTGGAACCGGGTACCGAGGCGTTGGACAGGAAGGTCGAAAGACCGCCGTTTACCGGCGAAGTAGGCGTCCAGCTGGAATTGGGCATCGGAGAGCAGCCGTGGCGCTTTCGAATGGCGGCCGTGAAGCGCATCGAAGGAGATGCGGGTGATCATTAGCCCGTCGCTTTCGATCCAGATCTTCCCGACGGGACCTTCGAACACAGCGACGAACTGTGGTGCGAATAGTTCGGGTTGTTCGTTCGTCCTTGTCGGTGACATCGTTCCGTCGATAACTTCGAGCAAAGTACACCGCACATGGCTTGGTTCACCGCCGACTACAACCAGTTCTTCAAGGATCTTGCGAAGAACAACAACAAGGAGTGGTTCGATGCGAACCGGAAGAGGTATGAGGCCAGCGTCAAGGAACCGTTCGAGGCCTTCGTGACCGAAGCGATCAAGCGGATCGCCAAGCATGACAAGAACGTTCGCATCGAGCCGAAGGAGGCCATCTTCCGCATCAATCGGGACATCCGCTTCAGCAAGGACAAGACGCCCTACAAGCTGGCCTGTTCCGCGATCATTTCCCCTGCTGGGAGGAAGGACCATACTACACCGGGGATCTACTTCGAATTCGGTCCGGAAAACCTGAAGTTCTTCGGTGGGGCCTATTCGCCGGAGAAGGAACAGCTCGTTCGGATCAGGACGGCTATCATGCAGGACCCCAAGGGGTTCCGCAAGGTCATCGAAGGCAGGGCGTTCACATCAAGGTTCGATGGGGTGAAAGGGGAGGTCAATAAGGTGCTGCCGCCCGAATTCAAGGCCATAGCGGCAAAGGAGCCGCTTGTGGCCAACAAGCAATTCTACGTAGGGGCAGAGCGTCCGGCGAAGCTGGTCACCGATCCCAAGCTGATGGACGAGTTGATGGACCACTACCTCGCCATGTGCCCCTTCAATGCCTGGTTGGCTGCGGCGATGAAGTAGTTGGTGGACTGTTCACATCGTTGACCGATCACGCAGCCCGAGGATCAGGATCCGGCCGCCATCGATTTTCATAGGCGGGGACCGCGAATGCGCTGGAACGAAAAAGCGCCCGCTTTCGCGGACGCTTCTCGACTTTCACCGAAGGGGGGTTTACTGGGCTTTGCCGGTCAACTCCACGGTCAGTTCGATCGCATCGTTCAGGACAACGTCTTTCATGGGTGCTTTCCAGGCTGCGCCGTATTTCTGACGGTCGAAGCTCACTTTGCATGTGGCGGTGAGGGTACCATCAGCGTTAGGAGTAAGAACGATGTCGGTCAATTTCTCCTCGTTCGTCCGGCCGCGCAAGCTCAGGCTGCCGGTCGCCGTGTTGCCCTCGACAGCGCTGATGGAGAATTTGGCGACAGGGAAGCTGTCCACAGCGAAGAAATCAGCGCTGCTGAGATGGCCCACCAGATCGTCCTTCGTGCCTTGCTTGGAACCTGCAGGCGCATAGTTGGTATCCAACGGAGCGATGCTCTTCATATCGATGGCAAAGTCGCCACCGGTGAGGTTGCCCCCTTTTGTCCGGATGAATCCTTCTGTCAGGTTGATCGTGCCGTTATGGGACTTCACACCGAGCATGGTGCCGGTCCAGTTCACTTTGCTGGTTGCAATGTCGACCGCGTAGGTCATTTCCATCGCGGCAAGTGCGGCGATGCTATCGGCAGCGGCTTTCTCTTTGGCTGCGGCGATCTCCGCTTCACTAGGGCCGCAAGCGACGAGGAACAGGGCTGAAAGGGCGACTACGGACAGGACGGGGGACTTCATGTTCGGTTATTGGGGTTGTTGTTTTCGGGTCGCAAAGGTAACGGATAAAATGTTTCCCATGGAAAACAAATAGAAAGATGTTGTGAAAGGATTGGTCGCAGCCGATCAGAAGAAGGTCTTTCCATCACGCACCATACGCCGCAGTAGGGGCGATGGGCGATAGCGGTCCTCACCGTAGTCGGCATACAGCCGTTCCAGGACAGTGAGCCAGTGGGCTGCACCCTGCTCGTCGGCCCACCTTAGGAGCCCTTTGGGATAGTTCACCCCCTTGGTCATCGCCAGATCGATGTCCCGGGCGGAGGCCACGTTCAGGAAAAGCGCATCCGTCGCTTCGTTGATGAGCATCGCGAGAATGCGTTCCACGATGCGGGCGCTCAACGGCCCATCGACCTGGGCGAGCGGAGCGACCGCTCCATCGCCATAACTGTAGTACCCTTGCCCGCTCTTGCGGCCCAATCGTCCGCTTTCCACCTGGCGCTGTTGCGTAACGCTAGGCCTATAGCGGGGATCATAGAAGAAGGCCTCGAACACGCTTTTCGTCACCGCGAAATTGATGTCGTTCCCGATCAGGTCCATCAACTCGAAAGGACCCATCTTGAAACCGACGGATCGCATCGCTGCATCTATGGTCGGCATATCAGCGATCCCCTCCTCATGGATCCTGATCGCTTCGCCATAAAAGGGCCGTGCCACGCGGTTCACAATGAAGCCGGGGGTGTCCTTGCATGTCACAGGCGTCTTGCCCCACTTGAGCATGAGCACCGTTGCACGTTCCACGTGTTGCGGGGTTGTCACAAGTCCCGGTATGACCTCAACGAGCGGCAACAATGGCGCAGGGTTGAAGAAATGGAGACCGATCACACGTTCCGGGGCCCGGCAAGCGGCCGCTATCGCAGTGATGGAAAGGGAAGAGGTGTTCGTCGCGAGCACGGCATCCGTCGTCAACAGGGCTTCCAGATCGGTGAATAGGGCCTTCTTCACACCAAGGGCCTCGACGATGGCTTCGATCACAAGGCCACAACCCGCGAGTTGCTTCAGGTCCGTCGCAGGCTTGATCCGACCCTGGATCGCCGTGGCTTCCTCCTGGGTGATCTTGCCCTTTTGAACGAGTTTCTCAAAGGTCTTCGAGAGACCGTGAAGTGCGTTGTCCACGGCTTCCGGCCTCGTGTCGAACAGGTAGGTCGTATGTCCGGCCTGAGCCGCGACCTGGGCGATACCGCTGCCCATGGTTCCAGCGCCGATGACGCCCACCTTCATTGACTGGTCCATAGGGTCATTCGCCTTTGTACAGGGGCTTTCGTTTCTCCAGGAACGCGTTCACGCCTTCGTTGTAGTCGTAGCTGCGACCAGCGACGGTCTGTAGTTCGTTCTCCACGTCGAGTTGCTCGTGCATCGAATTCGTCATCGAACGATCAAGCGCCTCCTTGGTCAATGCAATGGCCTTGGTCGGCATGGCCGCGAGCTTCCGCGCCAAGGCCATGGCTTCGTCCATCAACTCGGCATCGGGCACGGCCTTCCAGATCATGCCTCGGGCCTCGGCTTCCTTCGCGCTGACCTTGGGTGCGAGGATCATTTGTCCAAAGGCCTGCTGCATGCCCACCAAGCGCGGTAGTGTAAACGTTCCGCCGCTGTCGGGGATAAGGCCGATGTTTATGAAGCTCTGGATGAAATTGGCACTCTCTGCGGCCAGGGTCAGATCGCAGGCGAAGGCGATGTTCGCACCAGCACCGGCCGCAACACCGTTCACTGCAGCTACAACGGGTTTGGGAATGCCGCGGATCCGGCTTACGATCGGGTTGTACTGCGTGGAGAGGATGTCCTCGATCTTGGTGCCGGGTGCGATGGCTTCGGCCAGGTCCTGACCGGCACTGAACGCGCGGCCTTCCCCGGTCAGAAGTACAGCGCGCACGGTCACTTCCTCCCTTGCTTTGTCCAAGGCATGTATCAACTCCAAGGACATTCCACGGTCGAAACTGTTGAGTTTGTCGGGACGATTGAGCGTGATGGTGGCGACCCCATCGCTCACGGAAGCTCGGATCTTCTGGTAGGCCATGGTGCGAAGATCGGTGGAACCGCTCAACCGACCTCGGCCTTCAACACGGTACGGACAGCGTACTGGGGTTTGCCCTTTTGCATCAGGTACAGCCGACCGAGGTATTCCCCGATCAGGCCAAGCATCAAGAGCTGTATGCCGGAGAACACGAGGATGCCAGCTGTTATTGAGGCCCAGCCCTGGGGGTTCCCAAGGACGACGCTCTCGAACACGACATAAAGGGCCAGGATGAAACCGGATCCGCTGAAGACGAAGCCCATGATGCTGCTCAGGCGCAAAGGCATCACGGAGAAGTTCACGAACATGAACAGCCAGAGGCGTATCAGCTTACGAAGGGTGTAGCTACTGCGGCCCTCAGCGCGGGGCGCATGCACCACCTGCAATGTTCCGATGTGTTGCGTGTGCTCCAGGATGATCCCGTCGATATACGGATACGGACCGGTATAGCTCAGGATCTCGTTGCACAGGAACCTGTTCACGCAACGGAAACTGGAGAGATACAGGCCTTTGGGTTTATTCAGCAGGAGACGCGCTACGGCATCGTTGAACCGGCTACCCAGGTTCCGGAAGTAGGAGTGGCGCTTGCGTTCGTACTTCGTGTAGATCACATCCAGCTCAGGATGCGCCTTCGCATAGTCAAGCAGCTTCACCACTTCGCTTGGTGGGTTCTGGAAATCGTCGTCGATGTTGATGACGTACTGGCCGCTGCATACCGCATAACCGGCCATCACGGCATTGTGCTCACCGAAGTTGCGGGCCAGGTCCACCGCTATGATGGCCATGGGGGCCTCCTGGACCAGCCGTTGGATGATCCGCCAGCTATCGTCCGGGCTGCAGTCGTTCACCAGCACCAGCTCCAAGCCGCCATCGACCCGGATCTTGGCCAATTCGTTCACCAACCGTTCGATGCTGGCGGCCCCGTTGAAAACAGGGATGATGATGGATAGTGCTATCAAGCTGTTGGGCGTTGTGCAACAATGAGGACCGACCCCCCGAAGGGCAAGGGTACTCCGCGTTGGATCAATGCACGTTCAACCGCCAGGCATGTTTTGAACGCGTTGTTCACCAACGTCGGAAAAGGCTTTACGTCACTCGCTGCCGAGTTCGGCAGGAGTTTTCGACGCAGGACCATCAGGGGGAACAGGAATGTGTTCCAGTAGGAACTGAAAACGATCCGGAAACCATGCCGCTGGAGCAGTTCCTTCGCTCCGGAGCGTGTGTAGCGATGCGTTTGCCGCACGGCTCGGTCGTGATAGGAGAGCATCCACCGGTATGCTGCAAGGTTCAAAATGATGTGTCCCCCGGGTCGGAGCACCCGGAAGAAACCGTTGACAGCGGCATCCACATCCAGGTCGTAGCCCAACACATCCAGGCTGATCAAGGTATCGAACGACGCATTTGCATGGGGCAACGCATCCACCGATCCAAGCATGACCGATGCCCCTGACTTGGCGCGTGCGGCGATGCACGCTTGTTCCGAGATGTCCAGGCCATTCAGGCCGGCGGAAGGGAACCGTTCGTGAATGACCTTCAACATTCCGCCCGTACCGCAACCGGCGTCGAGCAGATCGTTGGTGTTGGGCGCGTAGGTCGATAGAGCACCCAGGATGTTCGCGTGCAGCCCGTGGTACCACCACATGGTTCCCTCTACCTCCTCCATGAGCGTGTACTCGACGCTCTCCATTCCAGCCTTCATGAGCGAACACCCTTGAAGGCTTCGAACTCCCGACGATCGCGCAGGTAATCCGATTCAGCATACGGCTGGTCGCAGAAGACCGCGAGCACGGTATCCGGACCTTCCAGGGTCAACTTGTTCCACAGGCCGGGAGGGATCGACAATCCTTCACCAGCACTCTCCAAAACCACGGTGATGCTGTCCCTGGCATCATCGACGTCAATGCTCACACGGCCCCGTAGGCAGACGACCACTTGGGTGCAGTCACGATGCGCATGGTCGCCACGTATGCCGCCGACAGGGACGTTGGTGATGGTGAACACCCGGCGGATGGGGATGCCCAGCCCTTTGGGCCCTTCATCAGGGATGACGGTGAGCGAACCCTCTTTACCCTCTTGCTGCTGGAAGCGGATGTTCACAAGCGAAGCGATCGTGGTCCTGTTCATGGGTGCAGGGTGAAGAACGATCGAACAGTATCGGACACATGCCGTTGTTCCAGCTCGGTGAGTTCCGGATACAGTGGCAGTGAAAGCACGGTGCGCGCAAGACGCTCGGTCACGGTCATGGACCCCTTTCTTAAGCGATCACGGTAGGCCGGTTGCTCGTGAACACCGAATTCATAATGGATGCCCGCGATGATCCCGCGTTCGGCGAGGAAAGCCCGCAACGCATTCCGGGTCGTATGGTCTTGTAGTTCGATGACGTAGAGGTGGTAAACGTGGGTGCAGTGCTCTCCTTCGACCGGGAGGACGATAGGGAGGCCCCTCAGTTGCTCCTTGTACCACCCGGCGAGTGCACGACGTCTTGCCGTGTGTGCTTCCAAATGATTCAGTTTCACGGAAAGGATGGCCGCTTGTAGAGGGTCCATCCGGCTGTTCCATCCTTCGATGATACTATACTGGGGTTTCTCCCAGCCGTATTGACGCAACAGGCGAAGGCGAGCGGCAAGCACACTGTCATTGGTCACGACCATCCCGGCATCGCCGATGGCACCGAGGTTCTTGGTGGGATAGAAGCTGAACGTTGCAAGGCGTCCGAACGAGCCCACCGTGGCACCCTTCCAACGCGCGCCATGGGCTTGGGCGCAATCTTCCACCAAGGTGAGACCATGCCTTTCGCAGAGGAGCAGCAAAGCATCCAGATCGGCTGGCTGACCATAGAGGTGAACAGCAATGATGGCTTTTGTTCGCGGGGTGATCAAATCCTTTACCGCTGCGGGATCGATGGTCCTGGTCACCGGATCCACGTCCGCGAGAACGGGTACAGCCCCGGCCATGCCGACGGCCGCCACTGTGGCAACCGCCGTATGCGAAACGGTGATGACCTCATCGCCGGGACCGATATCAAGTGCCCGAAGGGCAAGGTGGATAGCGTCCGTGCCGTTGTTCACCCCTACACCGTGGTGAACACCGACATACCCAGCAAAGTCCGACTCGAAACGCGAGACCGCTTCGCCGAGGATATACCCGGGACCATCCAGCACGCTGCGGATGGCCTTATCTATCTCTTCTCTCAACGCCCGATAGCCAGCACCGGGATCGGCTGTTAGTATGGCTCTGTCGGACATAAGATGGATCCAATGGCTTTGTGCGACAAATGAAAGGCGATCCGTGGCGCACCTCGTCAAGGGCGACTTTAAATACAGACCATGGACTGTGCGTTTCGGAGCCGGTCCGGTGATCCCGGTGCATTGCCATCTGGCGCTCTACGCAGCTGATCCGCGCTCATGGGAGACCTTGGTCCCGCTCGTTCGCCGATCCGCGAACACCTGTTGACATTGCGTTGGACCGGTACTGACGGACGAACATTTTGCGCTATTACTTTCGCCGCGCTTCGGGACGGGGGACCGTACCGAGCATTGCTCCTGCTCGATCCTGGATGGTCCTTTCCGGCAATACGTTCATCGAACGCCACTGGCTGGCTTTTGTCCTCTTCGCTGTCGTTTTCCGGTGGGGCTATGTGGAGCTCAAGGTGGCCGATCAGCGACCGGCCGACATACCCGGTCGTTGGTACTTCTACACACCGGATACCCACAGCTATATCGACCCCATTGAGCAGCTGATCACCGATGGAACCTACTATCCGGATTATCGGATGCCGGGTGTTGGGATCCCGTATTGGTTGTTCAGGCAATTGGGTGACCGGCACTCGGGAATGGATGGTATGGTGGTGTTCCAGATGATCCTGTCGGGTATCGGGGTCTATCTTGTTGCCCTTCTAGGACTTCGGCTTTCGGGATCGCACACAACGGCCGTCCTGCTTTACGCACTGGCCTTGGTGAGCACGTACTCGTGCTGGTACGATACGTCGATTTCATCCGATAGTCTGGCGGTATCCGTTCTCGTCATCCATGTTTTCCTGCTGCAACGGGCCATTGACGCGAAGAGTGCCAAGCTGCTCGTTGTTGCCGGCCTATTCCTCACGTGGATCATTTTCCTGCGCCCCGTTGCCGCCTTGCTGTTGATACCGGCGCCGCTTCTGGTCCTGTGGTTCTGGTCCCCAAGATGGTCGTTCAAGGCAGTGGGTCTTTTCCTCTTGCCGTTCGCGGTATTGGATTCCGCTTGGATCGTGCGCAACTATCGGGCCCATGGTGAGTTCAATCCGCTGACGAACGAAGGGATAATGCCCGATGAGATCCATGGTAGGCCTCGCGGTTATGTCATGCGCTTCCTCCAGAGCTATGGAGGCAACTACATCTGGTGGGAGCCGGGAGCTGATATCCGCTGGTTCGGTATGTGGGAGGGGAGCGCTGCGATCGACAACGAGGGCCGGAATGCCAAGTCGCCTCCCGCATACGCTTACGTGCCAGGTTATACGAAGGACAGTTTGCTGGCGCTGAGCGAGCGCATACGGATCTTCGAGAGCGGGACGCTGTCGGACCCCGATTCACTGGCGATCATCGATGAGATCAATTCCAAGTTGGATCGTTATACCAATTTGTACAGGGAAGGAGCACCGTTCAATTACCATGTCCTCAGCCGTTTCAGGATGATCGAATACCTGATCACCCAGAACGGAACGGAGACACTATTCCGCACGCCCTTCGCGCAATTGCCGCTTTGGAGAAAGGGGTTCAAGCTCCTCCAGATGGGTTCGTACTTCTTCGCCTACGGGATCGGTGGTATCGCAGCGCTTTGGATGCTCCTCCGGTGGCGGCGTGCCACTTCGCTGATCGCCATCTGGGTTCCGGTGATCGTGATGTACATGATCCTGGTCTATCCCTTGGTGCTGCGCATGGCCGAATGGCGGTTCATTGTGCATGTCCATCCCTTGATGCTGTTGCTGGCGACTTGTTTCTCGGCGAAGCAATTGAGCGCATTACGTGCTCGACGGAACGCACGTTGAGAAGACCAATGGTGCCCCTAAAGGCACTTGAATTGATCGAACGGCTCCAGGCAATCGTTGCATTTCCACAACGCCTTGCACGCGGTGCTGCCGAAGGGAGATAGCATTACGGTGTTCTTCGAACCGCACTGGGGGCATGCAACGATGGGTTGTGCCCCTTTCAACGCACGGATGTCGGCGGTCCTTTCAGGCGGCGCGATGCCGTACCCCTTCAACTTGGATCGGCCTTCATCGCTGATCCAATCAGTGGTCCAGGCCGGTGCCAGGACCTGCTTCACCTCGAAGTCCTGGATGCCCGAGGCGCGCAGTTCATGCTCGATATCCGCCTTCATCACGTCCATGGCGGGGCAGCCGGTATAGGTCGGTGTGATGGTCACGACCACCACCCCGGTCTCAACGCTTACATCGCGCAATACGCCGAGTTCACGTATGCTGATCACGGGCACCTCCGGATCCTTCACGTTCTCCAGGAGTGCCAGGATCCGCTCCTTGGTGATGTGTTGGGCTTCGGTCATCGTCGAATGGCGACCCGGTGTACTCGGTACTACTGCTGGGGATCGATAAGCATAAGCGCTTGCGATCACCACTGCGCACCCGGATGGGCGCGCTGCAGGTATTGCATCTCGGCCAGCAGATAGCCGAGGTGTTCGCTGTGTTTGCCTTGGCGCCCACCAGTGGCCATATGACCGTCGACCGGACGTTCCAAGGTGGCCTCCGCAAGCACGGTCTCCACTGTCTTGTCGAAGGCTGATCTGATCGGTGCCATGTCGGGTACGACCCCCGCTTTCACAAGGATGGCATCCACATCATCCTGCACGAAGAGATCACCGGTAAAGGTCCATAGCGCATCCAATGCGGTCTGTGCCCGTACGTGGCTCTCTTCCGTTCCATCACCGAACCGGATCATCCACTCACTGCTGGTACGCAGATGGTAGCTCACCTCCTTCACGGCTTTGCCGGCAATGGCAGCGATCCGTTCATCGGCACTTTTGGTAAGCGCTTGCTGGAGGGGCAGGTGCCAGGCATCATACAGGAAGCTGCGGCAAATGGTATGGGCGTAATCGCCGTTCAGCTGCTCCACCAACATGGTGTTCACGAATTGCCGTTCGCTGCGCAGGAATGCGAGGTCGTCCTCGGTGCGCCCTTTGCCTTCCACTTCGGCAGCATATTGCAGATAGTTCCGCGCTTGTCCGATCAGGTCCAGAGCGCGGTTGGTCAGAGCGATGTCCTCTTCCAATTGCGGTCCATGTCCACACCATTCGCCCAAACGATGGCTGAGGATCAGGTTATCATCACCGCGACGCAGGCAGTAGGTGAGGAGGGCTTGGTGTTGGTCCATTGTCGGGGCCTTGATCCCGGGCCACGTGACATGGCCGGAGATCGTCAAGGGATATCAGATGTACTTGGCGCCCTCGGGCATTTGGTAGAACGTGGGGTGCCTGTAGGTCTTATCGTCCGCGGGGTCGAAGAGCATTCCGCCATCGTCGTGGTTCGAGGCACTGATGGCGCTTGCAGGCACTACCCAAATGCTATTCCCTTCCTGGCGCCGGGTGTATACATCGCGCGCGTTCTCGATGGCCATCTGCGCATCTGCCGCATGCAGGCTACCGACGTGCTTATGGTCCAAACCGCGTTTGCTTTGGATGAAGACCTCCCACAGGGGCCAGTTGTTCGGGTTTTCGCTCATTGCTCTGTTTTCGGTTGGCAGGTCCTCCAGTTCAAATGTCGTTCGATCCGGGGAGGGACCTGGCGACCTGTAAACTGGTCCGACGGCAACATTGCTTAGGCTGCTTGTTTCTTCTTTGCTTTTTTGGCGGCGTAGGCCATGGCGGCGTCGCGCACCCAGGCACCCTCGCTGTGCGCCTTGTTGCGGGCTGCCAAGCGTTCCCTGTTGCACGGCCCGTTGCCGGCAATGACGTTATTGAACTCGGTCCAGTCGATCTCACCCCAGTCATAGTGTTTGGTCTCCTCGTTCCACTTCAGTTCGGGGTCGGGGATGGTAAGGCCGATCACCTCGGCTTGCTGCACGGTCCGGTCGATGAAGATCTGGCGAAGTTCGTCGTTGCTCTGGCGCTTGATCTTCCACTTCATGCTCTGCGCGCTGTGCGGGCTGTCCGCATCGCTGGGGCCGAACATCATCAGGCTGGGCCACCACCAGCGGTTGAGCGCGTCCTGGGCCATTTCACGTTGCTCCGGTGTGCCTTTTGCCAGCACGCCCATGATCTCGTAGCCCTGCCGTTGGTGGAAGCTCTCTTCCTTGCAAATACGCACCATGGCCCTCGCATACGGGCCATAGCTGGTCCGGCACAACATCACCTGGTTCATGATCGCAGCACCATCCACCAGCCAGCCCACCGCTCCAATATCCGCCCAGGTCAGGGTGGGGTAGTTGAAGATGCTGCTGTACTTGGCCTTGCCGCTGTTCAGGTCGTCGTTGGTCTTTTCGCGGCTGGTGCCCAACGTTTCAACGGCGCTGTACAGGTATAGGCCATGCCCGGCCTCATCCTGGACCTTGGCGAGCAGAATGGCTTTTCGGCGCAGACTGGGCGCGCGCCCGATCCAATTCCCTTCGGGCAGCATGCCCACCACCTCGCTGTGCGCATGCTGGCTTATCTGCCGCACGAGGTTCTTGCGGTAGGCATCGGGCATCCAATCCTTCGGTTCGATCTTCTGCTCGGCGTCCACTTTGGCCTGGAACACGTCTTCAAGGGTCTTCACGTCCGTCATTCGGGGAGGCGTTGGATGGGTTGGCTAAGATAGCGTGACCGGCGTTGCAGCCACTGATCCCGGTCAGTGCATGAACAAGTTGGTGGACCAGTTGGTTCCATGGCGATCATTACCCCGTCCGGCAACATCTATTTTAGCGCCCCACCACAATGACCACCCCAAGGATGGCCCGGTTCCATAGCCTCGAAGTCGCGAACGTTCACCAGGAGACCGCTGATTGCATCGTGGTGGGGTTCCGCATCCCGGAAGCTGAGCAGGCTGATTTTCGCTTCGAACACGGGCAGTACGTCACGCTCAAACTGCATGTGAACGGTGAGGAATTGCGGCGCAGCTACAGCATTTGCAGCAGCCCGCTGGACCGCGGGGAGTTGCGGATCGCAGTGAAGAAGGTGACCGGCGGAAGGGCCAGCACCGAACTGGTCGAAAAGCTGAAGCCCGGCATGCGCATCGAGGTGATGACGCCCATGGGCAACTTCACCACGGCGATCGATCCTACCCGGGAGCGCCACTTCGTGGCCTTTGCGGCAGGGAGCGGGATCACGCCGATCCTCAGTATCCTGAAGACCGTTCTGCGAAGTGAACCCAAGAGCCGCTTCACGCTGTTCTACGGGAACACCGATCAGGACAGGATCATCTTCCGCAAGCGCTTGGAGGAACTGAAGGCCCAGCATGGCGGCCGCTTGGCGGTGCATCATATCCTCACATTGGGCAAGGACGAGGACATGCTCTTCAACGGGCGCATCACGAAGGAAAAGGCCGTGGAACTGCTCAAACGCTTTGTGACCGATCCCTTGCACAAGGAGTTCTTCATCTGCGGACCGGAGCAGATGATGGTGAATGTGAGCGAAGCGTTGGAAGCCGAGGGGGTGGACAAGAAACGCATCCACATTGAGCTGTTCAGTACACCAGTGGCCTCCGATGGCAAGAAAGCTCAGGCTCCTCCCTCGGAAGGAGCTTTTTCGGGAACGGCTACGGTGAAAGTGATCATGGACGGTCGGGAAGCCGTTCTGCAGGTGAAAGCGAACGGCGATGCGGTGCTCGACGTAGCCTTGGACGCAGGCATGGATGTTCCCTTCGCTTGCAAAGGAGCCGTCTGCTGCACCTGCAAGGCCCGCGTAGTGGAAGGAAAGGTCGAAATGGCCATGAACTATGCCCTTACGGACGAGGAAGTCGCCGATGGCTATGTGCTTACCTGTCAGACCCATCCGCGTTCCGCGAACGTGACGATCGACTACGATCAGCATTGATCCCAAAAGATCGAGGCGGGCTTACGGGCCCGCCTCGCTGTTCTACCCGCCTTGGTTTGTTCGGTTGTAAGGCAGGGGAGAAGGTGATCACATCAGAAGGATGCCGCCGCGTAGCCGGCCAATTTCGTCTGGATGTGGGTGAGGTAGTGTTCACTGTGGTAGAAACCACCGAGTTCCTCGTTGTATCGTACGATCGCCGAAGGGAAGTCCGTGTAGAACGGGTCGATGTTCTGCGAGGCGACCTTCTGCAGGCTTACGGTGCACTCGTACGCCGGATATTTGACCAGGTCCTTGGGTAGGGTGGTCTCCACGTTCACGAACTTGTCCTGGTAGCCTTCCTTAGCGATGCGGATGGCGTAGACTGCATCGATGTCGAGTTCCAGTTCGAACCTGCCTTTCTTGTCGGCTTCAAGCTTCCCCAATTCCTGGTTATCCTTGTAAAGGATGACCTGGTAGCCGTCCGCTTTCTTTCCGTCTATCATGACCTGGCCATTGACCGGTACGTACCAGCCTTCGGCCTGGTCACGGCGGTCGACCAGTTTGCCTTGACCGAAGGAGGCCGCAGCCAAAAGGAAGGCGGCGAAGGACAGCATATGTTTATGCACGGTACGGGGGAGGCTCATGGTAACCATGGTTAAGGTCTTGGATCGCCCTTGTCTACGGTCCTGTTCCGAGCAAGGTTTCAGAATGTGCCGGATCGAGGAATGGTCGTTGAAAAGGGACCTCCGCGCGTCCTGTCGCGAAGGGCGGCGGCCCATCCCGGCGCAGGTGATCAGGCCACTTTGATGAAGGGGATCGCTTCGGTCTGAATGTTCGCGACCGGGAAAGCGACATGGATCGTAGCGCCTTGATCGATCGCACTATCGGCCCATACTTCACCACCGTGCTTGCTGATAATGCGTTGAACGATGGCCAGGCCGACGCCGGTTCCCTCGAATTGGTCGGCCTTGTGCAGCCGCTTGAAGACCCCGAACGCCTGCTCCTTATGCTGGGTCTCGAATCCAACGCCATTGTCCTTCACCGAAATGATGTCACGATCCCCTTCGCGGCGATGTGCGATGATGATCTCGGGTCGTTCACGATGACGGGTGAATTTCAACGCGTTGGAGAGCAGGTTCTGGATGATCACCTTCAACATCGGCGCATCGGCCATGATCATGGTCCCGGGTTCCACTGCGGAGCGTACCTGGTCGCGCCGCATCTCAGGTACTTGTTCCGCGAGTACCTGGTCCAAAAGGCTTTGTAGGTCCACGTCCCGGCGTTCGATCTCCCGGTTGTTCGTTTGCGAGAAGCGGAGCAGGTCGTCCACGAGTTCCAGCATGCGCTGGGCGCCCTTATGGATACGTTCCGTGAACTCCACGTACTGCGCTGCGGCGCCTTCCTCCTGGGCGAGCGTGTTCAGGTGATCACTGAGCGCCGCGATGTTCTTCAACGGCGAGCGCAGGTCGTGTGCCACCGTGTAGGAAAAGGAGCCAAGGTCCTCCAAGGCTTCCATCAATTGGCCGGTGCGGGCCGCAACGCGCTTGTCCAGGTCCGCATTCAGTTTGCGTATGCGGTTCTCTTCCTGTTTGCGATCGGAGATGTCCTTGATCACCGCCTGGAACACCTCACGCCCGTGTTCCCGTTTGCCCAGGTAGGAGGCAGTCATGAGGCAATCGAGCACGTTGTCCGATGCTGTGCGAAGCGTCAGGTCCACGTTCACGAACTCGTGCCCGGTTCGCCGCGCCTTCAGGGAGCGTACGAGGTCCTTTGCATTTTCGATATGGTCGGTGAAGGGGCGTTGGAGCAGTTCCTCCATGGAGAGGCCCATGAGCTTCCCGCACGCGGCGTTGGCCTCCACTACGTTCCCCTTGTGGTCCACGATCACGATGGGGTCGCCGGAAGTATTGAAGATCTGTTGATAGCGTTGCAGCAACTTCTCCTTTTCACTCCGCAGCTCATGGATCTCGAAGGCCTGCCGGATGCGGAGCGACAGATCGTTGGCATCCCATGGTTTCGTCGCGTAGGCGTAGATCCCACCGGCGTTCACGGCCGCTACGACGGCCTCCAGGTCTGCGAATCCCGTGAGCAGCATGCGCATCGCGTTCGGATGGCGTTCCCGCGCAATGGCGAGGAATTCCGAACCGGTCATGTTCGGCATGCGCTGATCGGAGATGATCACGTGGACCTCCTCGGTCTCCAGCATGCGCAAGGCCTCGTCACCGGAACTGGCCACCAGCACGTCCATTTCCCTTCGGAAGGTGGATCTGAACGCCTTCAGGTTGTTCTCTTCGTCATCGACGAAAAGTACTCGGATGATCTTGTCGCTCATGGCTTCAGGCACGTCGTTCGTTCAACCGGGCGCGGCGGATGGGCAGGATGATCTTGAATTCGGAACCCTGGCCCACGACACTTTCCACGGCAATACTTCCCTGGTGGTCCTGTACGATCCCATAGACGATGGCCAGACCAAGACCTGTACCCTCGCCCACGGGTTTTGTGGTGTAGAAGGGATCGAACATGTGGGTCTTCACATCCTCGGTCATGCCAACGCCGTTGTCCTTGATGCTGACCACCACGTTGTCGCCGCTCACCGATGAGGAGATCACGATGCGTGGCTGGATCCCATCGGTCCGGGCCAACGTGGCTTGTACACCGTTCGTGAGCACGTTCATGAAGACCTGGTTCACCTTGCCCGGGTAGCATTCCACCAGCGGGATCTCGCCAAGTTCCAGGTCCACGATCACCTTGTCCCGATATTGGGGCGAAAGCAGGGACAATGTGCTGCGCACGCCTTCGTTCAGGTCCGATTCCTTCAGGTCATCCTCATCCAAACGGGAGAAGTTCCGCAATCCACGGACGATCTCGGCGGTGCGGCTGGAGCCCTCGGCGATACTGCCGATGATGTCGTCCAGTTCCTCGATGGATTCCGCGATGCCGAGCTTCTTTTCCTGCGCCTTCAACACCTTGAGCTGTTCCTGGGCATGCTCCGGCTGCAGGGACCGATAGCCTTGCATCACCTCCACGATCTCGGTGATGTTGCGGCGCAGCGGGATGATGTTGCTGGTGATGAAATTGATCGGGTTGTTGATCTCGTGGGCGATCCCCGCGGTGAGCTGACCGAGCGAGGCCATCTTCTCGGAGTTGACCAGCTGGGTCTGCGTGCGTTTGAGGTGCTCGTTGGTCTCCTGCAAGGCGTAGGTCCGTTCCTGGACCTTCTCTTCCAAGATCAAGTTCTGCTCACGTATGATGCGTTCGTTCTCTTGGGATGCGAGCAACGCAGCGGCCTGGGAAGCTTCCTTCTCGCGGCGAAGCACGTTGATGCGGTCCGCCAGACCGAAGGAGAGGAGGATGGCTTCTCCTACCGAACCCACGGGCATCGAGTATTGGGTCAAGGGCGTGAGGGGTAACGCACCAACATCCTTGAGGATATAGAGGACCACGCCGATCAGGAATGCCGCCCACGCTATGAGGAAGAAACGCGCTTCGCGTGAACCTGCTCGGATCGCGGTGATGGCGAGCACGATGATGAATAGCGAGTAGCTGCCCGAGAGCATCTGGGCGACCTGGTAGGCGAGAAGCGAGAAGCCCACAAGATGGAGTACTATCGTCGCCATGATGATCATCATCAGGAACCGCAGCCCGATATCCAATTTGGGCGTAACGCTTCGAGTGCCGATGAAGTGCCGGATGAAACCTCCTGCGAAGACCATGGAACTCAAAGTGAACAGCACCGACGCTTTCGAACTGAACCAGGGGAAATCCGACCAGAAATAGGCCTGCCCCACACCTTGAAGGGTCAACTGCGCGAAGCACAGACAGAGGATGTACAGGACATAGTAGAGATAGCTCTTGTCGCGGATGGAGAAGAACACGAACAAATTGTACAACGCCATCACCATCATGATGCCGAAATACCCCCCAATGAACAGGTTGCGGAAGCTGCGGGATTGACCGAATTCCGAAGGGGTGGTGATCACGAGCGGGATCTGGAGCTGCTTGGTGCTGCGTAGACGGAGGAGGATGGTCGCGGTGGACCCTTTCGGTATATCAACATCGAATGCCATTTCGCGGTGAGCACCGGACCGATGCTCCGGTATTACTGCTTGTCCGATGTTGGCTAGGACCACCACCTCGCGACCGTTGATATGGTAGGCGGCGAATTCATCCAGTTCCGGATATGGGACCTGCACCACGAGCCGTGGCGACGGGGATGTGTTATGGAGGTCGAAACGGACCCACCGTATGTTGTCCGAAATTCCCAGGTTTGGAACATCCTTGTCCGATCTGGTCCACCTGACCTCATCCATTGCCTCTCCTGGGGAGGCCACGGACACTCCTTCCTCGAGCAGGTACAGGTAACGACCGATCACCTGCGAAGCTTCGGGCCCGGCGTAGTTCACAGGAACCACTTCGGTCGCCTTGGCCTTGAGGCAAAGGGCGACAGTTGCCAACAGCAGGAAAAAACGTGCTGGGAACATCGGCCGTTTCTACGCGGCCGTTGGGCAAGTAGTTACCGGAGCGTCAAGCACACTGTCGCCAATGTTCGGAGGCGATATGTCCATAGACCGAAAGGTCCTCCTGCCCGGCGTCCACATGTAGTACGTAACGGACCAGGTAGGGCAGACCGGTCGGGCTCTCGATACGTTCCTGGATCGGCCTGCAACGTAAACTGATCAGGCGCTCCCGGAAAGCGCTTGGGGCCCCTTCCAACAGGATCGTATCCGGGATCACCATCGCAAAGGACTTGATCCGGGGCACCGGATAATTGAATGCCCCGCCATCCCCAACGGTCTCCAAGATCTGGAACCCGACCTTCAAGGCGTGTCGCAGCGTATAGTGTGCCACGAAGCAGGTGAGGCTTTTTAGGCCTACCTGATGCGCAACGGACACTGCGGCCATGCTCAACAGGAGAGGCACCCCATGTCCAGCGAAACGGTTCGCATTCCATAATCCGCAGATCTCCCCACAACCGTTGGCCGCGAACGGCGCGATAATCTCTGCGATGGTCGGGTCGAAGGGTGCGATGGACTTTTCCATCGGCAGTTTGGAGCCGGGTTTTGCGTGCTCGATGCGGATACCCCCAACAAGTCCGAGTTCCCGATGTGAAGCCAGCAGCACGATGCAGTCGGGGTCCATCATCCATGCATGGTCGGACGGAACTGCCTGCAGTACCCCGAAATCCTCGAGGACACGCCGGTGCTCACGGATGTACGCCGTGCACAGGTCGGCATTGTCGATGGCCCTGAAAGCGTGTATGGTTACCATGTCTGAGCGATTCATGCGGTGACGCTTTCAAGTGTGTGGAAGATCGCGTTCAAGGGAAGTCGAAGACTGCGCGCACTAGGCATTCCAGCAGTACCAAGGCGAAGCATGAAGAACGGTGTCCTGTCCGGCGCACCGATCACGTCGTTCAATTCAGCGAGAATGGCTTCCGCCTGGCGGTGTTCCTGCGGGTCGAGAATGCCCGAGCGATCCCAGCGCCCATGGATACCCATGAAGATCGGCGCACTGATCGGATGCGCAATCAGCCCAAGTGACGTGGCTTTGAGCCAGAAGCGTTCCATGGCGCGACCACCGATGAACGCACTTTCCAAGGATAGGTCAGGTAGTGAAATGATGGCCAGCGCACTCGAAACCTTGATGGCTTTTGAAGCCATCTTTTCAACCCCTTTGCCACCGTTCCATTCTTTCAGGAGCGAAGTTGCCTTTGGGTCAGAGGCTACCAGCAATCCTGTTCGATCTGAGAGGCTCAATTCAAGGGTTTCCAGATCGATACCGTCCCGCGTTGCCTCAGCCTGTTCCTTGTTCCAGCGCATTTCGCGCACGAACATGTCATGGTGGCAATTAGGGTTCAGGAATCGGATCCGTTCAGCTCGTCCGCACAGTTCGGCTATACGCTCGATACTGCCACGCTCGCGGACCAAGTGGATGCGCGCTTGCGGTGTTGTCTCGTCCACGACCATGGCAAGTGCGTCCGCCACCTCAGTTTCCAGTTCGAGGGTGGTTGATGGTCTTCGGTTCGTGCAACGGGCTTCGATCTGTGATGCAAGGATCGTGTCCGCAGGGCTCAAGAGTGTCCTACGGGAACGTTCTTCAAGTTCAAGGACGGCTACCAACTGCGGCAATTCCGGTATCGGCTGGTAGGTATTTCCCATCACCAAGCCGAGGCTACCCGCGTGCAACAGAATGTTCTCCAGGCAAGCACCAAAGCTCAAGTAGGCATACCGTGAACCCGGATCCAATGCACTACGTGCGCGTTCCTTGTCGTGGAAAAGGAACAAACGACCTCCATGATGAAGGAATGTCCAAGGCTGGGCGTTCCCGCCAGATGGTGCCAGGCTCCCAGCTTTGGCAAGGTCCTTCGCTTCACTTGTGGTCAGGGAGAGCTTACCCTCCGCTGAAGGGGATCGATCGATGACCTCCTGGAAAAGAGCCGGTCCGATCTCATCGAACGCGTAGCCGTCGGGAGCGGCCTCTTGCTTCCTCGATCGTTGGTCGTCAGGGCCCTTCTTGCCGAGAAGTTCATCAGGGTCCAGCCACCACCGCCCGCTTGGCACGTTCTGTCCAAGACAGACCCGGCGCGTGATCTCACCGACCACCCCGCCACCCATGACCACAGAACTCGCCAGCTGAGGCCAGGTAGTAACACTGTTCTCTATCTCCAGCATACTGGCCTTCATCCTGGGGCTCAGGGTGTCGATCCCGGCGATTGGAAGGATGAACGGCAGCTTCTCCTCATTGGTCCGGGCCTTTGATGCGGCGTCAATGTCCAGGTGGTCGATCAGCCCATGCAGGATGGACCGGTCGGGTTCCAGATCGAAGCGTTCGATGTCCAGCATGCCCCGATCGCTGGTGTCCATCAAAACAGGTATGTGGAGTTCCTTGGCCTTTTGGCGGCACAGGATCTTGACATCCACACTGTCGCATTCATCCACCAGGACGTCCAACTTGCCCCCTTCGGTGCAAAAACGTCCAATGTTCGCGCGCGAAAGACCTTCGTTGAAGAGTGTGACCTTCAGGAAAGGGTCGATCTCAGCGATCTCGCGGGCAACGTTCACCGTTTTTAACTGGCCCATGGCGTGGGTGGCGCTCCGGATGCGGTTGAGGTTGCTGAGTTCCAGTGTGTCGAAATCAGCGATGCGCAACTCTCCGAAGCTGCGCTCAAGGGCGAGGGTGAGGCAGACGCTTTGTCCCACGCTCAACCCGATCACTCCGATGCGCTTGGTGCCCAGTGTCGCCTGTTCCTGATCGGTGATCTTGTTCCGGTTCCTGTCGGTGCGAACGAGAACGAACTCCCGTTCATCGAGCAGATGGACCAGGCGATGCGCCCAAGGGTAGTGCACCCAAACGCCGTAATCATGGGCATCCACCCCTTGCAAGTGGGCCATGGCGGCGGAATCCAACGCTTCCGCTGTGAACCGAACGGATGGGTTCAGGGTGCGCACCAGCTCACGGAGCTGGCTGCGCAGCTCATCGTGGACCACAGTATGTGGTTCGCGTTTCAGCAGGTCCTCCAGCCGTGCCCGATCGTCGGGTACCGAAAGGCGGAAGAACACCGGCCGGAAGGTCGTCCGGTCGGGTGCTGAAGCGCTGTCCAACGCTTCGAGCAAGGTGTCCATGAGGTCGTTAGGAGAGCAGGTCCAAGATTCTGAAAAGCGGGGGTAAAGCTAGTATGGGAAAAGTTATCAACAAAATATTAACACAATGACGCGAAACTATTCGACGGAAGTGCCCGTATGGACGTCCACCTCAATCCAACCGGATCATGAGCGCAGCTCCTCAACTCGTCTATTCCGCCTCCCGGCCGTGTGTTTTGTTCGTTGACGACGATGCCAGTAACCGACAGGCCTTCCTGGCCACTTTCCGCCGGTCGGTGGATGTATTGCTCGCAAAGGACTTGAAAGAGGTCTGGGAGCATCTGGCTACGCAGCACGTCCATGTGGTGATCGCCGACCAGCGGATGCCCGGAACCCCGGGTAGCCGCATGTTGACCTTGATCCGCGACCGCTATCCGATGATCCGCCGCATGTTGATCACGGGGTATTCGGACATCGAGGCGATCATAGAGGCCATCAACGAGGGAGGAGTGTCGCGCTACATCGCCAAGCCATGGGATCCGGAAGAACTCGTCCGTGCGATGCGGGGGGCGTTCGATGAGGTCAAGGCCGAAGAGGAGCGTGCGGCATACACGCAGCGCCTTGTTGAGGCCAACCAGCAGCTCGAGTTCGCCCTTCGTCAGCGGCTGCTTTCCTGATCGCCCCGGGATCAACATCACATCACCGGCGCCATGGTCCTTGCACCATGGCGCCTTTCTTTGTGCCATGACCCTTGCCTCGTTCTTGCCTCGTTCGTTCTGTATCGTATCCATCCTTTTCGCCCCGTTCGCGATGAACGCCCAATGCGATCGCTGGCAGCAACGTGTGTCCTACACGATGAAGGTCACCTTGGATGCGAATACACACGGGTTCAAAGGCACCAGCACCTTGGTCTATACCAATAACAGTCCGGACACCTTGCGTGAGGTGTTCTTTCATTTGTACTTCAACGCCTTCCAGCCGGGCAGTGAAATGGATGTGCGCTCGCGTACCATCGAAGATCCGGACGACCGCGTTGGTGCTCGCATCGTTGAATTGACCCCGGAACAAGAGGGTCGGCTCAAAGTGGACCGTTTCCTGCACGATGGCAAGGCCGCCGAGTTGGAGCATTTGGGCACCGTCCTGAAAGTGCGCTTGCCGAAACCATTGTTGCCCAAGAAGTCCACCACGTTCGCCTATGCCTTCGATGGTCAGGTCCCGGTCCAGATCCGTCGCAGTGGCCGGGACAACGCTGAGGAAGTGGCCTACAGCATGACGCAGTGGTACCCGAAACTGGCGGAGTACGACCCGCGGGGCTGGCATGCGTATCCATACGTTGGCCGGGAGTATTTCGGGGTCTGGGGTGATTTCGATGTCACCCTGGACATGGACAGCAGTTTTACGATCGCGGCGACCGGTGAGTTGAAGAACCCGGAGGAGATCGGTCACGGATATCCCAGCGGCAAGAAGCCGCTCAAGAGGCCGGCGGGAGATAAGCTCTCATGGCATTTCGTGGCGAAGAACGTCCATGACTTCGCGTGGGCTGCGGACCCGGCCTACATCCATACCATGGATCAGGTGCCCGGAGGACCGGTGTTGCATTTCTTCCGGAAGGATGTGGCCGAACTGGAGCCGGCCTGGACGGAGTTGCCCGGTTACATGATCCGCAGTTTCCAGTACATGGACAAGCACTTCGGGAAGTACCCGTGGCCGCAGTACAGTTTCGTCCAAGGTGGGGATGGCGGCATGGAGTATCCGATGATGACCTTGATCACCGGAAGAAGGCGGGTCGGCAGCCTGGTCGGCGTGAGCGTTCACGAGAGCGTGCACAGTTGGTACTATGGTCTGTTGGCCAGCAACGAGGGGCGCTACCCCTGGATGGATGAAGGCTTCACCGAATATGCCTCTTCCGAGGTGATGCAGGAACTCTTTCCTCGTCCGGAGGATCCTCACGCCAGTGCGTTCGAAGGGTACCGTGCCTTGGTGAAAAGTGGGAAACACGAGCCGCCAAGTCTGCATGCGGACCACTTCGTCACCAACAAGGCCTACGGCACGACGGCCTACAGTTTCGGGGAGATGTTCGTCCATCAACTCGGTGCCGTGGTGGGCGAGCAGAACGTTAAGCAGGGTATGCTCCGCTATTTCGACGTGTGCAAGTTCAAGCACCCTGAACCGATCGACTTCGAACGTGTGATGGAGAAGCAGAGCGGGATGGAACTGGATTGGTACTTCGATGAATGGATCAATACCACACGAACGCTGGACTATGGGATCCGAAGCATCCTTGGGAAGGACGGCGAACTGCGGATCGAACTGGAACGTATCGGCGAACAGCTGATGCCGAT
>DEQO01000057.1:0-1276 GCA_002360495.1 Flavobacteriales bacterium UBA3364
GGATGGGCTGAAGCAGTTCCAGCAAGCCGACGTATTGGTCCATCCGAGCCTGCACGACTCCGGCGGCTTCGTCCTCCTGGAGGCCATGGAGATGCGCAAACCGGTGATCTGCCTCGACCTCGGCGGCCCGGGAGTGTACGTGAACAGTTCCACGGGTTTTGCGGTCAAGGCGCGATCCATCCCACAGGTCATCGACGACCTTGCCGACGCCATGCGGATCCTGGCCGTGGACGAGGCAATGCGAGCGAGGCTGGGCGAGGCCGGTCATCAGCGGGCCGTGCGCGAGTTCACCTGGGAAAGCAAGGCGCAGCAGCTCGATCGCATCTACCGGGAGGTAGCCCGGTGAAACACGGCCGGGGCTGACCGAACAGTACGGCCCCTTCGGTCGTTATGGCCGGTGATCGGGATCGGCGATGGATGGACACGGTCATCATCGAGGCTCCCGAACAACCTCCAGCGGACCGTCCGTCTTGTCGGTCGATACCACAGGACTTAACTTTGCAGCCACATGAATACGACCATGCCCCAGACCAAAGAGCAGCTCAAGTACAAGGTGAAGGACATGACCCTTGCCGACTGGGGCCGAAAAGAGATCGAACTGGCCGAGGCCGAAATGCCCGGCTTGATGTCATTACGCCAGCAGTACGGCAAGGACAAGCCATTGAAAGGGGCCCGTATCGCCGGTTGCCTGCACATGACCATCCAGACCGCTGTGCTGATCGAGACCTTGAAGGAACTCGGCGCCGAGGTCAGCTGGAGCAGCTGCAACATCTTCAGCACGCAGGACCATGCCGCAGCAGCCATCGCTGCTGCGGGGATCCCGGTGTATGCGTGGAAGGGGATGAACGAGACCGAATTCGACTGGTGTATTGAGCAGACCTTGTTCGCCTTCGAGAACGGCAAACCCCTGAACATGATCCTGGACGATGGGGGCGACCTCACCAATATGGTCTTCGACAAGTTCCCGGAATTGGTGAAGGGCATCAAAGGCCTGAGCGAAGAGACGACCACGGGCGTGCATCGCCTGATGGAGCGTGAGAAGAACGGCACCCTGGTGATGCCAGCGATCAACATCAACGACAGCGTCACCAAGAGCAAGTTCGACAACAAGTACGGCTGCAAGGAGAGCGCAGTGGACGCCATCCGTCGTGCGACCGACGTGATGATGGCCGGCAAGGTGGCCGTTGTCGCTGGCTACGGCGACGTCGGCAAGGGTACCGCTGCTTCGTTGAAAGGTGCTGGCGCACGCGTGCTGGTCACCGAGATCGACCCGATC
>DEQO01000057.1:1410-15210 GCA_002360495.1 Flavobacteriales bacterium UBA3364
GCGCGCTGCAGGCGGCGATGGACGGTTTCGAAGTGAAGAAGCTCAGCGACATCGTCGGGAAGGCCGATATCATCATCACCACCACCGGCAACTGTGACATCGTTCGCGGCGAGCACTTCGAGAAGATGAAGGACAAGGCGATCGTGTGCAACATCGGTCACTTCGACAACGAGATCGATATGGCCTGGTTGAACAAGAACCACGGCAAGAGCAAGGTGGAGATCAAGCCACAGGTTGACAAATACACCATCAACGGCAAGGATGTGATCATCCTGGCCGAAGGCCGTTTGGTGAACCTCGGTTGCGCCACCGGTCACCCGAGCTTCGTGATGAGCAACAGCTTCACGAACCAGACCTTGGCGCAGTTGGAGCTGTGGAAGAACCACGCCAACTACGAGAACAAGGTGTACGTGCTGCCCAAACACCTCGATGAGATGGTGGCCCGCTTGCACCTGGCCAAGATCGGCGTGGAACTGGAGGAACTCAACGACAAGCAGGCCAAATACATCGGCGTTGCGAAGCAAGGCCCTTACAAGAGCGACGCTTACCGCTATTGAGCGGAACGCTCGATCAGAAGAAAGGCCCGCCTATGGCGGGCCTTTCACATTTCCGGTGAAGGATCGTTCAGTTGTAGATCCGCAATATCGTCCCGTTGAAGGAAGTGTTGTAGCGCTGCAAATTCAACGCTGCGGGCCCTTCCAACACACTGCCATCGGTGATCAGGAAGGACGAGTGGCAACACGTCGTATCGCGCGCCTGGATCTCCGACTCGTCCACCACCACACGGCACAGTTCGGTGGGCTGGTACGGGCAATGCCTGTCCAGTGCCACGAACTCATCGTTGCTGGCGCGGTACACGATCAACCCTTGTGAGCCGCCCGAGAGGTAAAGCCAACCGCCGGGTACCGAAAGGTCGATGTAGGAGGGGTTGTTCACGTTGATACTGATGTCCAACGGCGTAAGTGGCACGCCACCGCGTTCGTCCTTCTTGCAGCCCGTGCCTCCCAGCAGGAAGAACGAGCACAACGTGATCAAGGGAATGCGTTGGTTGCGGGTCACGGCAAGTGTAGAACGCGGGGCTACGAAGGTATTGTGTTGGTCGGCATCGGTGGGCTGGTGTCGTATCCTTGCGCCCATGATCAGGAAATGGCTTGCGCCGGTCCTCGTTCTGGTGGCATTGATCGCACCGCCCGCACAGCTCGCGGCACAGGATGCCGGCATTTCGCGAAAGAAGCAGGAGAAACTCTTGGAAAAGAAGGCCAAGGAAGAGAAGAAGCAGAAAGCGAAACAGGAGAAGGAGGACCGCAAACGCCACCTTTCCTTGCAGGACAAGGCCACCCGCAAGCGGATGAAGCGCAACTCGAAACGGGCGGACCGCAGGGGCAGTGACCCCCACAGGGACGGGTTCTTCCGGCGCACCTTCGGGCTGTGATGGCCCATCAGGGGTGTCCATAGCGACCGAACCTTTGCTCGTTCTGTAGCACGGTCGCCGCCGTGTTCCGAATATCTTGCGCTCAAGTGACCGCTTGATGTCCGCCCTCGCACAGCACAAGCCCGAGAAAGCTTCCTTCCGCGCCGTTCGCAGCAGAGGATCCGTGCGATCCAACAGTGTCCTGTTCGATCGCGTTACTTTCTATATTAGCGCCCCCTCGTTGCCCTGTTACGCTGAACGTAAAACCTACCGTTGATGTTGAGAAGGTTATTCTCCACAGCCGCCTTGTCCTTGTTCGCCGTGCTTGCCCTGCAAGCGCAATCCGGTGCGGGCAGTTTGAAGGGCAAGATCACAGATAAGAAGACGGGCGAACCGCTTCCGTTCGTGAATATCGTGGTCGAGAACCGGGGCACCCAAGTGTCCGGGGGCGATACCGATTTCGATGGCCTGTACTTCATCAAACCCATCGATCCCGGGACCTATGACGTGATCGTGAGCTATGTGGGGTACCAACCTTACAAACAGACTGGGGTGGTGGTGAACAGCAACAAGATCACCTTCCTGGACATCGGGCTCAGCAGCGGGATCGAGCTCAAGGAATTCGAGGTCGTTCAGTACACGGTGCCGTTGATCGACAAGGATGGCGGCGCTTCCGGGGGTACGGTAACGCGCGACCAGATCGCGAAAATGCCGGGTCGTTCCGCGAACTCCATCGCCACCACGGTGGCGGGTGCCAGTACCGATGGTACGGGTGGGGGCGTGAGCATCCGGGGTTCGCGTACCGAGAACACCTACTACTACATCGATGGTGTGAAAGTGCCTGCCGGTGCTGGTACAGGATTGCCCAAGAGCGCGATCGAGGAAGTACAGGTGATCACGGGCGGTGTGCCGGCCAACTACGGGGACGTTACCGGTGGTCTCATCAATATCACGACCCGCGGCCCGAGCCGGAACTTCTTCGGCGGCATCGAGTACCTTACTTCCGGCTTCAAGACCGGCAAGGACATCACGAACGTCTATGGCCTGGACAAGTATGCGTTCAACCAGGTGGAGGCGAGCTTGAGCGGACCGCTCTTCTTCAAGAAGGACAGCTTGGGCAACAAGACGAAACCCCTGGTCGGTTTCTTCCTTTCCGGTCAGTACACCAACACGGTGGATCCCTTCCCGACCTATTTGGGTGATCTGCGCGTCCGCCCCGAAGTGCGCGACGAACTGCTGACCAACCCGGCCATATTGCTCCCGAACGGCCCCAATGACGTGATCCTGGCCTACTCCAGCGATTATCTGCGGGCCACCGACATCGAGAAATTGAAGACCCAGCAGAACGCTGGCCGTGAGAGTTACCTGGCGTCCGGAAAGATCGACATCACCACCACGCCCACCATCAACCTCACCTTGGGTGGATCTCTGGATTATGGCAACCGGCAGGATTTCAACCGGAACAATTCGCTGCTGAACGCAGAGAACAACTACCGGTTCAAAGAGTCCACATGGAGGACCTTTATCAAGCTCACACAACGGTTCATCAACACCACGGAAGAAGAGGAGAAGAAATCCACGGTGCGGAACGCCTTCTACACCTTGCAGTTGGACTATTCGCGCTACACGAACAGCGCAAGCGACTTTGTCCACGGGGATAACCTTTGGGACTATGGCTATGTCGGGAAGTTCACCACCCTCCGCGCTCCACAGTTCGGGTTCGTGGACACCCTGCCAGGCCAGTGGACACAGATCGGTGAGCAGGACACGTTGATCCAATTCACCCCGGGAACGCAGAACCCCGACCTGGCCTCGATCAATACGTTCTACTTCAACGCGCTGCCCCAGGAGCGGTTCCCGTTGAGCGAACTCATTGGTTTCCCTGGCGATCCCAGTTACGTGGGGTACTATCAGAACTTCGTTGAGATCCAGAACAGGGGTGCCCTCCTGAACGGCTCCCAGCCACGCTCGCTGTACAGCCTCTGGAACAACATCGGGCTCATCGACGACCCCAACGGGGCGGAGTACCGAAAGCGCCGGAACGATCAGCTCCGCTTCACGGCCTCTGGTAGCGCTGACATCGGCGCGCATGCCATTGCCCTCGGAGTGGAATACGAGCAACTCACCCAGAGCCGTTACGACCTGGCCCCTGTGGGCTTGTGGACACGGGCACGTCAGTTGGCCAACGCCCACATTCAGGAATGGCAGGACGATGTGCCCACCGGCACCGTCGAACTGCCGGGTAGCACCCTGCCCTTCGTACTGTATTCGAGGATCTACGACGAAGGTGGTCAGAGCACCTTCGACCGCAATTTGCGCAATGCCTTGGGCTACGCCGTGGACGGGGTCAGCAGGATCGACATCGATGCCTTGGACCCCGGCGTGTTCGCGCTGGGAATGTTCTCCCCGGACGAGTTGTTGAACAATGGGAGCAGCTTGGTCAACTATGTGGGCTTTGACTACCTCGGTAACAAACTGACCAGCAAGCCGGGCTTCTCGGATTTCTTCGACGGACGTGACGAGGACGGGAACTACACCCGGTTGCAATCGCCTTTCTCCCCGGTCTATATGGCCGGTTACCTGATGGACAAGTTCGCGTTCGACGACATCATCTTCAACGTGGGCGTTCGCGTCGACCGGTACGATGCGAACCAGAACGTCCTGAAGGACAAGTATCTCTACCAGGATGCTTACACCGCCGGGTCCAGTGTGCCTGACGAAAGCATTCGTTCGATCCTGGCGAACCGCCCCAGCAACATCGGTGATGATTTCGTCGTGTACGTGGACAATTTCGGGACGCCGAACACCGTGAAGGGCTACCGCGATGGCGATACCTGGTATTCAGCGCAAGGTGTCGAACTCACCGATGGTTCCTCCCTGCAGGAAGCCGGGCAGATCCGTCCGTACCTGATCGAGCGCGGCGAAGGTGGCGACGTTCTCGCGGCGGACGGTATCACCAAGGCTTCCGATCTGAGCAAGGAGGCCTTCCGCGACTATACCCCGGTGGTGAACGTGATGCCCCGTATCGCCTTCTCCTTCCCGATCTCCGACGAGGCGGTGTTCTTTGCCCACTACGATGTGCTCACCCAGCGTCCCACCGCCGGTGAGTCACGGTTGAACCTGGTCGATTACGCCTACATCCAGAACACCGGGAACGTCCTGTCCAACCCGAACCTGAAACCCACCAAGACGATCGACTACGAGTTGGGCTTCCAGCAGGTCCTGAGCAAATCCTCCTCCCTGAAACTCTCGGCGTTCTACCGTGAATTGCGCGACCAGATCCAGATCCGCAACGTGGCGAATGCCTGGCCGCGGAGCTATCGCACCTATGACAACTTCGACTTCGGTACGGTAAAGGGCTTCACGGCCACGTTCGATCTGCGGCGTACCGGCAACGTGTGGATGCGCGCGAATTACACCTTGCAGTTCGCGGACGGTACCGGTTCCGGTCCCACTACGGGGATCAGCCTGATCAACTCCGGTTCCCCGAACCTGCGCACCATCGCGCCGCTGGACTTCGATCAACGCCACAAGTTCCAGATCACCTTCGACTACCGCTATGGTGGTGGCAAGGACTACAATGGGCCGATGCTGTTCGGCAAACCGATCCTGCAGCGCACGGGTATCAACATCGTGAGCAATTTGGGCAGCGGTACGCCTTATAGCCGCAGCAGCCAGGTCTACAACGAAGGGGCCGGGACCGGGAGCTACGCCCTTGACGGCTCGCTCAATGGCGCCCGTTTGCCGTGGTTGTTCACCACCAACGCACAGCTGGACCGCGACATTCCGCTCAGCTTCGGCGGCAAGGAAGGGGAGAAGGCCAAGAGCGCGAACCTCAACATCTACCTGCTCGTGAACAACGTCTTCAACACCCAGAATATCGTAGGCGTTTATCGTTACACGGGTTCACCGAACAACGATGGCTATCTGGCATCGGCCCAATCGCAGCCGCAGATCGCAGCGCAGAACGATCCCAATGCCTATCGCGACCTCTACGAACTGAAGGTCAACAGTCCTTACAGCTACGGCGGACCCAGGACCATCCAACTGGGTGTCCGTTTCGATTTCTGATCCAATCCAACGCACGAACATGAACGGCACACAAGGAGCATTCGGCACCAGAACCTTCGCTCTTGGCCTCGCCGCGTTGCTCGTCCTCCCGACGAGCGCATGGAACCCGCCCCGTCAGGGAGGTTCTTCCGGTCTTCAACCAGAGCGCCCCAGGGCAGCTGCCTGCGTACCGGCTTCGGCTGTCACGGACATCAGGTACAACAACGTTCGCGCAGTACTTGAGAACGGTGGCAATATGTGGACGCGTCGCGGAAGTCCCACCCTGTCAGGCTACGAGATCCCCAAAAGCGACGATTGGTCCAACGCCAGCGCGATCTATGCGGGAGGTCTATGGATGGGCGGGATCTCATCCGACAACCAGCTCAAGCTCGCGGCGGTGCTCTTCCGGGCCGATGGCAACGATTTCTGGCCGGGGCCGTTGACCAACAACGGCGAGGCATCGGTGGAGCCGGAAGTTTGCGAGCCGTATGACCGTTTCTGGATCACCGAGCGCGCGCAGGCCGAGGCCCACATCCAATGGAAACAATGCGTCGAAAACCCGGATGACTGCGACCTCGATGAGATCTTCCCCAATGGCTATTCCGTTCCCCTCTCATTCACGGAATGGCCGGCCGAAGGCGATGTGGACCAGGCACAGGACCTGTATCTCGCCCCGTTCTTCGATTACGATGGTAACGGTAGCTACGACCCCTTTGCCGGGGACTATCCGGATTATGGTTTCGACGAGACGGTGGAAGAGTGCAAGACCCGACGCCGCGAAGATGCCGTGAACCTCTTCGGCGACTACAACATCTTCTGGATCTTCAACGACAAGGGCGATGCCCACACGGAGTCGGGTGGTTTGCCGATCGGCCTGGAGGTTCGTGCGCAGGCCTTCGCCTTCAGCTCGAACAACGAGATCAACAACATGACCTTCTACAACTATACGGTCATCAACCAAGGCACACAGACGCTATTGAACACCTATTTCGGCCACTTCGTGGATGCGGACCTGGGTTGCTCCAACGATGACTTCGTGGGATGCGATGTGCAGCGCGGTCTTGGTTTCGCGTACAATTGGGACGACAACGACGACAACAACTGCCAGGGCGCCATTGGCTATGGACCGCAGCCTCCGGCCATCGGTGTCGACTTCTTCGAAGGACCTTTCCAGGATGCCGATTCGGTGCTGGTGGGTGGTGTTTGGCAAGGGATCGATAACCCCGGACCACAGAACAACACCGACGTATTCGATTGTGTGACCGCACAGCAACAGAACGGTATTCCCTACAAGGGCATCGGTATCGGGTACGGTGATGGCGTGCCCAACAACGAACGCTTCGGCATGCGCGCCTTCCTCTACTGGAACAGGGAAGGGCCTTTCGCAACGAGCGACCCCGGACTGCCCGGCCATTTTTACGGCTACTTGAGGGGTATTTGGAAGGACGGTCGACCCATGACCTGGGGAGGCAGTGGCTACAACGAAAGTGCAGGTTCCATCCAGACGCGGTACATGTTCCCATGGTCTTCCGATCCAGTGGGATGGGGCACCAATTGCTCCCCACAGCCCGACTGGCGCGAGAGCACTCAGGCACCACAGGATCGTCGTTTCGTGCAAAGCGCGGGTCCCTTCACCTTGGAACCCGGTGCATACAACAACATCACCCTCGGGGTGGTCTATGCACGTGCAGCCAATGGTGGTGCTACAGCCAGTGTTTCCTCCCTGCGCGTAGCGGATGACAAGGCGCAGTCGTTGTTCGACAACTGCTTCAAGATCCTCGACGGCCCGGACGCACCCGATCTTGAGATCGTGGAATTGGACCGCGAACTGATCATCTACATGACCAACCCCGAGGGTAGCAACAACAATGTCTACTCACCGCTGGACTACGAGGAATTGGACCCCATCATACCGGAGGTGGACACGAGCGGTGCTCCGTATGATCGCACCTACAACTTCCAAGGCTACAAGCTGTACCAATTGAAGAACAAGGACGTCAGCGTTTCCGATATCGACAACATCGAGCTTGCGCGCTTGGTCTACCAAGGCGATCTCGAGGATGACGTCTCCCAGATCATCAACTATCCGTACAGTGATGTTCTAGGACTGCCGGTACCCACGGAAATGGTGAACGGGGCCAACGAGGGTATCGCCAGTTCGGTGCGCATCCTGGAGGACAAGTTTGCTACGGGCGATCCGCGGTTGATCAACTTCAAGTCCTACTACTACCTGGCGATCGCCTACGGCTACAACAACTATGAGCCTTACAACGATGATGCTCGTTCAGGTCAAGCGTTCTCCTATGTCGCCAGCCGCAAGGCAGCGTTCGGCGCCATCAGGCAGTATGTCGGCATCCCGCACCGCCCCGATCCGGCCAGTGGCGGTACGATACAGAACAGCACCTACGGGGACGGTTTGCAGGTGACCCGCTTGGAAGGTCAAGGGAACGGCGGTCTCGAGTTGGCCTTGGAGCGTTCCTCGGAGAACGCCATCATGGCGGGTCCGCCTTGGCGCAAGGACGAGATCACCTACCGTCGTGGTCTTGGCCCTATCAACGTGAAGGTCGTGGATCCGCTGAAGGTGCCCCAGGCGAAGTTCGAACTTTGGTTCAAGGACGACACGATGACCACCGGCAACCTGGACGATGCATATTGGTTCATGGTGAAGTTGCCCGGTGGAAATGAGGAGGACACGGTGCGCAGCGAGCGCATCATAGACCTCCAGTACGAGCAGGTGATCCCCCAATGGGGATTGAGCGTGAACATCAAGCAGGTGGTCTATGAGGACCTTTCCGGCTTCGGTGTAACGGATCCGTCCAGTGATGGCGCCATCGAGTTCGATGATCCATCGAAGGCATGGTTCACCGGCATTCCGGACGGAGAGGCCGAGACCACCGAGAACTGGATCCGGTCCGGCGGCTACGTGGCCGCGGACAGCACGCAGTACAATGATCGTGGCTATGATCCGGACCAGTTGTACGAGAACATCCTGGGGGGCACATGGGCTCCTTGGGCCTTGGTGGGACAGGTTCCGTTCCAAGGTGGTGCGAGTTCCGAGACGAACGTTTTGGACCCGCACTCGTCCACCGCATCAGCGTTCCTCGAAGATGTGCCCAGCGTGCAGTTGGTGATCACCTCCGATCGCAACAAGTGGTCACGCTCCGTGGTGTTGGAGCAGGAGAACAGTACGGCGCTCTCCGAAGGAGGGGCGCAACGCATGCAGCCACGCGCATCGGCGAGCATCGATAAGGACGGGCGGAAGGTGGGTACGCCGGGATGCAACGAGGCCGAGGCACGGCTCACCAACGAAACGGGCATGGGCTGGTTCCCGGGCTATGCGATCGATCTGGAGACCGGTGAACGGTTGAACATCGCGTATGGCGAGAACAGCTTCTGGGGTGGCGAGATAGGCCGCGACATGAAGTGGAACCCGAACGACCAGTTCTACAACGGTGGGTCGCCTTTCTTCGGCGGTTGCCACTGGATCTACATCTTCAAGAACGACCGGCGCACCTCCACGATCAACCACGCATCGCGCGTCCCGTTGTATGATGAGGGGCGCTTCATACGGGACAATCTTGTCCAGGGCACGCCCCCTTACCAGTCGGCACGTCTCAAGGTCTTCCGCGGTATCGCTTGGGTGGGAAGTGCCATGGTGATACCCGGCCAGGAGTTCATGAGTACCGATGTACGCGTGCGTCTCGGTGTGAACAAGGCGTACAGACCGTATGTCGATTACCCGAGCAATCCCGATCCGATCGTTCCTGAGCGCAACGCCGGGCTGCCACTGTACACCTTCGGTACGGATGGTTTCGCCACGGTGAACAACGATGCTGCGACGGCCGAGAGTTCGCTGGACTTGATCAACGTGGTGCCGAACCCTTATTACGCGTTCAGCGCCTACGAGACCTCGCGGTTGGACAACCGGATCAAGTTCATCAACCTGCCGCAGGCTTGTACGATCTCGATCTACTCGGTGAACGGGACACTGGTGCGGAAGTTCCGCAAGGACAATGGGCTCACTTACCTGGATTGGGACCTGAAGAACGCGAGCAACATCCCGATCGCCGGTGGCGTGTACATCTGCCACGTGGACGTACCGGGAGTGGGTGAGCGCGTGATCAAATGGTTCGGCGTGATGCGCCCGATCGACCTGCAGAACTTCTAAGCCGACGCGAGGACACAATACGGACCGATATGATGCGAACGATGGAACGGAAAGCAATGGTGGCCGCAGCCCTTCTGGCCTTGGCTGGCACACCGGCCTTCGCGGGCAACCCCGACCGCGCCGGTTCGGCGGGGGCCACGCAGCTCTTGATCAACCCATGGACGCGCTCCGCCGGCTGGGGCCTGGCGAATTCCGCATCCCTGCGTGGGGTGGAGGCCATGTACGGTAACGTGGCGGGCCTCTCGATGGTGAACAAGACGGAGATCCTCTTTTCCAACACGCGCTGGCTCAGTGGATCCGGTACCACGATCAACAGCATCGGCTTCGGTCAGAAGCTCGGTGCTTCAGGGGTATTGGGGATCTCCGCCACGACCATGGGTTTCGGTGAACTCGAGGTGAGGACCGAGAACGATCCCGCCGGTGGGCTCGGGACCTTCAGCCCGACCATGGCGAACATCGGTATCTCCTATGCGAAAAGCTTCTCCAACAGCATCCATGGTGGATTGCTCGTGCGCATGGTCTCCGAATCCATCGCCAACGTGCGGGCACAGGGCGTATGCTTCGATGCAGGTATCCACTATGTCACCGGCCCAAAGGAGAATGTCCACTTCGGCATCGCGTTGAAGAATGTCGGTCCTGCGATGAGCTTCTCAGGTGACGGCCTTTCCGTTCAAGGGCTGCTGGCCGATGGCGGCAGTGACCAATTGACGCTCGAACAACGTTCGGCCCGCTTCGAGATCCCCTCTTTGCTGAACATCGGGGCGACCTATGACTGGCACCTGAACGAGACGAGCCGCCTCAGTTTCGCGGGCACCTTCATCTCGAACTCCTTCACCAAGGACCAGGGTGTGTTCGGTGTGGAGTATGCCTTCCGCAAGATGTTCCATCTCCGTGGTGGCTATATGTACGAGGCCGGTATCACCGACGATGCGGAGCGCACCACCGTCTACACCGGGCCGAGCGCCGGCCTGAGCATCGATCTTCCCTTCGGCGAGGAGAAGAAGTCGGCCGTGGCCATCGACTATTCCTACAGGTCCACGAATCCCTTCGCGGGCATCCACAGTGTGGGCATCCGCATCAGTCTCTGATCCGTTCCATATTACCTTTGGTTGGAGGGCCTTTCGGGGTCCTCTTCCATTCTTTCCCCACCAAGACCAACGGCCATGAGCACTACGGCCTATTACACCGAAGAAGGCCTGCGCAAGTTGCAGGAGGAATTGCACCATCTGCGTACGGTGGAGCGACCGCATATCAGCCAGCAGATCGCTGATGCGCGCGACAAGGGCGATCTGAGCGAGAACGCCGAATACCATGCGGCAAAGGAGGACCAGGGCTTCCTCGAGGCGCGGATCGCCAAGCTGGAGGAGGTCGTCGCCAGTGCGCGTGTGATCGATGCGGACCAACTCGACAATAGCAAGGCATATATCCATTCCACCGTGAAAGTGAAGCTGGTCGCCTCCGGGGCGGAGCGATCGTTCACCTTGGTGGCCGAGAGCGAGGCGGACATCAAGACGGGGAAGATCAGCGTGAGCTCACCCATAGGGAAGGGCCTTTTGGGCAGGGCGGTCGGGGAGGTCGCCGAGGTCACGACACCGGCCGGCACTACGCAATTCGAGGTGCTCGAGATCACACGCTAGACCATGCCGAGCATTTTCACACGCATCATCCGGGGCGAGATCCCGTGCCACAAGCTCGCGGAGGACGACGCCTACATCAGTTTCCTGGACGTGAACCCCTTACGGATGGGACATGCACTCGTTGTTCCCAAACTCGAGGTCGACCACTTGTTCGATCTGGAGGGGGAGCCCCTGGCGGGGATCCTCCCGTTCGCGAAGGAAGTTGCACGGAAGATCAAGGCCGTCGTGCCGTGTACGCGGATCGGGATCAGTGTGATCGGCTTGGAAGTGCCGCATGCGCACATCCACCTGATCCCCATCGATGCTGTCGGCGACATGGACTTTCGCGCGGCACGGGTGAAGGCCACCACCGAAGAGTTCGCTGCCTTGGCAGAGCGCATCCGGCGCGCCTGATCGTCGGGTTCAGATCACCCGGTCGGGGTTGTTCCGAAGGAAGGCTCCCCAATCCTTTCCGCCGCGTCCTTTGGTACGGCCGATGGCACCACCGGAGTTGGCGAAGTGATGGCAGACTGCAACGGCCACGGCATCCGTGGCATCGGTGCTCGATGGTAGTTCACGCAAACCGAGAATGCTCAGCAACATCGCGGCGACCTGTTCTTTCGCCGCGTTCCCGTTCCCGGTGATGCTCTGCTTCACCCGTTTGGGGGCGTACTCCACCACGCTGAGGTCGCGTTGCAGGGCGGCGGCGATCGCCACGCCTTGTGCACGGCCCAGCTTCAGCATGCTCTGCACGTTCTTCCCGAAGAACTGTGCCTCGATCGCCAGTTCATCCGGCAGATGCCGGTCGATGATCTCCTGCGTGCTCCGGAAGATCGCACGCAGCTTCATTGCATGGTCATCGCCGGCCTGGAAGCGGATGGCACCGGCCTCCACGAGACGGATGGTCCGTCCTTCCACAGCAAGCACACCGAAACCCATTACCGTGGTGCCGGGATCGATGCCGAGGATGATGCGTTCTACGGGGGAGGCCACTGCTCTACTTTTGATCGTCTTCCATCCAGCGCCAACGAAGGTACCGTGAGCAGTCGAACCATCTTGTTCCTTCGTTGGGGCGTGTTCCTTGTGGCATGCGGATTCCTGTACCTGCGGTTGGTAAGGCATGCGGATCCGGTCGGGTTCGCAGAAGTGCTTCGGAGCCGTGATCGCTTCCAGTTGGGATGGGTAGCGGTCGTGGTATCCTGCCTCATGTTCGTGAACTGGGGCCTTGAGGCGTTGAAGTGGAAGCTGTTGGTGCGCGACCTTGAGCGGCTCTCTTTCGGACGCGCTTTCATTGCCACCATCGCAGGGACCAGCATCGGGATGATCACCCCGAACCGGGTGGGCGAATTCGCAGGTCGCGTGCTTTTTCTGGCACCGGAGAAACGGATCGCCGGAGCGTTCGCAACGGGCGTTGGAAGCATCGCCCAGTTCGTGATCACGATCGTCATGGGCACGTGTGGACTGGTGGCCATGTTCTTCACCAGCGCACCGGACCGCGTGGATCCCCAAGTCGTGGCCTTGGTCGCGCTCTGTGCGGTGGTGGCCTGTTGTTCCTTGTTGCTCTATTTCGATCCGGGTCTTCTGCGTGCCGTGGTCGCTCGTGTACCTGTGGTGCGGAAATGGTCCAGGCATGCTGGTATTTTGGAGCGGTTCCGGTCAACGCTGCTGCTCTCGGTCCTGCTGCTGAGCGTGCTGCGGTATGTTGTGTTCACGGTGCAGTTCGCACTCTTGTTGAACGCGTTCGCCGGTGTGTCGTTCGGCGATGCCTTCATCACCGTTCCGGTCGCCTTTCTGGTCTCCACCCTCGTTCCTACAGTGATGCTGACCGAGCTTGGCGTGCGTGGATCGGTGGCCGTTGCGTTCATTTCCCCGCAGGTGGGAATGGACAAGGGCGTATTCATTTCCAGCACTGCGATCTGGCTGGTGAACGTCGCGTTGCCGGCCATGGCCGGTGGATTGATCCTTTTGGTGGCCAGAATTCGCTCCACTCCCGCATGAGCAGTTTCCTGTTGATCACACTCGCGCTCTTCGCGATGACCTTGATGCTGGCCACGGTGGTCATCAGCTGGCGTGATGCCATCACGGAGCGCAAGGTGGCGCCGACCATCCCGGATGAGGACGCACCCATCATCTCGGTGATCGTTCCCGCACGCGATGAGGAGGAGAACATCACTGCGGTCCTGCAGGACCTCTTTGCACAGGACTATCCGCGCGATCGTATGCAGGTCGTCGTCGTGGACGATGGTGGATCGGACGGCACCGCTGACCGTGTGCGCGGCATGATGCCGCTATGGCCGCAACTCCAATTGCTGGAAAGTGCCGGTCCCGGTAAGAAGGCCGCGATCACCACCGGCGTCGGGGCGGCAAGGGGTGATCTGGTGGTGCTCACGGATGCGGATGTGAGGTTCGGTCCACTTCGCGTTCGGTCGATCGTGGCCCACTGGCTCAAGGAGCGGAGCGATCTGATCGTACTTCCTGTGTGGACCGAGGGGAGTGGTGTTCTTGGTGGCATCCAACAAAGTGAGCAGGCAGCGCTGCTGGCCACGGCCATCGGC
>DEQO01000068.1 GCA_002360495.1 Flavobacteriales bacterium UBA3364
CACGATGAGATGCTGTTCATCATCATCCATCAAGCGTACGAACTGTGGTTCAAACAGATCTTGCACGAGACGAGCAGTGTGATCGACATGTTCGCCGATCGCCATGTGGACGATAACGGTGGCGAGTTGAACATCGCCGTACACCGTTTGCAACGCGTGACGACGATCCTGGGCGTTTTGGTACACCAGATGGATGTCATGGAGACGATGACTCCGTTGGACTTCCTCGACTTCCGCGACCTGCTGCGGCCTGCGAGCGGCTTCCAAAGCACGCAGTTCAAGGTCCTCGAAGCGCGCTTGGGATTGCGTATGGAGGCACGGTTCGGCAAGCAGTATTACACGAGCCAGTTGAAACCTGAACACAAAGCGGAGATAGAAGCGTTGGAAAACCTGCCCACGTTGCTGGACCTCGTGAACGCTTGGTTGGAGCGCATGCCCTTCCTGGAGGAAAGGTACTGGCCGGCCAACGAGGCGCCCTTCTTCCAACGATTGGAGAAACTCTACACGAATGGCCTTGTGCAGGGTGAAGAAGGCAACGCAGCATTATGGCGGACGATCTTCGTGGAAGGCAGTCCCGAGCGTCGGCTCTCCCCTGCTGCTTGTCGCAGTGCGCTCTTCATCATGCTTTACCGGGATGAACCGATCTTCCAACAAGCCTTCCGCTTCCTGGAGGCTTTGCTGGACATTGACGAAGGGTTGGCCGCCTGGCGCGGAAGGCACATCAACATGGTACACCGCATGATCGGCTTGCGCGTGGGAACGGGTGGCAGCACAGGCAAAGCCTATTTGAGAGGTGCCATGGACAAGCACTACATCTTCAGCGAGATCGCCGACCTGAGCAGCTTCCTGTTCGAGCGCCGGAAATTACCGGAGCTTCCGAGCACGGTGAAGGAAGCCGTCCGCTTCAGGAGTTGACCGGCACCCACATCCTTCGAGCATGCCCTCCGCTTCCATCGACTTCGACCTGCGCGGCGAATTCATCGAACTCAACCAATTGCTGAAGCTCGCGGGCTTGTGCAACAGCGGCGGCGAAGGCAAGATGCTCGTGGCCCAGGGACTGGTGAAAGTGGATGGCGCGGTGGAACTGCGCAAGACGTACAAGGTGCGTGCCGGGCAGTTGGTCAGCTACAGGAATACTGTGATCAAGGTCCTGGCCGACCAGCAGGACGTTCGTGCGTAGCTCAACGCCGAGGAGCTCAGGGCGCAGATCTGGCGCACCTTCCGCCGTGATCCAGGATGCGAGGGTTGCCATCGGGGGGCTCTGCACGATCCGCACGAAGGACCCGCACAAGCGCTGATCCCCCAGGCCTCTGCCTTGAGCGGTCCAAAACGGCGGGTCGAAATTCGCAGCACATTCTACAGTTCGAACCGCTGCCCCCGTTTCGGGATCGTGATGTTGGCGTACCCTTTGCTGGTCAACAGCTCCTTGAATCCGTTGAGACCACGGTCCACGCCATGCACGAGGAAGATCCGCTTCAGCTGCGCAGGCTTCTGACAGCTCAACCAGCGCAAGAGTTCGTTACGATCGCCGTGCGCGCTGTAGAACTCCATACGCAGGACCCTGGCACGGACTTGAACGGGATCACCGAAGATGCTGACCTCATTGGCACCGTCGAGCAACTGGGCACCCAGGGTCCCTGGCGCGCAGAAGCCCACGGCGAGGACGGCGTTGGCGGGATCGCCAAGTGAATTGCGCAAATGGTGGCGGATGCGACCAGCCTCCATCATGCCGCTTGCCGCGATGATGATACACGGTTCCTTCACCCCGTTCAATTGCTTGCTGCGATCCGCGGTACGCACGAATTCGACGCCAGGGAAACTGAACAGGTCCGGGTCCTTCAACAGTTCCTCGCGCACTTCGGCTTTGAACAGGTCGGTATGGCCGCGCACGACTTCCGTAGCACTGATCGCGAGGGGGCTGTCCACGAACACGGGGATCCTGGGCATACGGCCCTCGTTGCTCAAGGTGTTGAGCGTGTACAGGATCTCCTGCGTTTTCCCGATGCTGAACGCCGGGATCAACAACTTGCCACGTCCGGTGACACAGACATCCAGGACGTGCTTCAACAGTTCGGCCTCCGCTTCGGCCACGGGTGCATGATCACGATCGCCATAGGTGGTCTCGCAAACCAGAACATCGGCCTGCCTGAAACGCACCGGCTCGGGCAACAGCCGATCCACATAGCGCCCTACATCTCCGCTGAAGGTGAAGCGCAGCACGCGCTCGCCATCGTCGATATCCAAGTGCACCGCAGCGCTGCCCAGGATGTGACCGGCATCGGTGTAGGTCAACGTGATGCCCGGGAGGATCTCGGTCGGTTCCGCATAATCGATCACTTGGAAGAGTTCCATCGCCGGGGAGACATCCTCCGTTGAATAGAGCGGGCCATCCTCGGGCGCAAGCCGACCCTTCTTGCGTGCGCGGCGCACATCGTACTCGTAGTCCGTTTCCTGGATGTGGGCGCTATCCGCCAGCATGATCGTACACAGATCGCGCGTAGCGGGGGTGGCGAAGATGGGCCCTTGGAAACCCTCTGCCACCAGGCGCGGGACAAGACCGCTATGGTCGATGTGCGCATGGCTCATGACCAGCACATCGACGGACGACGGTTCGAACCCGAAAGTGCGGTTGGGATCGTGCCTGGCATCGCGAACGGCCTCGCCTTGGAACATGCCGCAATCCAGCAGGAGGCGGAATGTGCGCCCATCGGTGCGTTCGACATCGATCAAGTGCTTGCTACCGGTAACGGTGCCCGCAGCACCATGGCTCGTGAAGGAAATGGGCATGCTTCTATTCGCCGAGCGACAATGCCATGGCGGGCGGTAAAGATGCGGAGGATGGACCGTCGATCGGCCCGTCCTCCTATATTTCGCAGCGCGGCCCACCAACGAGCAGTACCTTCCTATCCCCGAACCACTCCATGCAACAACTGCGGAACATGTTGCGCGCGTTTGCGAACTTGATCGTGCTGGTCTGCTGCCTGGTGGCCGGCGATGCGTCGGCCCAGCAATACCGGTTGCGCGGGGTGGTCACCGACGGGACCAACGGCGAAACGCTGATCGGTGCCAGCGTAAAGATCAAAGGCACCACCACCGGGGCCATCACCGATCTGGACGGGAAGTTCGAGATCGCCACGAACGAGCTTCCGCCCTATACGTTGGTGATCAACTACGTGGGCTACGCCACACAGGAGATCGAGGTGAAGAGCCTTGACCAGGAACTGAAGTTCAAGTTGAGCGCCGATCAGGTGTTGCTGAAAGAGGCCGAGGTGTTCGGTAGCAGGATCAGCGAGAAGCAGAAGCAGGCACCGCTTACTGTGGAGAGCATGGACCTGCTGGCGATCAAGGAGGCCCCGAGCGGCGATTTCTATGAAGGGCTGGGCACGCTGAAGGGAGTTGACATGACCTCGGCGAGCATGGGGTTCAAGGTGATCAATACGCGCGGGTTCAACAGCACCAGTCCTGTGCGCAGCCTGCAACTCATCGATGGCGTGGACAACCAGAGCCCCGGATTGAACTTCTCGCTGGGTAATTTCCTCGGAGCAAGCGAGCTGGACGTGCTGAAAGTGGACCTCATCGTGGGGGCCAGTTCAGCCTATTACGGGCCTAACGCCTTTAACGGGGTGATAAGCATGACCACCAAGGACCCCTTCATCTATCGCGGGCTCTCAGCCATGGTGAAGACAGGCGAGCGCAGCTTGTTCGAAACAGGTATCCGTTATGCGCATGTGTTCGAAGGGAAGGAAGGGAGGGAACGCGTGGCACTCAAGTTCAACTTCTATTACTTCAGCGCGTTGGATTGGATCGCGGACAACATGGATCCTACGGAGGACAGCCAAACCGACCAGCGGAATCCGGGTGGCTATGATGCAGTGAACAGGTACGGGGATGAACAATTGTTCAGGGGTGGTACAACAACATGGGGGCTTGGTGACTTCTACAGGGACGGTTATCGGGAAGTGGATCTGGTCGATTATGAGACGCACAACCTCAAGAGTTCCCTCGCGCTTCACTACAAACTCAACGACAGCCTGCAACTGATCGCCGCCTCGAGTTTCGGTACGGGGACCACGGTCTACCAAGGCGACAACCGGTATCGCCTGCAAGACATCCTGTTCTTCCAGAACCGCCTTGAGTTGAACGCCGGTGATCGCGGTTTCCTACGCGCTTATTTCACCAACGAGGATGCCGGTAAGAGCTATGATGCGGTATTCACCGCCTTCCGCCTGCAGGACCAAGCCAAAGACGACAATCAATGGTACCGTGACTACACGAACCGTTGGATCAGCCAGGGTTATTCCAACCAAGTGCTCAATTCAGAGGGTTTCCCGCAGCCCGTGTTCGATCCAGGCCCACCGCCAACCTTCATCATCGACTATCCGGCGATCGATCAATGGTACCTGGACAATGCGGACCTGCTGAACGGCCTGCACGCCAACGTGCGTGCCTATGCGAACAGCAGTAGCACGTCGATCGGCACGGCGAACGATTACAGGGATAGGCTGGAGCCGGGCACCCCGGAGTACGAGGCTGCATTCAAGGACATTACCAACCGCTTGTTCAGCGAAGGCGGAACCCGGTTCTATGATCGCTCGTCCCTGTTCCACACCCAAGGTGAGCGACGCTTCAAAGCGGCGCCATACACCGTTACGGTGGGGGGTAGCTTCCGGTACTACATGCCCGATTCAAAAGGGAACATCTTCTCTGACACGGCTGGTACAAGCATTACGAACAGCGAGTTCGGCCTGTACACCGGTGTGGAACGCAGGGTGCTCGCTGAAAAGTTGAAACTGACCGCTACCCTCCGCGTGGACAAGAACATCAATTTCCCTTTTGTGTTCTCGCCTGCTGCATCGGCTGTGTACAGTTTCAACCCGGAGAACATCCTGCGGTTCTCCTTCTCCTCGGCGATCCGGAATCCGACCCTGCAGGACCAATATCTCTACTATAACGTGGGCCGGGCCATCCTCTTGGGCAACCTCAACGGGGTGAACGACCTGGTAACCGTCCCATCCTTGCTGGAGTCCTTCAGCAGCAGTGCCGATGCGCTGGAGTACTTTGATGTTGCGGCGGTGGTCCCGGAAAAGGTGAAGACATTGGAGGTCGGGTTCCGCAACACAGTAGGGAAGAACCTCTTCCTGGATGGATCCTATTACTACAGCTTCTACACGGATTTTCTCGGGTTCCAACTCGGGGCCGATGTGGATGTGAACGTGATCAACCAGGTGGACCTGAGTTCGATCCAAGTGTATCGGGTGGCGGCCAATTCATCCAAGCAGGTCACCACGCAAGGCTTTTCACTCGGCGCGAGCTATTTCTTCCGGAAGTTCTTCGCACTCAATGGGAACTACTCCTGGAACCGGTTGAACACCAAGGAGGACGACCCCATCATCCCGGCCTTCAACACGCCCGAGCACAAATTCAACATCAGCCTTTCCGCACGCGACATCAGCACGGTGGTCTGGGGCTTACCCTTGCAGAACTGGGGCTTCAACTTCAACTACCGGTGGGTGCAGAGCTTCCTGTTCGAAGGATCCCCGCAGTTCACCGGTACCATACCGAGCTATGCCCTACTGGACGGTCAACTCAGCAAAAAGGTACCCGGGATCGATTGCACCTTCAAATTGGGCGCCAGCAACTTATTGAACAACAAGGTGTACATGGTCTATGGTGGCCCGCTTGTAGGCCGCCTAGCGTTCATCTCGGTCACCTACGAGCCGCAATGGCACAAGAACAAAGCGTCATCCATCGGAACGGAATGATCAGATCCTGTACTACCTTGGCAATGAAATCAACCCGCTACACCCGAACATGAAACAAACACTACGCAGCCTGGCCGTGATCGGCCTGATCAGCGCAGCGCCCTGCACGGCGCAGCGCTACTTAACGGAGGTTTTCTCCGCAGTGGATGTCCAAACGAACATCGAATACGGCACCAACTTCTCCGTGCTCTCGGGATCTCCCGTGTTGTCATCGCTGGTCATGGACCTTTACACTCCTGCCGGTGACACGGAAACGGACCGTCCGGTGATCGTGTACCTGCACACAGGTTCCTTCCTGCCCCGATATCTCAACAACCTGGTCACCGGTTCCAAAAGCGATAGTGCGACGGTGGAGATGTGTCGCCGATTCGCAAAGAAGGGTTACGTGGTAGCCGCAATAGCCTATCGCACAGGCTGGAATCCGGCCTCACCTTCAGAACAGACCCGGAAGCAAACGATCATCCAAGCGGTATACCGCTCCATGCAAGATGCGAAGACGGCCGTTCGGTTCCTGCGCAAGAGCATCGCCGAAGAGGGCAATCCGTACGGCATCAGTAATGAGAAGATCGTGATCGGTGGGCAGGGATCGGGCGGATACTCGGCCCTTGCCTATGCCACCCTGCAAGAAACCTCGGAGATCCAACTGCTCAAATTCTTCAACACGGAAACCAACGAATTCATGGTCGATCCAGAGATCATGGGCGACTACGAAGGCTTGGGGGGTAACCCTGCTTTGAACCAGGACAACCATCCGGGATTCAGTTCGGACATCAGCATGGTATTCAACATCGGTGGGGCCTTAGGCGATAGCTCGTGGCTGGAGCAGGGCGAAGTCCCGATCTGTTGCGTACACGGCCAGTTCGATCCCTTCGCGCCCTATGCCAATGGTACCGTTTTCGTTCCCGGGACCGCCTTTGCCGTGGTGAATGTGGACGGCAGTTCAAGGGTAGCGGAATTGGCCCACGAATACGGGAACAACGATGTTTGGCTCGACCCGCCCTTCACCGACCCAGTTACGAACTATGCACAGTCCGCATTGGTAGGCACGGTGAACGAGGGGAACGAAGGCCTTTACCGGATCACGGAACCTCAGAATTCATCCGGTCCTTGGGAATGGTGGGATTCCACGACAGTGATCAACGAATGCGCGGCACTCGGTATCGATCTGGACGGGGCCTACGCAAGGATGGCCAACGCCCACTTGTCCAATCCCGTCTACGCATCACTGGGGCAGACCGACGGTCGCCTGCGGGCTCTGGCCTACGTCGATACGCTGCAGAATTTCATCACGCCCCGGATGTACCGTGCCTTGGTGCTGAACGTCGGCATCGACGAGAATTCCGAGATCGCCAGCGGTGTAAGCATCGCGCCGAACCCGGTTACGCGCTCCACGGAGATCGCCAGCACTTCGGCCATCATCCGTAACTATGTGGTGTACGACAATCAAGGACGTATGGTGCGGAATGGCACCGTGAACTTGGGCCGTTTCACGTTCGACCGCGAAGCCCTCAGCGCCGGTTCCTATTACATGGAACTGTTCTTCGACGAAGGCAGTTTGACGCGAAAATTGATCCTGGACTGATCGCCGGAAGCACTGGTGAAAGGGGCCACCTTCGGGTGGCCTTTTTCTTTGCACCAACTTTGCCCCATGCCCGTGCAGAAGATCACCGAAAGCCCTTCCCGTTACGACCACCTGGAACAGATGTCCACGGCCGAGCTGTTGCGGAACATGAACAACGAGGATCGCACGGTACCCGAGGCGATAGCCAGGGTGATCCCCGACCTCGAGCGACTGGTCGATGCCATCGCGGAACGCATGAAGCGGGGCGGTCGCTTGTTCTATATGGGCGCCGGCACCAGTGGCCGATTGGGGATCGTGGATGCCAGCGAATGCCCGCCCACCTTCGGCGTGCCGCAAGGGATGGTGATCGGCCTTATCGCCGGTGGTGACAGCGCTATCCGCAAGGCCGTGGAATTCGCAGAGGACGATCGGGAACAAGGTTGGGTGGACCTGCAGGCACATGCGATCGGAAAGGACGACACGGTGATCGGTATTGCGGCCAGCGGTGGAACAGCCTATGTGATCGGGGCGCTGGAACGTTGCAATGCGGAAGGGATCCTCACGGGCGGCATCACATGCAATCCGGAAAGTCAGCTGTCCTTGACGGCCAGGCACCCGGTCGTGGTGGTCGTCGGCCCCGAGTTCGTGACCGGCAGCACTCGCATGAAAAGTGGCACTGCACAGAAGCTGGTCTTGAACATGATCAGCACAAGCGTCATGATCAAGCTCGGTCGCGTGAAAGGGAACCGCATGGTGGATATGCAGTTGAGCAACAACAAGCTGATCGATCGCGGTACGCGGATGGTGATGGATGCGCTCGGAGTGGATTACGAACATGCGAACGCACTGCTGAAGGAACACGGTAACGTCAGGAACGCCATAGATGCGCAAAAGGAGCAGGGGCAATAGCCACGTGCGTCCTGCCCCTGCCCCTGCCCCTGCTCCTACCCCTTTTCACTTGACGAATGCACGACATCGAACCCTATTGGAACTGGCGCCACCGCTACATGGCGGAGGAGGATGAGCGGTCACCCTTCTTCGGGGAGGAGCATAGCGAGTTCGAGTTCACGCACGCGGTCTACGATCATGTGATCCATCCGCAGTGGGACAACTTCGGCAGTGCCACGCTGTATATCAAACTGATCTATGCCGACTACGACGATGGCTACGCCATCATGGAATTGATCGGTGAGTGGAACGACCTGCTGCACAACGACATCATGGTATTGAAACGGGATGTGATCGAACCCCTGATGGGCGAAGGGATCGCCAAGTTCATCCTGATCGGTGAGAACGTGCTGAACTTCCATACCAGCGACGACGAATATTACAGCGAGTGGTTCGAGGAGGTGAGCGAAGCCGACGGCTGGATCGCATTGCTCAACTTCCGGGCGCATGTGCTGGAGGATATGCAGCGGGCGAACATCGACCAATACTTCCTACTCGGTGGCCGGTTGAACGCCATGAAGTGGCGCACCTACGAGCCGGAAGCCGTCTTCACCAATGTGGAGGCATTGGTAGTACGGCGATTGGGTGCCTAGAAACCATCCCTCATCATCCTCCACACCATCCGATCGATCGGCAGGCTGAGGTCCTCCTCTTTCGACCCCTCCAGCACAAGCCACCGGAACACTTCCGCATCGCCCGGACCACGGATGCCCGTGAACGGCATGTTCACCACCGGAACGGCAGCGGGATCCGCCACACGGAACGTGTAGTACACGCTGACCACCTGCATGGGCGTGCTGTGGAAAGCGCTCTGTTGGAAGAAGTCGGTGGTGTAGAAATGCACGGGATCGAACGCTTCCACGCCGATCTCTTCGCGGATCTCCCGGATCAGGCAATCCTTCAAGCCTTCGCCGAACTCCAGACCACCGCCCGGAAACTTGGTGATGCGCTGGCCTTTGATCAATTCATCGGCGACAAGGACACAACCCTGGTGAAGCAACAGGCCATAGACACGGATGGTGAACATGTGCGTGAAGTTCGGTCGATCACGGTCATCGTGTAGCACGCAGCATTTCCCGCTTCCCGGGCGGACCCGGCAGCCGCTCCACGACGAAACCGGCCGCTTGCAAATTCCTGCGCACCTGGCCCTTCGCGCAATAGGTCACCAGCACACCACCGGGCCGCAAAGCGGCATGCATCCGCTGGAAGACCTCCAACGTCCACATTTCCTGTTGTGTACCCGGACCGAACGCGTCGAAATAGACCAGGTCGAACGCATCACGCTCATGGAAGTCCTGAACGGGTATAGCCAGCTGCCGGAACGCAAGACCGCCCATCGGCTCCCACCAGCCATCACGGTTCTCGGTCATCCGTTCCAGGAAAGGGTCGTGCAATCCGGGCCACGCGAGATCGGCACAATGGTCAAGTTCCACGAGAAGCCCGAGGCTTACCGGATGCGGTTCCAACGCGGTGTAACGTACAAGGCACTTTCCTTCGAGACAACGGACCCAGGTCAGCAACAGGTTGAGGCCGGTACCCAGGCCCACCTCCAAAACATCGACCTGCGGCTTTCCGATGTGTTCAAGACCGGCCTTGATGAACACATGTGTGCTTTCCTGCACCGCCCCATGTACACTGTGATATTGTTCGCCCAACAGTTCGCTGCGCAACGTTAGGGAGCCGTCAGCCGTGCGCAGCGGCAGGAAGTCTTGGGCGAGGCGTTCGTCCATGGCGTTGATGTTCGCCACGAAACTAACCCGGTGTGTCCTAGAGGACCTTGACCTCCGTCCGGCGGTTCTTCGCCTTGTTGGCGTCCGTATCGTTGTCGGCCACCGGCTTGGAATCACCAAAACCCACGGCCGATAGGCGCCCCTGATCGATCCCACGCTTCACCAATTCGTCGCGTACGGCGATCGCCCGCTGCTCGGACAGCTTCCTGTTGAACTCAGCGGACCCGTCTGTATCAGTATGCCCGCCGATCTCCAGCTTCAGTGCCGGGTTCTTAGTGAGCAATTCCTGCAATTGGTCGAATTCCGCCTCGGAGTCCTCGTGTAGTTCCGCGCTCGCCGTTGCGAAGAAGATGTTCTTCATCGTCACCTGGCTGCCTGCATCAAGGGACTTCAGGTCGATATCCAGATCGACTTCCATGTTCCGCTGTTGAGGAGGCATTTCCACTGTTTCGGAATAGACCAGGAACCCGTCTGCCTTGACGTACATGGCATACCGGCGGCCGGCCGGCAAAGCCACGAGATATTCTCCCGTGGTCGCGTCGCTCTTGAACCGGGCCACCAGGGAAGCGTCCTCGAGATCGACCATCTCGATGGACGCCTCCATACCGGCGAGCATCTTCAGGTCCATGATCTTGCCTTTGAGCAGCACGGTGCTGGGTAGCTCATCCTCGACCACGGGAGCCGCGGATCCCGCGCTGACGAGCAGGTTATCCTCCTGTGGCATATCCGGCAGGAAGGTCACTTCGTAGAGGTCATCCTCACCCAGACCATCGGCGCGCAGGCTACTGAGGTATCCCGTTGATCCATTGGCGGTAAGCACGAAGAACAGATCATCATCCGGCGAATTGATGGGCCATCCCATGTTCAGTGGGTCGGACCAGCGTCCGTTCTCCAGGCGGGAGCGGAAGACATCGTACCCCCCCATGGAATTATGACCCTTGCTGCTGAAGTACAGGGTGCGGCCATCCGGATGTACGAACACACCCTCTTCATCGTGTATGGTGTTCACCGTGGGGCCGAGGTTCTCAGCCGGACCCCAATCGTTCGCGGCGGCATCCCATTTACTGCGGTAGATATCCTGCCCGCCCACGTTGTCGGCGGCACGGTCGCTCACGAAATACAACCACTGCCGATCGAAACTGAACCAGGCACTGGACTCGTGGTCCCTGGAGTTGATGTTGGGACCCAACGCGGTGGGTTCGCTCCACGAATCGCCGACCCGTTTGCTCTCGAACAGATCACCGGACCCGTCCTTGTCCCGATAGATGATCAGGGTGCGACCATCGTTGAAGAGGCCAACGCTGGCATCGTTCGCGGCGCTGTTCACCGGGGCCGGAAGCAATTGCGATGCGCCCCATCCACCATCCAGCGAACGGCTGGTGCGGATGTCCTCGAAGTGGTCGAGTGTTTCCTTGTTCAGTTCGGCATCCGGATCCGTGGGACGGCGGGAAGTATAGATAAGCTCTTTGCCGTCGGCCGTGATGAGCGCTCCGTAATCCGCCTGTGGCGAATTGATCCTCGGCCCCATGTTACGCACTTCAGCGCGGACCGGGGCGGCCATCAAAGCCTTCCCGTGCTTACACTCCGCGATACGTTTGTCAGCTGTATTGTACAACGCCTGTTCGTCCTGGGAACGGTTGAAGTGCTTGTGCCGCTCGTAGCTCGCCACAGCGGCATCCCATTGTTGATCGAGCTGCTGGGCGAAACCGACCAGGAAATCGATCCGGGGCATTTCGGGCATTGCGGCTTGTGCTTTCAGGAAGAACGGAAGGGACTTGTAGCGAGCCGGCCCGTTCAACTGGCATAGGCCCATCCTCAAGTTCAATTCACCGTGGTCCGGCGCAAGGGCCAACGCCTGTTCGAACAAGGCCTCGGCACGTGCAAATTGCGTACTCCCACCCGCCAGGGCTTTCTCGGCGCGTTTCAACAGGTCCGCCGCCTCCTTGGGCATAGCGGGCTGCTGGCCGAAGACATGGCCGTGGCCCAAACCAAGGCATAGGTAGATGATGAATTTCCGCATGGGAGAGCGATGCGTAGGTTTCGATAGAACGCTGTTGATACGTGTTCGGGGGCGCAATGTTCCGGGGCCGGGTGTCGGCTAGCTTTGGCACCTGCGGCGCAATTCCCATCAGCCGCCCCATCCCGATCATGGCCAAGAAGACAGCAGCGAAAAAGGCAGCCTCCAAGAAGGCGACGGAAAAGACCATACTCACCAAGAGCTCGCTCGATTTCCTGGAGCGGTACCTGAACAATGCCTCCCCGACCGGGTTCGAGAGCGCAGGCCAACAACTATGGCTGGACTACCTGAAACCGTACATCGATACCCACTTCACGGACAACTACGGTACTGCGGTCGGTGTGATCAACCCCACGGCGAAATACAAGGTGGTGATCGAGGCCCATGCCGATGAGATCAGCTGGTTCGTCCACTACATCACCAAGGAAGGATTCATCTATGTGCGCCGGAACGGTGGCAGTGATCACATCATCGCACCCAGCAAGCGGGTGAACATCCATACGGAGAAGGGCATCGTGAAAGCGGTATTCGGCTGGCCGGCGATCCATGTGCGCAATGGGAAAACGGAGGTCACCCCGTCGCTGGAGAACATTTTCCTGGATTGTGGCTGTACCAGCAAGGAGGAAGTGGAGAAGCTCGGTGTACACGTGGGTTGCGTGGCCGTGTTCGAGGACGAATTCATGGTGTTGAACGGGAGGAACTTCGTGGGCCGTGCGCTGGATAACCGCATGGGTGGCTTCATGATCGCCGAGGTCGCGCGGTTGTTGAAGGAGAACAAGGTGAAGCTCCCGTTCGGGCTGTACATCACGAACAGCGTGCAGGAGGAAGTGGGGCTGCGCGGTGCCGAAATGATCGTGGAACGCATCCGTCCGGACGTAGCGATCGTGACGGACGTGACGCACGACACGCAGACCCCGATGATGAACAAGATCCAGAACGGCGACGTCGCCTGCGGATCCGGTCCGGTGCTGAGCTATGCCCCGGCCGTACACAACAACGTCCTGAAACACATCGTGCGCACGGCCGAGCAAGAGAAAATCCCTTTCCAACGCATGGCTGCAAGCCGCGCCACAGGGACGGACACCGATGCCTTCGCCTATGGTGCTGCCGGTGTGCCATCGGCATTGATAAGCCTGCCCTTGCGTTATATGCACACCACCGTGGAGATCGTACAGCGGGCCGACGTGGAGAGCGTCATCCGGCTGATCTACGCCGCCGTGAAAGGGTTGAAGGCCGGAACGGATATGCGCTATTTGAAGTGAACCTCACCGTATGAGGCTGGACCTGGGGGATACCACGGCAGATGCCATTCGTTTCTTGTTGCTCGGCCTCGGGGTCTTGCTACTGCTTCGTCTGGCTTACGCAGGCCTGGAGCTGTGGATGGCCCCATCCATGACGCTGGATCTTCCGGCCGCGATCGCCACCTTTCGCAACGGCTATCTGCTTGGCGACCCGACGATATTGGTCGTTGGTGGTAGTGGTGTGGGCACCCGCTTGGCCTTATGCGCGTTGCTCACCGCACTCTGCACCCTGGTATTCGGCATCTTAGGAGCAGGGTTCGGCAGGATGATGGGCTTCTCCCCTGTTCGGTCCGGTGTTCAGGTAGCACGCACCGCACTCTTCGTGACCGGGGCATGGTGGTGCTGCGCCGCCCTGGCCCTCCCACCTCGCTCGGTGCGCATCGCACCCACGGAACTTGTGCGGAACGTACGTCCGTCAGTGCTGGGTGAATTGAGCCTGCCGTGGCCCGGGACGGAAACACATGTCACGATCGCGTCCTTGGACCGTTTCGAGCAGCGCTCCGTAGCGAGCACTCTTCCTGCATGCGGATCAATTGAAAAGGTGGAAGCCGTTGCCGGCACGGACCGCATGGAACTGGCCACGATCACACCGCAAGGTGCGGACTGCGACCAGGAACGCGCCAAGGCGAAGGAGGCACTGGGCCGATTGACCCAGCTACTGGAGCGTCTGGCCCGATAGGGCTTCCCCTGGCGGTTCCTCCTAACTTGCCGGTCATGCGGGTCCGTTTCATCAAAGCACAGGACACCCATGCCTTGCGCTTGAAAGTCCTTCGTCCCGGTGGCGTGCTGGAGGATGTGGACTTCGCCAACGATCGGCTTGTCGGTGCCTTCCATTTGGGTTTGCAGATCGGGGAGCACAGGATCTCCGTAGGTTCCTTCTATCCGGAGCCGCATCCGGAACTCAACGGGTGGAAGCAATTCCGCTTGAGGGGCATGGCTACACATCCCGACTTCCAGGGGCAGGGTGCCGGGGCAAGGCTGCTGCGTTTCGCCCTGGAACATTTGAAGGCACAACACGCCGATCTGCTTTGGTGCAATGCACGGGTGAAGGCCGTGCCGTTCTACGAACGGGCCGGGTTGGCGGTCCATGGCGAGCGCTTCGAGATCCCCGGGATCGGCGGGCACTACGTGATGTACCGGCGGTTGTGACCGATCCGGATAGCTTCGCGGCATGGGCCTGTCACGCACCGATCGCTTGATGATCCCTGCCTTGGTGGCGCTGAACATCGTGTTCAAATGCACCTGGCTGAACAGCGGTGTCCTGGCACATGATGAGCCGTTCACCGTTTACTGGTCCCAGCGGCCAATGGGTGAGTTGTGGAGCATGTTCGCCACGGAGAACAATCCGCCGTTGTATTTCCTGTTGATCAAAGCATGGAGCTCTGTTACGCCGTTCACCGCTGGTTGGCTGCGCGTGCCCTCGGCACTCTTCAGCGCAATAGCGGTGTGGCCATTGTTCCTTCTCGGGCATCGCCTGGGCGGTCGCATCGTGGCCGTGTCGGCTGCCTTGATCTTCACCTTCAGCAACTACCACCATGGATTCGCGCACGAGGTACGCGCCTATTCGCTCTTCACCCTCCTCGCCGCCACGGGCATGTGGCTGGTTTGGCGTGCGAAGGACAAGCCGAACAACGGACTGCGCGCCATGCTCGGTCTGTCGGCGTTGAACGTCCTGCTGGTGTACACGCATTTCTTCGGCTGGCTGGCGATCGGGCTGCAAGGCCTTTGCCTCTTCGCCCTTCCGGAGCTGCGGCATTTGCGGCGCAATTTCCTGTTCGGACTGGCCCTCACCATCGCGTGGTTCTCACCCTACCTCATCATCTTCGCCCAGCGGATCGGGACCAGCGTTTCGCAGGGCACATGGTTGGGATCGCCGGTGCCGGAGGAGCTTTACAACATGGTCTGGCGGTGGAGCAACGTACCGGTGCTGACGGTCGTTTTCCTGATCGTGATCGCGGTGGCTTGTGTGCGGGACCGACCGCTTTCCCCGGGAATTCGGCTTGCACTGCTATGGGCCTTTGTCCCGCTCGTGGGCATGTTCCTCGTATCCCTGGTCGTTCCCATGTTCCTGGACCGGTACCTGGTGTATGCCGCACCGGGTTTCGCGCTCCTCGTCGCGCTGTCGGTGGCCCGCCTTGGAGCATCCTACCGATGGACCACTGGACTGGCCGCACTGCTGGTCAGCGCCATGGCCATCACGTTCACCCCATGGCGGTCCGGTGTCAGAGACCCGGTCCGTGTGGTAAAGGCTGTTGACGGCTGGGCCATGGAGCATCGCGAACTGGACGTCGTGCCGAGCTGGTACTGGCTCAACTACCTGGCCGCCGAGGATCTGGAGCAATTGAAGGACGACCAGAGCGACCTCCTGTACAGCGATATTGCGATCACTGACCCGGTCCCCGGAGAGGTCCTTGGGCCCAGGATCGTCGTAGATGCGAGCGGCGACCCAAAACGGAGTCATCAGGCGTGGTACCGTTCGTTGAAAGCCGTTTATCCCATCGTCGATTCGGTCGAGGCGGACCACAGGGTGTGGGTGTACCGGTTCCAGCGGTGAACCATGCTCCACGGATACTTTGCGATCATGGAATTGGATGAACAGATCAAGGCGGAGAGCATTCGCCGGTTACAGGAAGGCCGGGATCGCTTGGTGAAGTGCCTGCATCTTCTGGAAGATGGCCTGGTCTGGCATCGGCCGAACACACATGTGGTGAGCATGGGTAACCTGGTGCTCCACTTATGCGGAAATGTGGAGCAGTGGATCAACTCGACCTTGGGTGGAAAGCCCGACAATAGGTTCCGCGATGATGAATTCAACGAGCAAGGCCCCCTGCCGGTCGCAGCATTCGAGAAGAGGTTGGCCGATGTCCTGGACCAAGCGGTCCTCACCATCAGCGGGCTTACACCGCGAGAGTTGACCCGGATGTGGTCGGTGCAGGGCTTCACGGAAAGCGGAACGGCCATCCTGATGCACGTCGTGGAGCACTTCAGTTACCATACGGGACAAGTGACCTTGCACACCAAATTGTTGCTGGATATCGACACCGGCTATTACGCCGGCCAGGACCTGAACGCAAAGACCTGACGGACAGGCACCGGAACGGACCGTAACGGCGTCCTAGGGGTGACCGGTACCATTCGTTTCCAAGAACCGCTGCTTCCTCGTACATGGCCAAGGCGATCCGTACCGGTAACTTGCCCTTCACGTTCGGGTCATTTTCCATGAAGCGATCTCCCCTCCTACTTGTCCTTCTTGTTTGTTTATCCAGCGCTCGCGCACAGGTCATCGTGAACGAGGTGAGCGCTTCCAACTATGCGGACCAAGTCGACAATTTCGGGGAGTACGAGGATTGGATCGAGCTGTTCAATACCACTGGCGCGGCCGTGGACCTTTCCGGTTGGTTCCTGAGCGACAGCCAGACGAACAACACGAAATGGGCCTTTCCCGGCGGCGCCTCGATACCGGCGAACGGCTATCTGGTGATCTACTGCAGTGGGCGGAACACGACTGTTGGTGCGATCCACCACACGAATTTCAAATTGAACCAAACGGAGCAGGAACGAGCGGTGCTGAGCGACCCAACGGCGACCATCGTCAGCGAATACCAGCTACTGGACCGCACGCAGACCGATCATAGCCGCGGAAGGACCACGGATGCAGCGGGCACTTGGAGCGTATTCGTCGACCCCACCCCGGGATCGGCGAACGTTGGCGCACAGTCGGAGTATGCACCGAAACCGGTCTTCAGTGTTCCATCGGGGGTACACGGTGGTGCGGTCAGCCTTTCCTTGTCCGTTGCAGGGGCAGGGAACACGATCCGCTACACACTGGACGGGACCGTCCCTACGGCAGCATCACCGGCCTACGCAGCGCCATTGGCCATTGCGACCACGACCGTGGTGCGGGCACGCACGTTCAGCTCCGATGCCGCAGTTCCACCCAGCGCTGTTGAGACGAACACCTACTTGATCGGCACTACACATACTGTGGCCATCCTTTCCATCACGGGTGATGAAGTACCCACGCTGCTGAACGGCACGCAGAACAACCCGATCGGGAGTTTCGAGTACTTCGGACCGGATGGCCAGCTCAGGGACGAGGCGACGGGCGATTTCAACGAACACGGCAACGACTCCTGGGCCTATGACCAACGTGGTATCGATTATGTGTCGCGGGACCAGTTCGGGGACAACGATGGTATCCACTACCCGATCTTCCGCACCAAGGACCGCGATCAATACCAGCGCTTGATCATCAAGGCTGCCGCCAGTGACAACTATCCGTTCGAGGCCGGTGGTGCCCATATCCGCGATGCCTTCGTGAACGCCCTTTCGCAAGTGAACGACCTGCGGTTGGACGAGCGTAGCTACGAGCCTTGCGTGATGTACGTGAACGGCCAGTACTGGGGGGTCTACGAGATCCGCGAAAAGGTGGACGACGCTGATTTCACGGACGAGTACTACGACCAGCCCGAAGACCAACTCTATTTCCTGAAGACCTGGGGCGGCACTTGGCAGGAATATGGTGGAGCCCCGGCCCAAGCCGAATGGGACGGCTTGGTGGCCTACATCAATGGCAATGACATGGGCGACGCGGCCAACTTCGCCTACGTTGATGGCCTCTTGAATTGGAAGAGCCTGGTGGATTACGTTGTTCTGAACAGCCAGACCGTGTGCTCCGATTGGTTGAACTGGAACACGGCCTGGTGGCGTGGCCTGAACCCCGATGGCGACGGACGACGCTGGCGCTATGCCCTGTGGGACATGGACGCCACCTTCGGGCATTACGTGAACTTCACCGGAATACCGGACCAAACACCCGCCGCCGACCCCTGCAACGCGGAACAGCTGCCGGACCCCGGAGGTCAAGGCCACATCCCCATCCTGACCAAGATGCTGGAAGAGAACGACATGGTGCACGATCACTATGTGAACCGGTACATCGACTTGAACAATACCACGTTCCAGTGCGACTACATGATCGGCTTCCTGGACAGCCTCGTGGCCATGATCGAACCGGAAATGCCGGCGCATATCGCCCGCTGGGGCGGAAGCATGGCCGAATGGCAGGGCAACGTCCAGGCCATCCGCGATTTCATCACCACCCGGTGTGTTGCGATAACCGAAGGGCTGCAAGATTGCTATGATATCACCGGACCTTATGACGTGGTATTCAACGTGGACCCACCTTTGACGGGTCGCATCCAGATCAATTCGATAACGCCGGAAACCTACCCCTTCAGCGGTACCTATTATGGTGGCATCAGCACAACGCTTGCTGCGATCCCCGAACCCGGCCAGAGCTTCAGCCATTGGGAGGTCTTCAGCACCAACAACATCCTGCCCACGACGACCGATTCGTTGGTCACGATAGACATCCTTTCGGCGGACAGTATCGTGGCGCACTTCCAACCTCCAATACGGTACGATATCGTGCTCGATGTCGTGCCGCCCGGCTCAGCGAGCATCAACTTCCACGGCACCACCTATACGGATCTTCCCACGACCGTTTCCATGCCCGAGAATGCTGAGGCCATCTTCTATGCGATACCCTCCCAGTTCTACGATTTCGATCACTGGTCCGTGGCGAACAATGCGTACATCCCCGATGACAGTACGATGATCGCGCTCCAAGCCACCTTCGCGGGGCCGGACAGCATTGTTGCCCACTTGGTTCCGCAGGAGTACGCGTTCTACGTGCCGAATTCCTTCACGCCCAACGCCGATGGGATCAATGACATGTTCCAACCGATGGGCCGTGTGATCGACCTGGAGAGCTACGACCTGCAGATCTTCGACCGCTGGGGCGAATCCATTTACGCCAGCAAGGACCCCACGGAGGGTTGGGATGGCAGCATCGGCGGTAAGGGCGTGCCCGAGGGCGTCTATGTCTACCGAGCCTATGCCATCGACGCGATCAAGAAGGACGTTTACGAGATCTTCGGTCATGTGACCCTTTTCCGCTAAGTGCCGCGATCCAGAAAGCGCACCCAGCGGCTTCGTCATCGAATTGTCAGCTTTGTTCAACTTTTTTTCAGCTCTGATGAACAAAATGGGATTTGAGGATGTTTTCACGTCGGTCCTAACCTAAAACCACAGACCAATGGAAACAAACAAGACATTCTCCTCCTTATTGATCGGGGCAGCTCTGCTGGGAGCGGCGTCCGTTTCGGCCCAGACCGCCCGCCTGCAGGTGGTCCACAACTGCGCGGACCTGGGCGCCGCATCCGTGGATGTATACGTGAATGGCGACCTGCTCCTGGACGATTTCGCTTTCCGGACCGCAACACCCTTTGTGGACGTGCCTGCCGAGGTCGAGTTGAGCGTAGCGATCGCCCCGCCCACGAGCTCATCGGTAGACGATGCGATCTTCACCCAGCCTTTTACGCTTGCTGACGGCGGTAGCTACATCGTAGTGGCCAGCGGCACCGTGAGCTCGTCAGGGTACTCGCCCGCCACACCGTTCAGCCTTCAAGCCTTCGCTACGGCACAGGAAGCTGCCGCAGGCACGGGTGTCGATGTCCTGGTCATGCATGGTTGCACGGACGCACCAACGGTGGACGTGTTCGAAAGCGGTGTGCTGAACGTGACGGCGGTGGACGACATCAGCTACCCGGAGTTCCAAGGCTACCTGAACCTTCCGACGGACGACTACACTTTGGAAGTGCGCACGGGTGATGGCATGACCACTGTTGCTGCGTATTCGGCACCATTGGCCACTCTTGGTCTTGAAGGTGCTGCGATCGCGGTGCTTGCTTCGGGTTTCCTGGACCCATCGGTGAACAGCAATGGTCCTGCATTCGGCCTCTGGGTCGCCCTGCCTTCCGGTGGTGATCTGATCCCC
>DEQO01000155.1 GCA_002360495.1 Flavobacteriales bacterium UBA3364
CAAGCAAGCTGAAAGGCGGATCGTGTATTCCCAATGTGACCACAAGGTCCATTTGAACGGACCACAGTACACCTTTGTTCCACCGCAGGGGAGGACCAAGGGAGTGCCGAACGCGACTGAAGCGACGCAGTATGGTGCGCTATCATAGGGATCGGTGCAGGTACGCGAGGGCGAAAGATACGGGATATATGGGGTTCAGGGGGCGCCGACCGGGATGCTCCGTTGGGCGCCTTTCCAAGGATCTCCATAAGTTGGGCGGTACGGACCATGTCGTGGTGCCGGGTCCTATGGATGCGGGCTGGCATTTGTCGATGCGCTGCTAGGTGGATCGTGTGCGAACGACGGGTCATCCAACGGCAACCCGGCCGGTCCCGGTCGGAAGACGCAGGGTGGTTGCCTCCGTTGCCCGGGGTTCGGGAAAGTGGAAGGTTGGCGGGGTGGGGTGGCTTGCCTTTGACTACGGCTCGTACCGTTCGGGAACCGATGATCGGCTTGGGCCCGGTGTGGGAGGGGGGGGCTGGGCGAAGGCGGAAGAATAAGTTGTGCACACCCTGTTGGTCCAGTTTGGAATTCCGCCCAAGCTGACCTTCTGGAACCGGTCCGGGATCGCCTCGATGACTTCCGTTCCCTGGACCGCGTACATCCGCGACGGAGGCCTACCGTCCGATGCCGACATGCCATTGGGGCATTGCATCTACACCATCGTTCTTGGTGTCCCTGGCCGTCCGGGTCGACCTGGCAGCAGCTAAAAAGGTCAAGCGCACCCGATCAAGGAAGTTATGAACCGGACCCCCAATGATCGTCGAACACCCTAACTTCAGGGTGCGGTAGAAGCTGCCCCGATCACGGCTCATCGGCGGCGGCGGCGGGTCGCAAAGCTGGACGAAACCGCGTTACCGGGGGCAGGATGGCTTGGCAATGAGGCGAAGAACGACCCCGGGGACTAGGCAGGTACGAGGCGATGTCTTATGGGTTGCCTCCTGTTGATAAATACTTAGTTGTTGGACTTGATCCATACAACCTCATACATTAGACGGCCTCCGAATACCCAACGAACCAAACCGCTCCCGAAATACGTCGAAACAGCCCCCCCCCTTTCGACCGGCTACGGCCGGTTTCCCTACGATCCTAAGTCCTGCCAGTTCCCGGCAACGGGAACTTACCAAGCGTTGATGGCGCGCCACGGCCATCGTAGCTGTTTTCATTGAACAACCAAAACCAAGAACATGATAAGTCGAAACAATTCCGCCCCCGGTCGCTGGCGAACGCGGCTGTACGGCGCGACAGTGGCGATCGCAATGGGATGTGGGTTCTTCAGCCCGGCAGCCATGGGTCAAGCCATTATCGGTACGGATGGGACCACCTCCAACGGAACTGGTAGCGATCCGGTCGATGACTACTTCAATTACATGCACTGGCAGGCGGTCTACACGGCCGCTGAACTAACGGCAGCCGGAATGCCACCGGGCGCTATCATCAGCGCTCTGGGCTTCTCGGTCAGCGAGGACAACGGACCTGCTTTCCCGACCTATACGATCGGTTTGGCCCATACCACGGCGACCAACTCCGCTGCGCATGACGCCACCACGGTGACCCCGGTATTCGGTCCCGCGAGCTATGATGCTGCTGTGCAGAGTGCCGGTGTGCACCAGATGATCACCTTTTCCAGCAACTTCACGTGGAATGGGAGTAGTAACATCTTGGTGGACATCTGTACCGGTTCCACTTCCATGGCTTTTGCATCACCTTATGGTGGCGTGCGTGGCGCGAGCCTGACCAACGGCTCCCGCCGTATACGTGCCGATGGCGGTGGATCGCTGTGCGCATCTGCCACAGGGACTGCCAATGCTTTCCGCCCACAGATCCGGTTCAATTACGCCGCTTCCGGCTTATGCAGTGGCACTCCTGCCCCTGGCAACACGCAGTCCAGTGCTGCCTCGCCTTGCGCTGGTGCGAATTTCAACCTCAGCTTGCAGAATAGCACGGTGGGAACCGACGTCACTTACCAGTGGCAGAGTTCACCGGATGGCCTCGATCCGTGGACAGACATCAACCTGGCTACCAATTCCACGTTGACCACGAACCATGCTACGCCGACCTACTACCGTTGCAATGTCACTTGTCCTACGGCCACTCCGGCAACTACGGCCAGCAACCCTTTGCTCGTCGGTTTGACCACGGGCGCATGTCTTTGTTCGCCATACACCATCAACGCGGCCGGCAGCACGGCTGATGAGGAGATCACCAACGTGACAGTGGGTACAATGAACAATAGTTCCACCTGCGGCGAGCTCGCAGGCGGTGCGGGTTCCTCACCGTTCATGTATTCGAACTACACCGGTATTGTCGCAGGCCCATCCGAATTTCCAGCGGCAACTGTAGCGTTCAGCGTAACGCAGACCAGCTGTGGCGGCGTCTTCGGCAACGGCTTCCAGATCTATGTGGACTGGAACCAGGACGGCGATTTCCTGGATGCCAACGAGCAGGTCTACAACCAACCTGTATCTGCTTCCGGCAACCACACCAAGTCCGGCACCTTCGTTGTGCCTGTTGCGGCACCGACCGGTACCACCCGCATGCGTGTGGTGAACGTGGAAACGACCTTCCCCACGGCGACCAATTACTCCAATACGGGGTACAGCTGGGGTGAGACCGAGGATTATTGCTTCACGGTTTTGGCGCCGCCGCCTTGCTCCGGCGATCCTGCACCGGGCAATACGCTGTCCACGGCCGCCATCGTGTGCCCAAGCGTCAACTTCACCCTGAGCCTGCAAGCCGGTACACCGGGTGTGGGCGTGGGTTATCAGTGGCAGACCTCGCCCGATGGCAACGACCCTTGGACGGACATCAACCTGGCCACGAACAGCACCTTGACCACATCGCACGCTGCACCCACGTGGTACCGTTGCGTCGTGTCCTGCGATCCGGAATCCACACCGAGCAATCCGGTCTTCGTGGACTTCGTGAGCGACGCATGTGCGTGCGGTACCTACTCGAGCACCTTCGCAAGCAGTACGGCCGATGAAGACATCTCGAACGTAACGGTGGGTACGATGAACAACACCTCCGACTGCGCGATCGCTGCGTCCGGTCCCGGTTCTGTATTGAACCGTTATGCCAATTATACGGGTATTGTGGCCGCGACCAGCCATAGCCAGGGTGAAACGGGTGTGCCCTTCAGCCTTACCCAGACCAGCTGCGGCGGCGCCTTCGGGAACGGTTTCCAACTCTACATCGACTGGAACCAGGACGGAGATTTCCTGGATGCCAACGAACAGGTCTACAACCAACCTAGCGCTGCTTCCGGCAACCATACCAAGACGGGAACATTCGATGTGCCTGTTACGGCGCCCACGGGTACCACCCGCATGCGCGTGGTGAACGTGGAAACGACCTTCCCCACGGCGACCAACTACTCCAATACGGGGTACA
>DEQO01000161.1 GCA_002360495.1 Flavobacteriales bacterium UBA3364
TTCCTTGGCAGCGTTGTAGTCCGTGTAGGAGCGCTCCTCCTGCTCCGTTGCCACCTTGGCCTCTGTAGGCTCGTTGGTGTTGTTCGTGCTCTCCATCACTGTGGTCCTGCCGATCTTCCACATCAAAGCGGTAACGGCTTCGGTTAAGGGTGGGCGAATATAGCGTTAGGAAATTCCTAAGGTCAAACAACCGGTCCGGTCAACTTGTTCATCCGCTTGGGTTCCTGTCCATCAACGGCCCGGTCTTTGGATCTTCGGGTCTTGACCAATGGTAATGGTCGCAATGTTCCTGAACTTCGCATCATGATCCAGCGCTTACTCCTTATCGCAACGGCATTCTACGCCCATGCCTGCGTGGTGGCCCAGGTCAACGACAAGGGCACCTTCCACGCTTCGATCGGGGTCGCCGCAGGCGGGCATGCTACCAATTATGAGCAGACCGTCCTTGGTACCATCCGATCGAACGATGATGGCGCTGCGACCGTGACCTATCCGATCGAATTCAGCTACGGTTTGGGCAAGCGATTCAGCCTTGGGCTCTACGTGGAACCGGGTGTTTACCTCGATTCCAGTGCCTCTGAATCGAACGGGCTGGCCATGATCGGTATCCAGCCCAGGTTCTACATCATCAACAACGATCGCTTCGCTTGGATGGCTTCCATGCAGTTGGGCAGTTCGGCGTTGCGTCATGACGTGGATGAGCCCGGGAACGTCTCAGAGGCGATCTATCGCGGGACCACCCTGGGTTTGAGCACTGGCGTGGGCTTCTATTTCTCCGATCTCGTCGGCCTCAACCTGCAGGTGCGTTATATCGGCACCACTATGCCCTTGCGCGAATTGACGTTGAACGGCACCGAATTCGACCCGGACTTGATCGATGCCACGCTGACGACGCGCGGGGTCGCGTTCCAGGCCTCGTTGGCCTTCAAGTTCTGAGGTCCGATCCCCTGCGGCTACATTTGCGCCGCATGATGGTCCGAAAGGGAGTTGGTGAACTGGCGGAAGCCAGTGGACCAAGGCCCCGGAGGTGAATAGGGAATGCCGTTGGAACCGGGAGCTGTTCCCGCAGCTGTAGACCACTGAAGCCGGTCGCATCACGCCACTGTCCCGACTTGTTCGGAATGGGAAGGCGCGATCGGTTGGGTGGTGAGCCAGAAGACCTGCCAGCACGCATGATCCCCGGTCAAAGCCCGGGATGACGTTCCGGCCTCGGGAACAAGGCAGGATGCTTGCGGTACAGGCATTCGTCGTGTTCCGGGGTTTCACCTTATGAACGCCGCTCGGTGAAAGCGGCAACTCAAAACCCTTTTCCATGTACCGTTCTTTCCTCTGCGCCGGTTCGTTGGCGACCGCATTGTTCGGCTTCAGGGCTCCAACCCAAGCCCAATCCCACGTCCACCAGGTGGTGGTCTTGAACGAAGGCCGGTACGACTATACCGCCGGCCAGCAGATCGTACCTGTTTCCATTGGTAGCTACGACCCGGAACTCGGCTCCTACACCGAGACCGCGATCATCCCGCATGCCCGTTTCGGGAACGACGTGAAGGTCGAGAACGAACTGGTCTATGTCAGCGCCGACAGCTTCCTCCTGAAGTATGATGCGAATACGTTCGATCTATTGGACCAGGAGATCATCCATGGCATCCGTCGCATAGCATTGTGGAACGATCGGATCCTGCTCACACGCGGAGAGTATGGTGTCACGTTCGATCATTTTGTGGAGGTCCGGGACAAGAACACATTCGATCTGATCTACACGCTCGGATCGGCCGATGGCGTAGAGTACACCTGCGAGGCTGTTGAAGTGCTGAACGACAAGGCCTACATCTCCATGAACAACGGCTTTGATTTTCCCAACTATACCAACAAGGTGGTGGTGGTGGACCTGGAAGGAGAGGCCTACGAGAGCACCATCGATCTGGGCCCCGATGGCTACAACCCCGAGCATATCATGGTCTCCGATGGCAACGTCTACGTGTTCAACAACAAGGATTACACCGGTAGCAGCATCAGCCGGATCGATCCTGTGGGCTCCAGCTTGATGGTGACCAACAACGTGGCTTACAACTCCGGTTGTGGTACTTCCACGGCAGCAGCCGGAAGGATCTACTACATGGAGTACTCGGTGGCCCAGCTCGCGCGATACGATCTGACCACGGAACAGGTGTATGACACCTTGGACAATGGGATCGAAGCTTATGGTGTGTTGGGCGACCCGATCAACAATGTCATGTACGTGAGTTCAACGGATTTCACGAGCACCGGAACACTGTATGTGACGGAGAACGATGGCTCCATCCTCAGCAGTGTCGGTATCGGCGTTGCAGCGGGGAAGATGGCCTTGGACCTGCGCACCAGCACGGGCATTGGTCGTATCGGAGAGGAAGTGTTGCGCATATTCCCGAACCCGGCGGTGGATGACCTGACCGTCTCGTTTACCGCTCCCGGCCGTGCTCAAAAAGTCATCGTCATGGACGCCTCCGGGCGTGTTGTGCTGCGCCATCTGTGGGCCAGCGCAGGCGTTCAGCGCATGTCCACCGCCGACCTGGCACCGGGCATCTACACATTGACCGTGGAAGGGGTGGGCACTACCCGCTTCAGCAAACGATAGGCTGTTCTGCCCGGTTCTGTACATTTGCGGCCCCGCTGGGCGACCAGTGGGGCAAAAGCCTCCCTAGCTCAGCGGTAGAGCAGCTCATTCGTAATGAGCAGGTCGCCGGTTCAAATCCGGCGGGGGGCTCTCTTAGAGCCACAAGCCCTCCAGCGCAAGTTGGGGGGCTTCGTGTTTTGGGGTGGAGTAAATAAGGGGGCAAATCGAACGCCCTGGAAGCGGGATGCTGCCAGGGCGTTGTTCCGAGTGAGGCGGTGAAATACGACGGCGCTATGCGCTAACGGCGCGCTTCAATTCGGAAATTGAAAGGAGCGTCTTCCAGTTGGTCGATCACAAATACATTAAACGGTGGTCGCACATAGCCGGGGATGTTCACGAGGTTGATGTTCCACCAGTCCCCTGAAGAGTATTCCGGGACGTCACTATCCAATGCCTTGCGGAATATCTCAGACCCCGTGCTATCCTGCACTACTATGGTAAAGTACTCCCAGTTCGCCGCCCCAATTGTGCTGCGCTCAATGTCAATGCGGATCCGTCCCCCTTCGGAAACGGCGTAGTATGAACTCAGAACCGTTTGCAATTCAGCATCCGGCTGCATTTGTTTCGCCGCATCCTTGCGCGCCTCTTCCAAAAGTCCCACCAACGGTGTCCACGTCACCTTCGTCTTACCACCATACTTGTGACTTCCACTAATCTTTTGTCCCACAATCGCATTGGAACCGAACCGCGCTGAATCCTCAACAACTTTTGCTCTTTGAACTTGCCTACGGACCCTTGCGTCTTCCAATGCCTGTGCAAGTAGTTTGTCCTCCCAAGCCTTTATAGCGGCTGGAGAGCACGGGCGTCCAACGGGATCAGGATCAACCATGACATCGTCAACCACCCAACCGGACAGCAGGTGAGCGCAGCTATCGACTTTGAAGGTCAGCTTGGTCTCGGCCTTTGACCGGACTCCCATACCATTCGCTGCGAGTACATGGAAGTTGATCTTGACGGTGTCTCCGGTTGCGGTGATGTCCACACTATCGAATATGGGGAACGTCGCATCGTCAGGGTACTTCAACGAATTTTTGGTCAGTTCAACGGCACGATTGTAGACCTGGCGGTAGTCGGGTTTCTCTTTCCCGGGTTTCGTGCTGCATGCAACCAATAGAAGGGCGGTCGTGGCCAGCACGATGGTGAAGTTTCTCATGGTGGTTGTTTGGTGGTGAAAAATTCAGCAACTCAAAGTAACCGAACTTCTTAGGAATTAGGGCAGTTTCGTAAACGCACCACGTAGGCGGATCGGCCAGCAAGCCGGGGACCAGCGTATTTCATCGGCTTGGCTCAGTTGTTCAAGCAACCGCTCACGCCTCTTTAATCGCTTCGTGGGTTTACCCCGGTAGGTGCCAGGGTTCCGCTTCCCCTTGCTTCGCTCCAGGTGCCGCTCGGCATTCCAGTAGGTTTCGTCCCAGCGGTTGAGCTTGCCGCATGTTTGGGAAGGGTAGTAGAGGCGGTAGCTGAAGCCCCACCTACTTCGGAAGGTGCGGGCATGGTAGGCGCGGTAAAGGATCCGGCAAGGGCGTCCGGTGGATGGGCAACGGAAGTAGAGCACCTCACCCTGGCCGAGGTTACTCGGCTTGCTCACCATGTCGAACCGTTGCCGCACATCCTCAGCTACCCCGGTGTGCGGGTGCGTCCATGTGTACCTCAGTTCCATGTAGACCTCGGCCCCCTTCCGCTTGGTGAAGATCCGCACGGCGTCGCCATTGGTCCACGTCCATGATCCGCTCACCTCGGCATCCTTGGTGAAGTAGCCCACCTTCAGCAACCGCGACAATTCCAAGCGCGGGGAAGAGTAGACCGTCGCGGCTCCGGTGTATGGCCGTCCCATCGCTTACCAATTCCAGCCGGTAGGTTGCTCATCCTTGCCCTCCACGTTGTTCAACTTAGGGAACACGTAGGGCAGGAGCTTGCATAATGTAGCGATCCGGTCCTTTGGGTCCAGCGCCTTCAGTGTTTCGGGCAGCTCGGCCAGTTCACGCCTCACCAATTCCTGAAGCCCTTCGCGCGTGCCCTTCGTCCACGGCTCGGCTTCCTTCGCCTTCGTGCGGCCCTTCAGTAGTGCGATGCCCACCGATAGGTCCACGTCGAACTCACTTCCTTTCAGGTAGGTGTAAGCGGCAAGGTTGATCTCCACGCATTGCTCTTCGTTCATGCCTGCCTTTGCCAGTAGTGCCTCAGCCGCGCGATCACCCTTCAGGGGTTTATCGTGGTGGTCCTGTATGATCCCGAGCACATCGCAATAGAGGTCCATTGCTTTGTCCACGTCCGGGAACTTGCCGCCTTCCTTCACCTTGCACAGAAAGGCCAAGGCGTAGCCGTTCCAGTGTTCGTTGTTCGTGTGGATTGCAGCCTCGGCCGCTCCAGTTTTCCGCTTGCTCATTGTTGACTTGGGTTTGTTCGTTTCGGTATGCCGTCTTTCAGGCGTTGTAATTCCATCAGTTCACGGTTGCACAGTGATCGAAGCCGCTTGCATAGTGCAGCGATGCGCTCCAGTGCTGCCATGTGATCGGGTAGGGCGTGCGACCGTGTTGCGTTGTCCAACTCTTCGCGGATGCCTTCGGCCAGGCTCTCCAATTCCTTTCGTGTTCGTTCCGCTCTCATCACTTCAGGGGGTCCAGCTTGGTGATCTTGGCGCGGCTCAGGTCCAAGCCGAGCACATCCACAAGGGTGTTGATCGCGGGGTTCCGCTCGGCCCACCGTTGCATCACGGTTTCTGCTTCGGAGAGAATCATGGCCGGGACGTTCACAGGTGCTGCGGTGTTTGGCGTTGCGGTCGTGGTGATCTCATCCCCCGACCTCAACAGGTAGTCCCCGATGTCAAGCCCGGCCCTACGGTCGGCATCCGTGGCCATGCGCTCCAGCAAGTCCGAAACATGCACAGCGTCGAAGAGGTGCCCGATCTCCACGGCTTTCTCCCTCCACTTGGCGAAAGCGCTACCGTCGCGGCTGAGGTCAGGAAAGGCCAGCACCTTCCGCCCGGTTAGGGCTTGGAGCTTGGTCAGGGTGAAGGCACCCACAGATCCGACCGCGACCCACAGGAACGAAGGCATCAACGCGGCGGCGATCATGGCCGTCTTTTCACTCTCCACCACCGCGACCGGTGCATCCATTGGCCAGCTTTTCAGCAGGTGCTCACCGAAGAGGCATTGGCCCACGTTCAACTCGGCGGCATTGTGGCCCGTCTGTTCAAAATGGACGAACGAAGTAGACCGCACATCCTTCCGGCGCTTGCCGGTTGCAGGATCGTAGAGCATCACCTTTCCAGCCTTCACGTTGCCGTGTTGGTCTACCTGCCAATAAACGGCAGCCCCGGCCAGTGATCCGCTCGGCCATGTCCCCAGCGCATAGTCACGGGCTACGGTATTCCAGCGATTACCGCCGATGCGATCACGCCAATACGCGGCCAGTGTGTTCCTCTCAGGATGCGAACGCATGGCCAGCACTTCAGCACGTTGGTGGACATATGGTGGACGTGGTGGCGGCTCAGGCTTTGGCTCCCATGCGTTGCCATCGGCTTCGGTAGGGTGGGTGCCGGTGTCCCTGAAGTGATCGCGGGGCGTGAAGTGGTAGCCGCAAGCGTCCGCTCGGTTGCACTTGCCCACATGGTCAGGAAGTAGCTCACCGGTGGCAGTATCTAAATACCGCGCTACCTCCTTCGGCTTGCGGCATTGTGGGCAGGTGTGCCGGGTGGATGGTCCCTTGTACGGTTCCAAGATGAAACGATGGTGTGTGTTCATCGTGTTGCTCTTTGGAAGTACGTGGCGGGTGTGGCGGGTGGCGGGTGATGCGCTGAACCACCACGGGGACGGGTGTTCTCCACCTTCCGGCTTGTGGCGGTCGTGTGGCGGTTTGGCGGTGTGCAAGAACTTCCGCCACCACGCCACGGCACCGCCATCGCGCAAACGATGGAATCCGCAACACGGGCGCGGCTTTTAGTCGAAGGTCCGCCAACCGACAGGCCCGCCATGGGGTAGCGATCAACCTTCATGGACCTTGGAGTATTGCCCGCCGTCGCGGTGTTTTTGAAAGAGCTTCTTGTCGCCGAGGTATCGCTCCACGGAACGTTTTGGAATGCCCAAGTCGCCACCGATCACGATTGCCTTGGCCGTGGTAAACCATGGGTCCTTGGGGGTTGCCGTTGGTAATGCTCGATAGAACTTCAGCTTTCGCCCGCCCAATTCATCCACGGGTGTGCTATCGTGAAGCCTGAACAACACTTTGTCAGCCGTGGAGGTGAAGTAGTCCACAAGCGCGATCGCAGCGGTGAGGGAAGCCTCTTCCACATGCGTAGGCAAGTCGAATGCGGTGCCCTCGGCCCATCGTGCCAACGTGTCGATGAGTGCCAGCCTCAGGGTGTAGCTCATCATCTTCGTTCGGTGCCCGGCGCGTGCTTCGTCACCATCCCTGTTGAAACCGTCGATCACTGCTTTCAACTTCGCGTGGTGCTTTGACCAAAGCCGCTTCGCTTCCGGGGTGAACGTTAGCAGGATCGGCTCGGCACCTTCGTCCGGTGGTGGCATCGAAAGGAGCTTGTGGATGAACGCTTGCCAGTAGTCAGCGACTTGGGCATCCGGTTCGGCTTCGTTCCATGCGGGCACTTCCTGGGCTTCGGGGTAGGCGAAAAGAATGCGATCCACGAAGCCGTTGGAGCCACGACCGTCCGCGATCAGCCTACCCAACACACCGGGTTGGATCGTTCCGCACACCGATACGAAAGGACGTTCCACATAGAGCGGCCGCTTGCTCTTTACCCTGTTCACCCGAACGGGTTGAGCGCTCCACATGGAAAGGAATTTTTCCACGTCCCCGCCCTTGCTATACCGGCCAAAGTCTTCCACCCATCCGGCCAGTTCATCGCGATGCAAGCCCACCCCGCGACGGTTACGGTGGAGCGCTTCCACCAATGCCTCCGGTGTGGTATCGCTCACCAAGTGTTGATCGCATTCGGGTTCCAAAGGGGCTTCGCTGCCCTCTTCCTTGCGGGCTTGCTTTACCGCCCGTGCGTATTCCCTCAGATCGTTCTCATAGCGCCGGGCGCTTTCGCGGTCGCGTTCGGTCAGCGGCTTCAGCATCATGGTGAGCGGGTGCGTTTTGTTCGCTCCCGGCCTGCCCACCAAGGCCAGCCAAAGGATGCCCGGTTCGGTCCATGCCCGTTTGGGTGTGATGCGTACCGAGGTGCCTATCGCTACCGATATGGCGAAGAGTATTGCGGCGGCCGTGTAGTCCATCGGGAAGCCGATGGTTTCGTGGAGGTGTGTGGTGATCCATTGCAAGCCTTCAGGCAGTACATGGACGGGAAAGCCTTGGGCCTTGGGCCGATCATCTTCGACCGGTAGCACGGTCAGGTGAGAAACTTCGGCTTGTATCTCGTTCACCAATTCGGTGTTGACCGCGTTCGGTTGTAGGTTTGGCATGGAAGTCAGTTTTTGAGCGGGTTAGCGTTCGTGCGCTGCCCGCTCACTTGGTTCCTGCCATGCGTTCCACCGCGACCTCGGCAACCGTGCGACGGCGACCCGCGTCGATCCATGCCTCCAGTTCCGCACGTCGGAAGTAGAGCCGCCCACCAACGCGCCGGTGTGGGATCTCCCGGCGATGCGTCAACTTGTAGATCGTGCGACGTGCAAGGCCCGTGATAGTCACGGCCAAGTCCAGCCCGCCAATCTCATCGGCGGGCTTGTCGTTCATCGTGCGGCTCTTCAGTACCCGCACATCCACGGCCAGCGCATCCAAGCGGGCCGTTATCTCGTCAAAGGGGTTCGATGTCATTTGCGATGCCCGGCTTGTGCCAAAGCGATCGCAACACTATCCCCAAGTTTTGCCCTCCACCGGAAATACACATGTGATCCATGTGTAGGAATTTCCTTGGGTGCTTTACAGGTCGTTCAGTATTGCCTCAGCATGTACAGCGGCGTCCAAATGTCCAAGCCGATCCAATTCGGCTTTGACGGCTGCCCATGTCCTTCGGCCGTAGGCTTCACGCGACCGAGGACCTCCTTTGAGATAAGGCTTGCCATCGGCTCCATCGAACCGATCCCGTTCCTGTTTCAACTTCTCCCCGGCGCGATCATGCAACTGCCCATATTGCTTTGCCAAGCGAAGTGCGGCCGTCGCGTTCACGATACCGTGGTCCGCGTGCTCGGCCTTTTCCATGCACCAACAAAGGCGCGCAATTATGGGCACGCTTAGGGTCGCCTGAGGGAACGCCTTCACCTTCATTTTGGCAGCCAACGGAACCGGAACGGCCCCACCTTTCTCAACAGCGCCCAAATGTTCCAGCAAGCGTTCTCTCCAAGTGTAGAACCCTTCGATATGCCCGTGGAACATAGCCGCGATATCGCCAGGGGCCGCGTGTTGCCCCCTGTTGGACAAGTCTTTCTTTGCCAGTTCTAATCGCTCTTCGTAGGTCGCGCGTTCGGCGATGCCAATGGATAGCTGGGCAATGCCGGAAGACAAGCGGCCGACCTCCTTCGACGCTTGTTCGCTTTCACCATGGGCATCCAGTGCAGCGGCGACCTGCTTGGAATACACCGTAATCCATCGCTCCCAGCGTTGGGTCAGGTTGTCGGATCGTGAACCAAGGTTATCGGCTTCCAACAAGGTCAGCCCGTAAATTGGCGATCCGCCACCTTGGTACCATATACCCGAAAGTTCGCGACGTTGATTGCCCAAAGTCGCCATGTAGTCTTTAAGGTCAGGGCGATAGCCCTTCAGTATTTGGTCACGTTTGCGGCGGAATGTGTCCACATCATCCGCGCCATCCCTCAAAAGGGTCAACAAGCAATAGTGCGCTTCGTGTAGTAGTTGCTTGAAGGTGTCAACTACACTGCGACCCTGCCAAATGGACGAAGCGGGGGGCATCACAGCAGGCAGTGGAGGCAAGCCCAATTGATCACGAATGCCATTCCATATGCCCTGCATGATTGCGCCCGATTGGGCTTTGCTTGTCCATTCTCGGATCTCATCCCCTAAGGACTTGTCGAGGTCCGGCGCGAAGTAGTTCTCGTTCCTTAGGTCGGTTGAAACGGCCAGTGCCATATCGGTAGGCATGTCGTTTATGTGCCATCGCTCATCAGGCACGGTGCCGAGGTATTCCACGAAGGCATCAGCGTTGCCCCCGTTGTCGCGGTGATATTTCAGGAATGAGTGCAGCACACGTTTCCGTTCGGGAAGGTTGAACCCCTTCCGCCCTTTCCAGATATCGAGCAGCCGTTCCCTAAAGTTCCATCGCACCGCTCTTCCATCGGCCATTCCCGCACGGGGGCGCAATAGATGCCCTTTCACTTCGTCAATTTGGAAAGGGTTCGCGATGTCAAATTGATTCCCGGCGGTCCCATTTATAGGGGCTAAGGCAATACCTGGAATGTTTGCGATCACACCGGCTATTTCAGCCTTAGCCTCTTCGCTTTCAGGGGGCACGGCTTCATGGTCTCTATCGAGGTGCTTCAGTTCGACAATGCCCACCCAACGACACTGGCCGGGTTTCCTTATGCCCACAGCTTTTGTGATTCTCGCGAACACTTGTGCCATGTCTCAGAGCAATTGATCGGCGGCGTCCAATACTTCACTACCGAACCGCTTCAGGTAAGCGCGGGTCGTGTTCACGCTCTCGTGTCCCATGCTCTCCGATATCACAGCCACATCCACGCCCTTCCGCTTCAATGTGGTAGCGAACGTGTGCCGGGCAACGTAGGAGGTGAGGGGCACCGTGATGCCCACGACCTCGGCGGCTTCCTTCAATTCAAGGTTGAGCCGCTTCAGGCACTTTTGTATCCGGTTCCATTGCTGCCTTTCGGTTCCATGCTCTTCGCTCAGGATGGGGAAGAGGTAGGGACTATCTCCGCCGTCGAATGCGGCCAGTAGCTCGGCCAGCGCATCACTCACCGGGATACTGAAAGCATCGTTCGTTTTCCGGCGGCGGTAGAAGATCCGTCCATCGTAAACGTCCGCGCGCTTCAGTTGGGCAATGTCTGCAAAGTTCATCCCACGCGCGTAGTAGCTAAACAGGAAGAGGCGAACGCTTTCGCTGAGGTGCGGGTGATCGCTGAAGGGGAAGCTCTTCAGCTTGTCCATGTCCTGCTCAGTGAGGGATCGCGGGTTGGACTTGCTTTTGAGCCGCTTCATGGAGTAGCCCCGTGATCGTGCGGTTTCAAAGGGATATTGATCGCGATGGAGCAAGCCCTCTTTGATCGCCATGTTCACCGCAACACGAAGCACACGCATATACGTGGCGATGCCGCCGTTGGCGCATCCAATGCCCTTCAAGTATTGCTCCAGCCCCTCCAGCTTCCGCGCGGTGAGGTCAGCGAAGGCTACGGCCCTACCTCCACTGAAGCGACGAAGGGCGCTTGCAGCGTTGCGGTAGGTGATCGCGTAGCCGATACGTCCCTCGGCCCGGAATGTGTTTTCCAAGTGTTCCAGGTAGGCCAGCACATCCTCGGCGGCTTTGGGGTTGCGGTAGCGGGCATCGAAGTTCTCCAGCGAAAGCGCCTTGCTCACCACCAAACTGTCCACCATGCCGGAAACTTGGGCTTCAATCGCGCTCAGGATCCCGTTTGTGTAGGCGGCACCCTTCACGCGGGCTTTCACCCGGCCCGTTCCTTCGTCCCATTGCTCCAGCGTGCAAGCCTCCTTCGTGGAGTAGCGTTTGATCTTGCCGTTGTGGATCAACTGAAGCCGGATCGGATGCCGTCCGCCGGTCAGGGTCTTTCCGGAAAGGCATACGAACCGGGCGCTGAAGCCTTGGGCTTTGGCCTTCGGGTTGAGGTTGATACTTGCACCTGCCATCGGGGTCGGGGTAAACGATGGGGTAAATGTAGGGGCAAGAGGAAGGAAAATGAACGGTGTATCTAATTTCCCCGTCGGACCTACATTTGCAGCGGTAGGCAAGTGCTGGAGTAGGGAAGGACTAACCCTGAAAAGTGCCCCGGTAGTTATTCGTAATGAGCAGGTCGCCGGTTCAAATCCGGCGGGAGGCTCTGGAAGGGGCCACGGAAGTGGTCCCTTTTGCGTTGCCGTCCTTCGCACAGCGGTGCATGGATGATCCTACGGGATGGGGGGCCTTTGTCTGCCAACGCAACCATTCGGAGGGTCCGTTGTCCTTATTGCCGATGGAACGTACCACCGCTGCGGTGGACCTCATCAGGATAATTGGCCTGCAGAATGGAGGATGAACGTGCGAACGTGCTTCGCATCGACAAGACGGCGCTGTGGGAAGCTATCCTTCAGGCTTTCGTCGAGAGCCGGTTCGCCGCTCCGCACGGCGCGCGGTACGTGAATATCCATGCGAACGGTACGCTGTCGGTATCGCGCACCGGCCTGGGCTTGCGTCAAAGTGGTTCATGGATCATCGCCTTGGAATGTCTTGGCGCGCCGGAATTCCCCGGCCGTGCGGTGCCCGTGGGGGCTTCGTGGTCCAGGGACGAATACTTGACCTGGGTAAGTTCCCGGATGGACCTCTATTTGGATCCGGCGCTGGACGAGTTGGAACACCAAGCCAAACGGCAAGGCCTGCGGGTCGAATTCATCGATCACGCCCCATGATGTGCATGGAGATGACCGCTTCGGTCCGCAAGGAACGCTGCTTCGTTCCCTATCGGTCGATCGGGGTATCTTCCGCACCGGATCCACCCTGGCTCGGGTGGTTGGTGGGAAAAACGATGGACCGTCGCAACAGTTCGGCATTGACCCTGGGGCGTGGAGCAGTAAGGCTTACGTTTCCCGATGGTCCCGCCGCCGCGTTCAGCGCTAGCGATGCGTTGCTCGTGAAACGTTGCCTGGATGGGGAGGAAGTTGCTTGCACTGAGCTTTTCCATCGGTACTATGGACAACTCATGCCGATCTGCATGCGTTATGCCACCGATGCCGATGACGCGAAGGATATCCTGCAGGAAGGCTTCCTACGCATCTTCGGAAGGCTGCGGTCGTACAACGGCTCTGGTCATTTCAGCGGCTGGTTGAAACGTGTCATGGTGAACGCCGCCATCAATCACTACCGCGCCAACGCCAAGGAAAGGATCAACGCCCGGTACGATGAAAAACCGGACTACTACCATGTCGCCGAAGAAGAAGAGGTGGAGGATCGCCTGAGCGGGGTCGGCGTTCAGGACATTCTCGTTCTGGTGCAGCGCCTAACGCCAGGGTACCGTCTCGTGTTCAATCTCTTCATCATGGAAGGATGGGGGCACGAGCAGATCGCAAGGGAACTTGGGATCAGTGTCGGCACGTCGAAATCGAACCTGAACCGGGCCCGAGCCCAGTTGAAGGAGTGGCTTTTGGAGTGGCAGATGGAACCAACGCATCGCATAGGTCATGGCGGCTGAACAGGAATTCGACGACCTCCTCCGCAAGAAACTGGGGGGCGTGAAGCCGCCTGCTCCGCCTACGATGGATTGGAGTGCGATGGCTCGGGCGGCGAAGGGGGGGGCATCGGCGGTCCCATCCACAGGTAGTTCGCTGCCACTATGGAAGGTCCTGATCGGCGCAGCTGCGGTGGGCGGAGTCGGGTGGTTCGGTTATTCGGCCCTTTCCACCGGTACGGCGGTAGAAAAGATGGTCGTTGCGGAAACACCTGTCACTACCGCTGAGCACTCACCGGTAGCCGGCGTCCCATCACCGAGGATCGCTGCGGAGGAACCATCGGAAGTGGTGGCTTCGATCCGGGAGGAAGGAACGCTGCCCACACCATCGAACGTGGAGCGACACCTTGCTGCCGATGGAATGTCGGTCGCACCAACGAAGTTTGCGAATGCACAGCGCCGCACACCTGTGAGCACCACCCGCGATGACGTGGTCGATCAGCGGATGACATCACACATTGCTGAATGGCCCTACGGACCATCCGCAGTAAGTATGCCTGTGGATCCTGCTTCTGACGAGCACACGGGATCCGATCGTACGTCCGCCGATCGCGTTGCTTCCATTCCAAACAAAGAGGCCGCGACAGTGTTGATGGATCGTTCTGCCAATGGCGTGCAGGCTTCTTCGGATGCCCCCTTCCCCATGGAGGGTCTTGTTCCAGCGGCAGCTCCGTTGCCATTGGTCCCGAATGCACCGACCACGGAGCCGCCGACTACAAATGCCTTCCCCCGGTTCGCCGTATCGCCTTGGGTTTCCGTGGCGCGCTCCATGCCCAGCGAAGCACCCGAGCAGCTGGCCGAGCAGGTGGATCAGCTTGGTGGCCTGGGCGAGTGGGTAGGTACGGCAGGTGTGCGGGTCGAATACGCGCTTATCCCACGGGCCGTATTGATCAGTGGTTTGCAATACACCAACAAGGGCCGGTTGCAGGGAACGATCGAGTCTTCACCGGAGGTGAGCACGGATTACGCGGTGAGCGGCGCCTATTGGGAAGTGCCGATCTCGCTCCGGTATGAATTCCCGCAGGCCGGGAAGTCGTTCTATGCCCGTTCAGGTGTCCTCTTGCAATTCAATGCGCGTGCAGGTTCAGACAAAGTGGTGATGCATGATCAGGGCTTGAAGGAAATGAGCACGCTGGCCCTTTCGTCCAGCTCCATGGGTGTTGCCCTTGATCTCGGCGCAGGGGTCCGGTTCCGTTTGGGCAGGGGCATCGGTCTGTTCGTCGAGCCTTCGTACCAATACTGTCTATCACCCGTCGTGAAGATCGCCACGTTCGATCGGCTGCCCTACAACCCGCGTATCCACAGTTTTGGCTTGGGTACGGGCCTCACCTTCCAGATCGGTTCCCGATGATGCGTGTTCGTTCACTGTCCATTCTTTTCTTGATCGGAGTCGCTGCGATATCCTCTTGCAACAAGGACGAACTCACCGTGGTTAGCACGGCCACCGGTACGAACACCTGCGACAAGCACATCGTGGACCTGAATGTGGACAGCCTTTTCAGCGACCCGCCACCGCAGCCCTGGCAATCGGACATGGAGATCGAGGTGTGCGCGTGCGATACCCTGGTACTCCGACCCGTGAATATTCCTTCCCAGTACGAATTTGAACACTGGAGGATCGATCAAGGCGGAAAAGAGATCCAGCACGATGAACTGGTGCTTGATTCCATCACCGTCAGTTCGGCCCTAACCCTGAAGTTCGACCATGGGCCAGGTCATCCGAACCTGCGCATCGACGTGTTCTTTGCCCCTTGTGAGTAGGCAGCGCGGGAAGCAGGTCTGGCGCTTTGCGCTGCGCAGATCCCTCCGGCTGCACACCTTCGTGAAGGAGTGGAGGTCAGTTGCGGCCCAATCGCGCCAGCACGCTGGTCATGTAGGTCTCCCCAATGGGGATCAAGCGCTTGTCGTTCTCCAGGATGATGTCCGGCACCTGTACCGACGCGATCCTGTCGATCCGCACGATGTAGGAGCGGTGTACGCGCATGAACTCGTCCATGGGCAGGCGCAACTCAATGTTCCGCAAGGTGGTGTTCGCGATCAAACGGTCGTCCTTGATATGGAGTGCCACATGATCGCGCAGCGATTCGATGAAACGAATATCGCGCAGGTGCAACCGGATATGGCGCCCGCGTTGTTTCAGGAAGAAGGGTTGTACTTGACCGGTCGCTGCACGCCGATGAAGCGTGTCCCGTTCACGAACCACCTCGGCCTGGCGCGCGTGTTTGTACAAGGCCATCTGGATCGCCGCATGCACGTCGATCACCTTCAGTGGCTTGATGATCATGCCGTAAGGTTGTACCACCCGGGCGCGATTGATCAGCAATTCGTCCGTGAAGGCCGTGAGGAAAATCACGGGTACTTCGAAACGCGACTGGATGATCTGTGCAGCATCTACGCTGTTCAAGGCGCCGCTCGACATCATGTCCATCAACACGATATCGGGCCGCACCGCGCCGATCATCCGTATCGCTTCCTCGCCCTCGCCTACATGACCCGAAACAATATGCCCAAGGCCCTCGAGCAGGTTGGCAATGTCCGTTCGTGCACTGTCACTGTCGCCGACGATGAAGATCCGTGCGGCCGTTGTTGCAGGTGCGGCATCGATAGGCTGCCGATGGGCGATGCTGGTCAGTGCATGCATGGGTTCGTCGGGCGGTCGGTCTGTCGATCCATTCTTTTCCTCTTGTTCATTGGAAGCGTATCGGACCATGAACGGCGTACGGAAAGGATGGGTTGAACAACGTGCTGCATAGAAGGACAAGCGACCCGTTCGGAGGTTGCGCGATGCTCACAGATCATCGACGACCACCGCTTTCAAGTCGATGGACCAGCTTATTGAAGGGGTCGGTCAGCGACCATCCCGGCGGCTTTTCTCGCCACCCGTATCCCGATCGCGACGCCCATACCCCCCATGCGCACGGCCACGGTAACACGTGGCGAGACGCGCTCGATGATCGGCGTCTTACTGCCACCCATGCCCATGATGCCGCTCCAATGGCGTACGATGGTGAAAGGCGTACGAGGCAGTATCATATCGTGTAGTAAGCACTCCAGTGCGTCCTGGATCCCGGGTGTAGTGGCGTCGGCCGTGGTGGTCTCACCAACGATGTCGATGTTGCGGCCACCGCCGAGCAGCACACCACCGGCATGGTCGCGGAAGTAATAGAAGCCCTCGTCGTAGTGGAACGTGCCTTTCAATTTCAGCCCGGGGATGGGGGCGGTCATCAGCACCTGGCCACGGGCTGGAGTGACATCGATCGTAGGGATCAATTCCTTCGCGTAGCCGTTCGTTGCGAGGACCACTTGCGCGGCATTCAGGATATCACCGTCCTTCAGCGCGATGGTCACCTGCATGGGGCTATCCTCGAACCGCAGGACTTCGGCGTTGGGCCGAAGGAAGACGCCTTCGGCAAGGGTCTTGCGCAGCAGCACGCTCATCATCAGCCCGCTGTCCAAGGGGCCCTCCAGGCTGGTGCGTACCAAGTGGTCCATACCGGCCAGCCCGAACCGCGCAATGGAGCGGTCTTCCCAATGGAACACGGGCATCTTGAAGATCGGCCGCAGCAGGTCGTTCAGCGCATCGAACCCATTGGCGACCCGGGTGTACAGCGGATCATGCGCGGCGTAGACCTCATGTCCTCCGGTAGCCTCGAAGCCAATGGCCGCATCGCCCAGTTCCTTGCGCAATTCCAGCAGGCCGAGCCAGCGGTTCTCCACGCGGGCCAGCATGGCGTCGGCACCTTCCTTGTCCAGGTCGGCGAGCAATTCGCTCGGACTTCCGAAGCAGGCGAAGCCGGCATTTTTCACACTTGCACCGCTCGGGAAAGGTCCGCGTTCCAAGACCAGCACATGGTGGTTGGGGTGCGCTCGTTTGTAGAAAAGGGCCGTGAACAAGCCCACGATCCCGGCTCCGATCACGACCAGGTCCGGCGTGCGGTGGAATTGGCGGGATTCCCAAATGCTCTGCATACGAAATGTGCGTCACGGGCATGTTCCCGATCGGGCTCCCAAAGATGTCGTAAATTGCCGCGTTGATGAACCTCCTGCAAGACGTTCTCTTTTCCATGGGATCCAAGCGAATAGCCCTGGCACGATGGTGCTGGACCCTGCTGCTGTCGGCGATCCTCACCACCGGCAGTGCCCAAGTGGACAATGTGCTCATCTACGGTACCGTGAAGGACCTCACCAGTTCCAAGAAGTTGGAAGGGGTCACCGTAACGGTTTTCAAGAACGGTGCGAAGCTGATCGATGTCCCGACCAACGCCAGCGGCAAGTACGAGGTGAACCTGGACTATGGGTCGGATTACAAGATCCTGGTGGCGAAGAGCGGGTTCGTGGGGAAGAACATCACCATCGACACGCGCAACATCCCGGAAGAGGAGCGGCAGGGGGGACACGGTATGAACATCGACTTCTCGATGCTCACCGACCTGCCGGGCATAGACTATTCCATCCTGAACGAACCGTTCGGCAAAGCGTCCTACGCGGCGGGCACCTTCGCGTGGGACATCGAGTACACCAACAAGATGCGTGACGCCCAGGCCCGCCTGATGCGTGAGTACGAGGAGAAGCGCAAACGCGAAGGCGATGCCGAGGCGCAGTTCGCCAAGTTGATGCAGGCTGGTACCACGGCGATGACCGCATCCGACTTCAAGAAAGCGGTGGACAGTTTCAGCGAGGCGCTGACCTTGAAGCCGAACGACCCCGTGGCCACAGCGAAGTTGAGCGATGCCAAGATGCGCTTGGAAGGGCAGGACGCGGAGAAGAAGGAAGCGGAGAAGTATGCGGCACTGATCAAGGAAGCGGACGGCCTCTTCAACAAGAAGGACTATGCCGGGGCGAAGACGAAGTACAGCGCGGCCATCGACGTGAAGGACAGCGAGCCCTATCCAAAACAGAAAGTGAAGGAGATCGAGGCCATCCTTGCGGACCTTGAGAAAAAGAACGAGGAGGAGAAGAAGGCGAAGGAGTTGCAGGAAAAATACCAGGCGGCGATCGCTGCGGCCGACGCGGCCTTCAAATCGGACAGTTGGGACCAGGCCACGGCGAAATACACCGAGGCCAGCGGCTTGAAGCCCGAAGAGAAGTACCCCAAGGACCAACTGGCCTTGGTCGCCACGAAAAAGGCGGAAGCGGAGAAGAAGGCGGAGGAAGAGCGCAAGTCGAAGGAATTGGAGGCGAACTACAAAGCGGCGATCACGGCGGCGGATGCGGCGTTCAAGAGCAGCAATTGGGATGCAGCCACGGAGAAGTACACCGAGGCCGGTGGCCTGAAGCCAGAGGAAAAGTACCCCAAGGACCAACTCGCTGCGATACTTGTCAAAAAGGATGAGGCGGCGAAAAAGGCCGAGGAGGAGCGCAAGGCCAAGGAATTGCAGGAACAGTACCAAGCGGCGATCGCTGCTGCGGACGCTTCCTTCCGAAGTGCGGAATATGATGCGGCCGTGACCAAGTACACCGAAGCCAGCGGCCTGAAGCCGGACGAGAAATATCCGAAGGACCAGTTGGCAGCCATCGCGAAGAAGCGTGAGGAACTGGACAAGAAGGCCGAGGAAGAGCGCAAGGCGAAGGAACTGGACGAAAGCTATAAGGCGGCCATTGCCGAGGCGGATGCCGCGTTCGGCAAGAAGGATTGGGATGCAGCCACGACGAAATACACCGAGGCCGGTGGCCTGAAACCGCAGGAGAAGTACCCCAAGGACCAACTCGCTGCCATCACTGCCGCCAAGGCCGCTGAGGAGAAAGCCGCTGATGCCGAGCGCAAGCAGAAGGAACTGGACGAGAAGTACAACGCAGCCATCGCTTCGGCGGACGAAGCCTTCGGCAAACAGGACTGGGACGCGGCTACGGCGAAGTACACCGAGGCAGGCGGCTTGAAGCCAGCGGAGAAATATCCCAAGGACCAACTTGCGGCGATCACCGCGCGCAAGGCGGAGGCGCAAGCGAAGAAGGAACAGGACGAGCTTGACGCGAAGTACCAGGCGGCCATCGAAGCGGCGGATGCGGCGTTCGACAAGAAGGACTATGCGCAGGCCAAACCGAAATACATGGAAGCCTCCGGCTTGAAGCCTGCGGAGAAGTATCCCAAGGACCGCATTGCGGCAGTCGATGAGCTGATGGCGGAAGCCGCGCGGAAGGCGGAAGAGGAGCGCAAGGCCGCTGAACTGGATGCCCGTTATGCAGACCTGATCAAGAGCGCTGACAAGTCGTTCGACGCCAAGAAGCTGTCGGAAGCACTGAACGACTACAAAGATGCCTTGGGCCTGAAACCGGGAGAGACCCATCCGAAGGAACGCATCGCGGCCATCGAAAAGGACCTGGATGCGGCTGCGCAGGCCAAGGCTGAAGAGGAGCGCTTGCTGCGCGAACAACAGGACAAGGACAAGCGGTACAGCGAACTCGTTGCATCAGCGGACAAGGCCTTCACAGCGAAGAACTATGACCAGGCACGGACGGACTACAGCGCCGCCTCCGGTGTGAAACCGGAAGAGCAACATCCGAAGGATCGCCTGGCCGAGATCGAGCGCTTATTGGGAGAGGCCGCGAAGGAAGCGGAGGAAGCGCGGTTGGCAGCGGAACGTGATGCTGCCGAAAAGGCACGCAAGGCCGAGGAGGATCGTCTGGCAGCTGAAAAGGCCGCAGCGGAGAAGGCGCTCCTGGAGGAGGAGGAACGGCGCAAACGCGCCGCGGCTGAAGGCATCGAAGCCAATTACC
>DEQO01000156.1 GCA_002360495.1 Flavobacteriales bacterium UBA3364
AGGTTCCAGAAATGCACCGTGCCGCTTTCGGCTGTCGCTTTCATCAGGATCTTCAGCGAATTGCTCCTGTTCTTGATCCGCAAACGGAAGTGCGGACGACCATTGAGCGGATGTGCCGCTTCGGCCGTGAGGTTGAAGTAGACCGTATCATTCCCTTGTATGATGGACGAATCGAGATAGGCCTGCTGCGTAGCGGTATTGTACCACGGTGTTTCCTGCAGCGTCTGGCCCACGCTGTTCGTGATGGCGAAGCCGGCAGAGAACACTTCGCCGGTCCCTCCCCACATGGTCAGACTTTGCCCCCACATCTTGGGATGCGCGCTGTACGGATAGAACTGCACGCGTGAGCGCAAGGTGTCCGCCGTGAAATCCTTCTTGATATGGAAGAAGACATCGCCGTTGTTGCCGCCGGAATTGCAGAAGACCACACCTTGCTCCGAGAGCTGGTCGATCGCCTGGCTGATCAACGAATTGCCGTCGAGCGTACCGATGTAGTACAGCCCCCAGCTCATGTTCACCACCAGCCGCTTGTCGTCCTGGTCGGCGATCCCCTTCATCCAGTTGAACGCATCCAGAACGGCCGCCGCATCGACCAGGAAGGTGCAGAAGAGGAATTGCGACTCGAAGGCCACACCGCGATAGTCCGTCCCCGCCCCGCTGCCACCGGCGATCCCCGCCACGTGCGATCCATGCGTGGCGAAGCTGTAGATGTTGCTCGTGTCCGCTTGCGTTGCCAACAGGTCCTCCGTCGTGGTCAATTCGGTACCGTAGCCGAAATCGGCAGGTGCCGGGCCCGCCTGGCGGTATTGGTCCCACGCTGCGCGAACACGTGTCTCCTGCAGCAACGTGTCATAGAACATCGGGTGCGTGTAATCGAAGCCCCAGTCGGTGATGCCGATCAGGACGTCCTTCCCGGTGTATGACTGCGGAAGATCGATCCCACGGTGCACGCTGTCCGCATGGATGGATCTCACCGCCAGATCGAGGTTCGGTGCCGCCTTTCCGGCCAGTTCCACATAGTCGACACCCTGCAGGTCGTTCACGACCTCCAAATGGCGTGCATCAACGCGGAAGGAGATGATGTTCCCGGTCCGAGAACCCCAGCGAACCGGGCCGCCCTGCTCCTGCCCGTGCTCGAAGGCACTGTTCACCTTTCCCAGAAAGCCGACCATGCACCGACCATGGATCAAGGCCGTCGGGTAGTAGCCTTGGGTCTCCTCGGTCAATTTCGCGGCGTCGGGATAGCGTTGCGCTAGAATGGTCAGCGCGTTCATGTCGGCACGAGTGGTGGCCGGCATGCTCGTCTGCGCCTGAGCGGCGGAAGCGATCGACAGGAGAACTGGAACGATGTAGCGAAATGCCATGGCGTGGAACTATCCCGCCAAGTTACAGTGCCCTTTCTTCACCACTTCAAGGGGGCGTGCACCAACGGTCCCAACACCCACGGAGCGGGAACATCGGGCAATGCGCCGTCCACGTACGACCCAAAGGCCTACGCCACCTTCAGCGCGTTCTCCACCTTCTCCTTCAGCAAGGCGTGCTTCACCACTTCGATCATCTCGGTGACGTAAGTGAAGCGCATGCCTTTCGTATAGCGTGCGTCGATGTCCTCGATGTCCTTGCGGTTGTCGGCGCTGAGGATGATCTCCTTGATGCCCGCACGCTTCGCGGCGAGGATCTTCTCCTTGATGCCACCCACCGGCAGTACACGGCCACGCAGGGTGATCTCGCCCGTCATCGCCGTGAACTTGCGCACCTTCTGTTGCGTGAACGCACTGGCGATACTGGTGAGCATGGTGATGCCGGCGCTCGGTCCATCCTTCGGGGTGGCGCCCTCCGGTACGTGGATGTGGACGTTCCAGCGCTTGAACACATCGGTATCGATCCCGATGATCTCGCTGTGGCCTTTGAGGTATTCCAACGCGATGACGGCGCTCTCCTTCATCACGTCGCCCAGGTTACCGGTGAGGGTGAGCTTGCCTTCGCCCTTGGTGATGCTGGTCTCGATGAAGAGGATGTCACCTCCCGTTGGTGTCCATGCCAGACCGGTGACCACACCGGCCACGTCGTTGCCCTGGTACTTGTCGCGTGCATGACTGGGGCCGTAGATCTTCACCAGATCATCCATGCCGATGGTCACGCTGTGCTTCTCCTTCAACGCGATCTGCTTGGCCCGGTAGCGCACCAATTTGGCGATCCGTTTCTCCAAGGTCCGAACGCCACTTTCATCCGTATACTGATCGATGATCGCTTCGAGCAGACCTGCGGCAAGTTTCAACTGCTTCGTCTTGATGCCGTTCTCCGTGAACTGCTTCGGAAGCAGGTGGCGGTTGGCGATCTCCAGCTTCTCTTCCTGTGTGTAACCGTTCACCTCGATCACTTCCATCCGATCGCGCAAGGCCGGGTGTATGGAACTGAGCGAGTTCGCGGTGGCCACGAACATCACGCGACTGAGGTCATAGTCGATGTCGACGAAATTGTCGTGGAAGGTGCCGTTCTGTTCGGGATCCAACACCTCCAGCAAGGCGCTGGCGGGATCGCCATGGAAGTCCTTGCCCACCTTGTCGATCTCGTCGAGGACGAAGAGCGGATTGCTCGTCCCGGCCTTCTTCAGGCTTTGCATCAGGCGGCCGGGCATGGCACCGATGTAGGTACGGCGGTGTCCACGGATCTCGCTTTCGTCGTGCAGGCCGCCCAGGCTCATGCGCACGTACTTACGACCGAGTGCTTCGGCCATGCTCTTGCCCAAGCTGGTCTTGCCGACCCCGGGAGGTCCGTATAGCAGCACGATAGGCGCTTTCATGTCGCCCTTCAACTTCAGCACGGCGAGGTGCTCGATGATGCGCTCCTTCACCTTTTCCAAGCCGAAATGGTCGCGGTCCAGGATCTTCTGCGCGTTCTTCAGTTCGAACTTGTCGTTGCTGTATTCGCCCCAGGGCAGCTCCAGCAACAATTGCACGTAGTTGTATTGTACACTGAACTCCGCGCCGGCCGGGTTCATGCGCTGCAGCTTCAGCAATTCCTTGTCGAAGACCTCGCCCACTTTGGCGCTCCACTTCTTCTTCCCGGCTTTCGCGCGCATCTCCTCCAGTTCGGTCTCGATGGGGTTGCCACCCAGCTCGTCCTGGATCGTCTTCATCTGCTGGTGCAGGAAGTACTCGCGCTGCTGGCGATCCACCTCCGTGCGCACCTTGCTCTGGATCTCGTTCTTCATCTGGAGCATCTGCAGCTCCTTGGTCAGGTGCGCGAGCAACAGGCTGGCCCGTTCGCGCAGATCGGCAACCTCGAGCATCTTCTGCTTCTCGGCCACCTCGGCGTTCATGTTGCTGCTGATGAAATTCACCAGGAAGCTCGGGCTGTCGATGTTCTTCAGCGCGAACTGGGCCTCCGTGGGGATGTTCGGGCTTTGCTTGATGATCTCTCCGGCAAGGTCCTTCAACGAACTCACCAGGGCGTGGAAGCTCTTGTCGTCCTTCGCCGGGCGGATCTCCTCGAACTCCTTCACCTTGGCGGTGAAGTAGGGATCGATCCGCACCATCTCCAGCACTTCGAAGCGCTTCTTTCCTTGGATGATCGCCGTGGTGCTGCCATCGGGCATGCGCAACATGCGAATGATCGTGGCGATAGTACCGATCTTGTTCAGGTCCTCGGCGTTCGGTTCCTCGATCTGGCCATCCTTCTGGCTCACGACACCGAGCGTCTTGTTGCCGCGATACACCTCCTGGATCAGGCGGATGCTGCGGTCACGGCCCACCGTGATGGGGATCACCACACCGGGGAACAGCACGGTGTTGCGCAAAGGCAGAATGGGAAGCTCAGGCGGAGTGGTCTCCGCATTCATCTGCTCCTCATCTTCCGCTGTAATGAGGGGGATGAGCTCGGTCTCGTTCTCGAGCGCCTCGGAGCTGAAAAGGTTCTTGTCAGTATGGAGTAGGTCGTTCATCTACGGCGTTGCCAGAAAGTCAGTTGCAAAGATATTCCACCAAGCCCCCCTTCGTGTGGACGTGGTTTTCAACAGTATGTGGCCTCCCGGGTCAAGCTTCGTGCCGGAGCGGGAAGGGGTGACAGATGGGCAGGATCACCGGACCAAAGCCACCCTGTCGACCCCTAGAAAGTCGTTCAAGGTCGGGTCCACCGCAATGATCGCGCCGCTGCGCAGGTCAGTGACCAGGCATATGTCGTGGTCCTTGAAGAACGGAGAGTCGAACAGCGCGTGTATGTCCTCGCCGAAAACCTCGAGTTTGGCGACCGTCTGCTCGCACCTGACGGTCCGTTGCAAACCGGAACGATCAAGCGCCACATTGCAAGCAGCCGAGAACAAAGCGGCATATCCAACGCAATGTGCCCGGTCGTTGGACAAGAGCAGGATCGATGGGTCGTTGCTCGTGCCTCTGAACGCATAGGACAGCTTACCAGCGGTCAGGTCCAGGGCAAAATCGACAGCGCCTTCCATATCCATCGGCAAGGTGCTTTCCCGCAAGTTCGCGAGACACGACGAACGCGCTTCCCCATTGAACGACAATGCAGTGCGTTCATCGGTCACCCGATACTTCACCACGCTGCGGTAAATGGGGCCGCGGAACAGGTACGAGAATAGGAAAACCGCAAGGATCGTTGCGAGGAACTTCCGCATGCCATTGTAACGATCACATTGCTCACACGCGTGCCCGCTCAATCCGGGACTGCTCGAAAACATGCCGCAGCATTGCTTCATCCACCGCCGTCAGCGGAACGTGCCTGCGCTCCATCACGCGACGTGCGGTGGAAAGCGCACGTTCCACGTCATACGCCTCGAAGCCATCGGCACCGCCCCAGGAGAACGATGGAATGTGCTTCGGCGGAAAGCCGCCACCAAAGACGTTCGCTGCCACACCCACCACCGTGCCCGTATTGAACATGGTGTTGATGCCGCTCTTGCTGTGATCGCCCATCACCAGCCCGCAGAATTGGAGACCGGTCTCCACCATGCCGCCTTCAGCAGCGCTCCAGACCTGCACGTTGC
>DEQO01000107.1 GCA_002360495.1 Flavobacteriales bacterium UBA3364
AATCTAGAGCGTTATAGAAGGAAATGCGGCCCAGGATCAGTACGAAGTACTTGGCCTTGATCGGGATCGGACGCGGGAACATGATCAGTTCCGTGTTCGGATAGGTCATGCCGAAGGCGAGGAGCACGCCGTAGATCGCGCCGGATGCCCCCACCATCGGGATGTTGAAGAGGGCGTTGATCCGGCCGAGGTCCACATCCGAATAGTTCTGCCCTTGGGCCCACAGCGCTGGTCCTTCGCGTTTGACCAGGTCGATCCCCTCGGAACCCACCACCTCGGCAAGCTGGTAGTATTCGATGGCATGCACGCCCGAATAGAACAATGCAGCGCCGATGCCGGTGAGCATGTAGAATGTCAAGAAGCGCTGGGACCCCCATTTGTATTCAAGTGGCGGAGCCAGCATGTATAGGCCGAGCATGTTCAAGGCAAGGTGCATGAAGCCACCGTGCATGAACATGTGAGTGACCAGTTGCCAGGGTTTGAAGAGGGGGGAGGAGAAGTAGTGCAACCCGAACCAGGTGTCCATGTCCGTGCCGCCGAAATTCCCGAGCCCGGTGGCCTTGATCAGGAAGAAGATGACGTTGATGATCAACAGGTTCTTGACCACCACCGGAAGTCCGGCGAAAGGGTTGCCGTCCATCCGCATCAGCGCTCGAATCGTTCGTTGAGGTCGTTGAGACCGAAGGTGATCAACGTGGGTTTGCCGCCCGGTGTGTGGTATGGCATCGCACAGGCGAACAAGCGGTCTATGAGGTCGTGCATCTCCTGCGTTCCCAATACACGTCCCGGACGGATGGCCATGCTCCTTGCCATGCCGCGCGCCAACACGTGGTGGCGCTCGTTGCGCAGACTGCTCTTCTCGTGCTTCAGCTGTTCCAACAATTGCTCGAGCAAACGCGTGGGGTCATCTTCGGCCGCTTCAGCAGGCATGCCGTTCACCTGCACCGTGCGCCCGCCGAACAGTTCCAGATCGAAGCCCATGCTGCGCAGTTCCGGTAGGACATCCTGCACCAAAGCCAGATCGGCCGCGTTCAGTTCCACGTGGCGCGGGAACAGTTCCGTCTGGCTCATACCTGCCCCTTGTTCAAGCAGTTTCAGGTTGCGCTCGTAAAGGATCCGTTCATGCGCGCGTTGTTGGTCCACCACCATGAAACCGCTGCGCAACTGGGCCATGATGTAGGTGCCATGCAACTGGAACACCGGACGTTCGCCGGGTACGCCTTCGTGTTCGCGTGAGGGCATGATGCGAGGCGCATCCTCTTTCGGGGAGGGCATTTCGGGTGCTGTGGTGGGCATGCCGGTGCCCACGTCGAAGAGCTGTTGCCAGCCTTCGCTGCTTCTGCGCGGTGGGGCACTGAAGGCACCAAGTTCCTGCGGTCGCCAGCCAGGGGTGGTCTCCCTCGGCGGCGTTGCGCTGGGTTGGCTGCCCGCAAAGGCCGCCAGTATCGCAGGTTCCGGTTCGAAGTCCAAGCTGGGCACGATGTTGAACCGCCCCAAGGCACGGCGCACCGCCGCATGCACAATGGCATAGACCGTGCGGTCATCGCGGAACTTGATCTCCGTCTTGGTCGGATGGATGTTGATGTCGATCTGTGCCGGGTCCAGGTCGATGAAGAGGAACCATGACGGGAAGTTCTCCCGTGATACCAGCTCATCGTAGGCTTTGCGGACCGCGTGCTCCAGGTAGTTGCTGCGGATGAAGCGTCGGTTCACGAAGAAGTACTGCTCTCCGCGTGAGCGCTTGGCAAATTCGGGCTTGCCCACGAACCCCGTGATCCGTACGAACTCCGTGGCTTCATCCACCGGTACCAGGCGCTCATCGTACTTGCGACCGAAGAGGTGGACGATGCGCTGGCGCTCGCTGCCAGCGGGCATGTTGAACTCCTCGTGCTCGTTGTGGATGAGTTGGAAACCGATCTCCGGATGTGCCAGTGCCACACGGTGGAACTCGTCCATCACATGCTTCATCTCCACGCCGTCGCTCTTGAGGAACTGGCGGCGTGCGGGTACGTTGTAGAAAATGCTGCGCACGGCGATGGTGGTGCCTGTCGGACCTGCGATGGGTTCCTGGACATGCACCCGGCTGCCTTCGATGAGGACCCGCGTTCCCAATTCCTGGTCGCGCTCGCGAGTCTTCAACTCCACTTGCGCAATGGCCGCGATGCTCGCCAAGGCCTCGCCCCGGAAGCCCTTGGTGCGGATCGTCGCAAGGTCATCGGCCAGGCGGATCTTGCTGGTCGCATGGCGCTCGAAACAGGCCCGCGCGTCGGTGGGGCTCATGCCCGCTCCATCATCGGTGACCTGCACCAGCGTGCGGCCCGCGTCCTTCACGACCAGCAGGATGTGGGTGGCACCGCTGTCCACGCTGTTCTCCAGCAACTCCTTCACCACACTGGCGGGCCGTTGCACCACTTCGCCTGCGGCGATCTGGTTCGCCACATGGTCGGGGAGCAGGCGGATCAGGTCGGGCATCTCAGGAAAGGACGGGGATCGCGGCCGCGGATCCGAGAGGGGAAGGGTCTTGCACGCTTGGCAGCATGGGGTCGGTAAAAGTACTTCGCCATGCGCAGCCAGCGGCCATGTGCCACGAGAACGGGATGCAACGGCAATTTGCACAAGACCTTGCTTTCGTCGAACTCCATGGTTCCTAGTGATGCACCGCTCCAAGAAGAACCCGTACCTCATCAAACGGGTCTCCGATGCATGAACGACCCCGGTCAGTAGTGGCTGTCGGTTGATATTCCATGGACTGGAACGAGCACCACACACGGCAGGTCAACTTTGAAGCGTGGGGTAAACGGCTGTGCCATGCCCACCTTCGGGGCTGTTGCGGAGGGTCGGACACCGGCGCTCCGGTCGATCGCGGCTGCCGCCTCTCCATCCGAACGCTGGTCCATACGCGTTCCATGCCACGGAACGACGCCGGCCGACATGGACCTGTCGCCAAGCCGAGCCCAGTTCGCCATCTTCGTGCCGTATGCGTGCCCTCTTAGCTCGTCCTTACCCGCTTGAGCCTTCGTCCCTTCAGCACGTGATCAAAGCGTTGCTCTTCGGAGCCTTCGTGGCCGCGTTCCTGCTGGTGTTCCGGCCTTTCGGGCTGCACAAGGCTGCTGGCATCGTGACGTTGGCCGCAGCCTACGGCACCACGTGCACGGTCATGATGCTCCTGCTGAACGTCGCCCTCCC
>DEQO01000172.1 GCA_002360495.1 Flavobacteriales bacterium UBA3364
TGGAGGTGAAGTTCAGCGTGTGTGGCCCGCCGATCGGTGGGGCCAAAAGCGGCATCGATTTCGATCCGGCCGACCCCCGCAAGAAAGACGTGCTGGATCGCTGGTACAAAGCGGTGATGCCCTTGCTGAAGAACTACTATGGCACCGGCGGCGACCTCAACGTGGACGAATTGCACGACGTGATCCCGATCACGGAACGCTACGGACTGCGCCATCCGCAAGAGGGGGTGGTGAACGGACACATCGGCACGGCCGAAGGGCCCAAGATGCAGGCCATCGAACAGTTGCGTACAGGAGTGAGCATGAAGGTGACCGACACCGCATACGTACCATCCTCCGCTCGATACGCAGTGGCCGACATGATCACCGGTTGGGGCGTGGCTGAGAGCGTTCGCCATTACTACCGCGTCCATGGCGGTGACCTGAAGGGCAAGCGGGTGATCGTCCAGGGGTGGGGCAACGTAGGGGCCGCCGCAGGGTACTACCTCGCTCGCAACGGCGCCAAGATCACCGGGATCATCGATCGCGCTGGTGGGATCCTCGCTCCTGAAGGGCTTTCGGCAAACGAGGTTGCCGAGTTGTTCGTGAATAAGGAGGGCAACCAGCTGATCTCGTCCCGTTTGGTGTCCTTTGATGAGGTCAGCAAGAGGGTCTGGGACATCGGGGCTGAGGTCTTCCTGCCCTGCGCAGCAAGCCGCTTGGTGACCCGCGAGCAGGTGGACCGAATGAAGTCTGCCGGCCTCGAGGTCATCAGCAGTGGGGCCAACGTGCCGTTCGCCGATCCGCAGATCTTCTACGGTCCCATCGCCGAACATGCCGACGGTCAGGTGAGCGTGGTGCCCGACTTCATCGCCAACTGCGGCATGGCCCGTGTCTTCGCCTATTGCATGCGGCCCGGGGCGGACCTCTCGGATCGCGCCATCTTCGAGGACGTCAGCAAGGTCATAGGTGACGCGCTCGAGGCCACGCATAGCCGCAACAGCTCGCCACTGTATCTGACCCGCACCGCCTTCGAGATCGCACTGACCAAACTCAACGCATAAAATTTACCAGGGCCCGTTCCCGTTCCTTCTTCAATCCGCCAACTGATGCACCTTCCCCTCTTCGCCCAGATCCAGGAGACCACAACGCAGGCCGCACGCGAAGCCGTCGCCGCAGCCCAGCAAGGGCTGGACGTCCCCACGACCCCGCCGGACACCATCACCGTATGGGAGTTGCTCTCCTACGGTGGGTGGGGGATCATGCTGCCACTTGCGATCATGTCCGTCCTGGTGGTCTACATCACGATCGAACGCTTGCTTGCCCTGGGCAAGGCCTTGAAAAGCGAAAAGGACCTGCTGGCCCGTGTGCGTGACTATGTACATGAAGGCAAGGTCGATTCCGCGCTCAACGCTTGCGCACAGAACGGCACTCCCTCTGCACGGGTGATCGAGAAAGGCCTCCAGCGCATGGGCAAACCCAACAAGGAGATCGAGAGCGCCATGGAAAGTGTGGGCCAATTGGAAATGGCCCGTCTGGAGCGCGGTGTGGGCCTGCTCAGCCTCGTGGCGAAACTGGCACCCATGTTCGGTTTCATCGGTACCATCATCGGGGTGATCAAGATCTTCTACGACATTTCGTTGACGGACAACATCAGCATCGGTGTGATCTCGAGCGGTCTCTACCAGAAGATGGTGACCTCAGCCGCCGGTCTGGTCGTCGGCATCATCGGCTTCGCCTGCTACTTCATGGTCAGCTCCATGCTGGATCGCCTGGAGACGAAGTTGAACGGCAGTGCGCTCGCGTTCATGGACATCCTGCAGGAACCCTTGAAGAAGTAAGCCATGCGATTGCGCAAACACCGGCGGGAACACGCGGAGGTGAGCACTGAGTCGTTGAACGACATCATGTTCTTCCTGTTGCTGTTCTTCCTCATCGTTAGCACGCTCGCCAATCCCAACGTGGTGAAGCTGACCCTGCCCAAGAGCAAGCAGAGCACTGAAATGACCAAACAACCGGTTACCGTGTCGGTTACCAAGGAGCACACCTACTCCATTGACAAAGAGCCCGTTCCCTTCGAAGGACTGGAAGCTGCACTTCAGGCCAAGCTCGCCGGGTTCGATCAACCGACGGTGGTTTTGCGCTTCGACCAGGAATTGAGTGTACAGGACCTTGTGGACGTGCTCACCATTGGCAACCGTTTGAAGGTGAAAATGGTGCTCGCCACACAAATGCCCAGCGGTGCATAGGCCATGGTGATCGCACAGGACAACGCCAACAAGCGCAAGGGCATCGCCTTTACGGCGACCGTCCTGTTCCACGGCCTCTTGTGCCTGATGTTCATCCTGTGGAAACTGATCACGCCCATTCCGCCCTTCCCGGAAGCAGGTGGTGGCGGCGGCATGACGGTGGATCTAGGCTACAGTGATGTGGGACAGGGAGACAACAATGAAAGCATGGAGCCGGAACGGACGAATGTGGCTCCCGCACCTGTGGACGACAGTGAGGACAACCTGCTGACCGAAGAGGATCCGGGATCGCCCGTAGCCGTTCCGAAACCGGAAGACCCCAAGGTGCAACCCAAGCCCAAGCCGGATCGGCCGAAGCCCGTGAAACCCAAGCCTACGGCCGAAGAACTGGAGCAAGCGGCGAAGGACAAGATGAACGCCCTCTTCAATACGAAGGGTAAACCCGGCGAGGGAAATGATGGGAAGCCCGGTAACGCGGGTCGCCCCGATGGAACGCCGGGTGGTGATGGCAACGGGACCGGTGGTACCGGCGGCGGAACAGGGACCGGCAATGGTTCCGGCGCAGGTCCTGGTGCGGACGGCATGGGTTTCAACCTTACCGGTCGTTCGGTGAGGTACAAGCCCGTGATCAACGAAAAACCATCCGTTGCCGGAAAGGTGGTCCTTGACATCGTAGTGGACGCGGATGGCAATGTGTTGCGTACCAACCAGAATCTGAAGCT
>DEQO01000080.1:0-15331 GCA_002360495.1 Flavobacteriales bacterium UBA3364
GTAGGGGTCACTGGTTCGAATCCAGTATTGCCCACGACAGCCCCGGTCGTCACCCCCGGAACCCACACATTTGCGGGAGATCACGATGGGGGTGACCACCGGGGCTGTCCCATCCGCACATGCGCCGACTTCCCTTGATCCTCTCCGCTCTGGCGTTGGTAGTCGCCCTGTTCAGCCTGGTGCGCACACCGGAGCCCACCGGGACCAAGGCCCCCTCGCAACACGCCCCTGAAGCAACCGAGGAGCACGAAGAGGTCGAAGTGGCCGTCCACATGGGCCGCATCCAGCGTTACCATCAGAAGTGGTGGGCCGCAGGGCATGCAGGCAATGCGGAACTGGCGGGCTTCTATCTGCACGAGATGGAGGAGGCCATGGAAGAGATCGCCCTTGCACGCGTGGTGGACGAGGGCATTGACATCAGCGCCCACATGCGCACCTATGGACTGGCCACCCTGGAAGGGTTGGAGAAGAAGTTGAAGGAGGAAGGCGTGGCCGCCATGCATGCCGACGCCGGTCTACTGGCCAACACCTGCACAACCTGCCACGTGGCTTGCGGACATCCGTACCTGCGGATCGTTCCACCCACGGCGGTCGTAATCCCCGATCAGGATCTCGCCCCAGCGGCGAAGTGACCTTCTAGCCGGGTCGGCGTCCCAATAGCCGACATCGCTCCCCAGGTGCTCTTCAAGAGGAAAGCAACGCCGTCGATACCGCTATCCGACGAGGATCTCGTCATGGAACTTCAGCGTTCCATGGACGCGGACCGCTTCGGCATGCTGTACGATCGTTATTCGGCCAAGGTGTTCCAGAAATGCGTGGGGATGACACGGGACAAGGACCTATCGCACGATCTCACCCACGACATCTTCCTGAAGGCGTTCGTAGGCCTGGCCAAGTTCGACCATCGTTCCAAGTTCGGCACCTGGCTCTACAGCATCACCTACAATTACTGTTTGGACCATCTGCGCAAGACCCAGCGCAATCGCACCAGCGATGTGGACGAGGAGACCGGGGCAACGGATATGGCCGAGGACCGGTACGAGATCGAACTGCTCTCGCTCCGGGCCGACAGGCTTTCAACGGTACTGGAGGCCCTCGATCCAGCCGACCGTGCCATGCTTTTGATGAAATACCAGGACGAACTTTCCATCAAGGACATGATGGACGTACTCGTCCTTTCGGAAAGTGCAGTGAAGATGAGGGTCCTCAGGGCCCGTGAGCGGGCCTTGGCGAAGTATCACCAACTCTACCGGGAAGAGCCATGAGCGAGAATCCGTTCAAGATCATCCGGTCCACGGACCTGCCACCGGACAACTTGCGCACCGACGTTCTCGGCAGCGTGAAGATGGTGATGCTGCTCATGCGTGTGGTACAACTCTTCGTGGCCGATCCCGGAAGCGCCCTCTTCGAGAATGTCAGGATCCTCGGGCGAAGTGCATCTTCGCGGTCCGGTGATCGAACCCCTCCTCCTTCGGACCCCACCTAACCCAGCCAGCGATCATGGACTTTGAATTCGTCGGACAGCGCATCCAACAAGCCTTCCTGACCTATTTCGGCGGGGTGATGGACCACGTTCCCGGTATCCTCAGCGGCCTTGTGGTGCTGTTGATCGGCTGGCTGATGGCCAGGATCCTGAAGTGGATGGTGGAACGGATCAGCACGAGCACCCTTGATCCGCTGGCCGATCGCTCGGGCTTGAACAAGGCCGTGGGCCGTTTCGGCGGGCTGTCCTTTGGCAAGCTACTGGCCGTGGTGGTCTCTTGGATAACGCTCCTGGTGTTCTTCCTGGCGGCAGCTGACATAATGGGTATGGACCTCGTGAGCCTGGCCATCCAGAAAGTGTTCGGCTATGTGCCGACCTTGTTCACGGCACTGGCCATTTTCGTCTTCGGTGTCTGGGGCGGTGACAAGCTCAACAAGGTGATCCAGCAATTCAGCCATGCCACAGGACTTGCCGGTGGGCGAGTGGTGGCCCGGGTGCTGGCGGGCATCGCCATCATTTTCGCGTCCATCACCGCATTGAACGTGGCCGGTGTGGATACCACCTTGATCACCGCCAACATCCAGATCATCCTGGCCGGCCTCTTGCTCGCCTTTGCCGTGGCCTACGGTTTCGCGGCTCGCGATATCCTCACGAACATCCTGGGCAGCTACTATGGATCGGAACGGTTCAAGCCGGGGATGGTGGTGCGGGTGGCGCAGGACGAAGGGACCATTGTCCGCATCGATAGCGTGTGCATGACCCTGCGGGTCGGCGACAAGGAAGTATTGATCCCTTCGAGCCGCTTGGTGACCGAGCGCATCGAGATCCTCACCCCGGACAGCGGCAAAGCTTCGTAGCGCACCATCAACCGGGCCATCGACGGCGGTGGTCTATGTTTACACCTCAAATCCATTTACGATGAACGAACCGATAGGCCAACTGGACCAGTGGAGCCAGAAAGCTTGGAGCCTGACATTGGAATATGCCCCCAAAGTGGTCATGGCCCTCCTTGTCCTTTGGGTGGGCGGTATGCTGATCCGCATGCTTGCGCGGTTGCTGAACTCGGTGCTCGACCGCCGCGGGGTCGAACCCACCTTGAAACGGTTCCTGCACAGCCTGGTCACGATCTCGCTCAAGGTCCTTCTCTTCATAACCGCCATACAGATGATGGGTGTGGCAACGACCAGCTTCGTGGCCATCATAGGTGCGGCGGGCCTGGCCGTCGGTCTGGCGTTGCAAGGAACGCTGGCGAATTTTGCCGGTGGTACGTTGATCCTCCTGTTCAAGCCCTACAAACTCGGTGACCTGATCGAGGCGCAGGGCGTGCTGGGTACCGTTAAGGAGATCCAGATCTTCACCACGGTGTTGTTGACGCCTGAGAACAAGACCGCGATCGTCCCCAATGGGGCCATGGCCAATGGCAATATCGTGAACTACAGCGCCGATGGGAAAATGCGTGTGGATCTCACCTTCGGGCTCAATTACAACGAGTCCATCGATAAGGCCCGGCAGGTGCTGGAAGGCGTCATGAAGTCCAACAAGCACGTACTTCCCGAACCCGCCCCGACCATCGCCGTGGCCAAACTGAACATCGAAGGCATCGAACTCGCCGTTCGGCCGTGGTGCGATCCGAAGGACTACTGGACGGTTTATTTTGGCATCCTCGAAGAGGGTATCCAAGCTCTGCAAGCCGCAGGCATCAAAGGCCCCCAACCAAGTATGTTCGTCACCAACCAAACCAACTAGGACCGCATGTTCCGGAACCTTACGATGCTTTTTGCCTTGGCCATTGTCCCACAGGTCGTGGCACAGAACGATATCGATACCACGTCACGCAGCGCCAGCACCAAGGCGATGCTTGCCCGCTCCGCTGCGGATACCACGGGCAAGCTGTGGACCAAGAGCGGTGTGTTCAACATCAACATGACGCAAGTGAGCCTGACCAACTGGTCCGCTGGTGGGTTCAGCTCCGTGAGCGGTATAGCCATGTTCAACGGGATAGCGAATTGGAAAAAGGACCGCAGGGCCTGGGATAACAGTCTGGTGCTCGCCTTCGGCGGTCAGCACGTCCATGATGGTACGGAGCCCCGCAAGACCGATGACCGCATCGAACTGAATTCGAAGTACGGCTACGAGTTGAACAAGGCGATCTATCTCGCTGCGTTGTTCCAATTCAAGACCCAGTTCACCGAAGGTTTCAATGCGGATGATATCCGCATCTCGAACTTTCTTTCACCTTCCTACACGCTGCTTGGTCTGGGTTTGGACTACAAGCCCGATGACAAGCTCTCGGTCTTCTTCTCACCTGCTACCGCGCGTTTGGTAACGGTAATGGATGAGACGCTTTTCTATGGTTCCACCGATCCGGAACTGCGGATCTATGGTGTGAAGAACGGCAGCACCAGCGAATTGGAGTTGGGGGGCTACTTCCGCCTGCAGTACACCACCACACTGGCGGAGAACATCACCTTCATGACCCGTGGGGATGTCTTCAGCAACTACCTGCGGAACCCGCAGAACATGGACGTGACCTGGGAGACGCTCTGGACCTTCAAGGTGAACGAATGGTTCGCCGCCACCCTGAACACCTTGCTGCTCTACGACCACGATACGCAACTGCCGAAAACGGACGCTGAGGGCATTCCCTATCTCGGTCCGGATACGCAGTTCAAGGAAACCTTGGGCGTCGGCCTCAGCTTCAAGCTCTGATCCTGACCCGGAAATGATGCAAGGGCCGCCGCTAGGCGGCCCTTGCTCGTTCACGGGGTCCGTGCCAGGCGGGTAACCGGATGCAACAACGCGTATTGCACGGGATTGGCTTCGCGCCGGTAGATCCGCATCCTCTGCACGAGGACGGGTGAATTGTCGCGGTTGTAGATGTAAGTTCCCATCAGAACGCGGTACGGGCCGCGCTGTACATCGGCGCGTGCAGCTGCGATCACCAGGCTGACGGGACCGCCACGCGGGAATTGGTCCAACTCGGCGCTGCGATAGAGCACGGTGCTATCCCCGATCACCAGTTCAATGATCACGCCCAGGTCCGTGATCGTGTCCGGCGCCTCCACGTCCACGACCACCTCGAACAAGTCGCGTGGATCCAGCATTTCCCTGGTAAGGTCCATTCGACAGGCGACACCGAACGTACGGCCGTTGAGATCCCAAGCGGTCGGGTGCCCACTACTGTCCCTGATAACCGGAAGGTCGGTGTGGATGTCCCAATCATTCATGGTACGCTTCTCCGGCGATGCTTCTGCGATGAGGGACCGGTCGTTGATCGACACGTAGCCAGGGCGGTCAGCGAGGACCATCACCTGGCCCTCCGGAAGATCCAAACGCTCCCATAGATAGGGGAAATGTGCCTGTATCCGTGCGGCATGTTCCCCACGGGAGCCATTGCTGACCCCAAGGACCACCACCTTTCCTTTGGATCTACGGAGCAGGTCGTCCAATTGGCCCGCGTTCACGTCACCACGCAGTTGAACGTAAGGGAATTCGCTTTCAGCAAGGCCCATCGATCTCCGGTAGAACTGGATCTGCGGTTCCGGCGCGTCATACAGGATCAATGTGTTCTCCGGACCATGCTTACGCAGGGCCTCAACACCCCGGTCTACCATGGATCCGTACTTCGATGTGTAGAAAAGACCGTAGTGGTGTCGTTGGAACACCAGCGAATGCGTTGCAAAGAGCGCCAGCAGCAACGGTATGGCCATGGCCGCGGGTCGGGGAAGGCCGCGCAAACCGGCGAAAAGGGCGATCAGGACATACGGAAAGCTGAACAGCAGCATGGAATACTGGATCACCGGTGCCCGCCAAAGACTGTACGCGATACCGATGAGCAAGGGCAACAAGCCCCACAACGGAAGGAACCAACGCGAGGGGTCCGCGCCCAACCGTTGTTGGAGGCGGAGGAACAACGCCAATGCGACAACACCGGTCACCAGCACGGCGAACGGGGTGGAGAAATGCGTGAGCCATCGTAGATGGTCGCTCAGCCAGTATTTGTCCGGTGCTGCCAGCCATTCGGCGAGTCCGCCCAGCGAAAGCTGTTTCAGGAAGATGGGGAGGTTGGGCAGGTAGGCGACCATGGCGATCGTGCACATGATCAGGTATGCCTTGCGTTGCTGTCGCTGGATAAGGAGCAAGCCGGTGAACACCATAAGTCCGGCCAGCAGCAGCGCGAAATGATGGGTGTAGGCACTGAATACCGACGCCACGCCGACCATGGCCAATTGTCGGCGACGGCCGGAAGCGAGGTAGCCCGTGAGCTGGTCGGCAAGCAATGCCGTGGTGAAGAGGCCGATCGCATACGGACGGGCCACTTGAGCATACATCACCGTGTACTGCATCGCGGTCAGCAGTGCGATGGTCGCCAACGCAGTGGGAGCGGAGGTCCATTTCAGCGCGAACCGGTAAAGCAGGAAAAGCGCTACCAGCGAGAGCACGATGAACGGGAGCTTCACGATGGGCTCATTCATCCCGAACAGCTTCGTCCAAGCCCATTCGAACACTTGCACACCAGGTGGGTGCGTGTCCAACTCGATCACCCCGCGCTGGATGGTCTCCCACAGGGTAGGGTAGATGCGCACCAGGGCGCTCAGTTCATCATGCGTATAGGGAAGGTGTGACAGGTCCCAGAAGCGGAGCACGGCGGCCAGCAACCATAGAGCGAGGAAGGTCCACTTCGCCCATGGCTCACCGGGGAACCACCGTTGGCCGTAGCGAGCGATGTGGGCGCGCCAATCCATGGGGTCAGCTTTCGCGGTCCATGTCGCGCTGGACGTCCTTCGCTTTCAGGCTATCGCGTTTGTCGTAGAGCTTCTTGCCCTTGGCCAGCGCGATCTCCAATTTGGCGAAACCGTTCTCGGCTATGAACAGGCGAACCGGCACGATGGTCATACCCACATCCTTCAGTTTCTTGCGGAGTTTGTCCAATTCCTTCCGGTGCAACAGCAGTTTACGGTCCCGTTTCGGCTCGTGCACGTAATGTGGATTGGAGCCGTACGGGTTGATCTGCATCCCCCGGACCAGGAGGTCGTCGCCCACGAATGCGCAAAAGGCTTCGCCGATCGTGGCACCGTTGTTCCGGATGCTCTTGATCTCGGACCCCATCAACACGATGCCGCATTCGTAGGTGTCGAGCAGGTGGTACTCGAACCCGGCCTTGCGGTTCTTGACTTCGATCGCGGAGGACATGGGGCCGCGAAACTACGGAGGTATGGGCCGAAGCGAATACGTCCCGCGTCCGGCGCGTACTGCAACAATTCCAAAGTGCCCATACGGATCGGGGTGTTCCGGCTCCTACCCTTGGTGGCATCGTGGGCGTTCATTTCCGGCATCTGCATATCCATCATGCTTACCTATAGCGGTTCGCTCGCGCCGTTCCTACGGTGATGCAACCCGTCGCTGCGACATCCACCTGCCCGCCGGGATCTCATCGGCGAGTTCGCCCCGCACCGCCCACGCATTGAATTCGTATCCTCGGCGAGGAGGATGCACAAACCGCTAAGGCCCTTCGCGCGGTGTCCGTTCCTGATATTGGTCGGTCGTCGCCCGGGCCGCGCTCTAGTCCGCTATGGCGTAGGGGATACTCACCGTGAACGTGCTCCCCTTGTCCCGCTCGCTCTTCACGGTGATGCTGCCACCTTGCAGTTCGGTGAGCCGCTTGCTGATGGTGAGGCCCAGGCCCGTGCCACCGTACTTGCGGGTGGTGTCGCTGTACGCCTGGGTGAATTCCTCGAAAATCTTGTCCACGCGGTCCTCCGGGATGCCGATGCCGGTATCGATCACGTCGATCACCAAGCGGGTATGCGACGGTCCATTCCGGGGGTCATCGCTGCGATGAACGCGGATCGTGACCGAGCCGTGTTCCGTGAACTTGATAGCGTTGCCGCACAGGTTCATCACGATCTGGTTGAGGCGGATGGGATCGCCGACCAGCATCTCCGGCACGTCCGCCGCGAACTCCACCCCAAGCACGATCTTCTTCTCATCGGCCTTGAACTGTAGCACGTCCCGCACGTTGCCGACCACATTGCGCGGCTCGAAGGGCACCTGCTCGAAGTCGATGCGGCCCGCTTCGATCTTGGTGAGGTCGAGGATGTCGTTGATGATGACCAGCAGGTTCCCGCTGCTCTGCGCGATGGCGTTCAGGTACTTCCCCTGCTCTGGCGCGTGCGGCCGGTCCCTGAGGACCTCGCTCATGCCCATGATCGCGTTCATCGGCGTTCGGATCTCGTGGCTCATGTTGGCGAGGAAGCGCTCCTTGGCCTTCTCGCTCAGCTCGGCGCGTCGCCGTTGCTCGTCGGCTTCCTCCTTCTTCAGCCGCAGCTCCTCGGTGCGTTGGGAGACGGTGCGCTCCAGCTTGTCACGTTGGGCCTTCAGCACCGCCGTGCGACGGCGAATGATGAAAATGATCACGCTGCCCGCGAGGATCACGTAGCCGATGTAAGCCCACCAGGTGCGGTACCAGGGCGGCAGCACCGTGAAGCGGTACTCCAGCGGAGCGCCCCACTCCCCTGAAGGGCTCCTGGCCTTCACTTTGAAGGTGTGGTCGCCTTCGCGGATGTTTCCATAGGTGGCGACGTTCCCTAGCGACGGTGCGCTCCATTGCTCATCGTAGCCCTCGAGCATGTACTGGTACATCAGCGCTTCAGGCCGTGCCGTCTCCACGCCGACGAATTCGAAGCTGACGCGATTGTTGCGGTAGTTCAGCTGCAGGCCTTCAGGCAGCGCGAAGTGCGAAGCGATGCCGGTGAAGCCCACACCGCGCAATGCTCGCTGCTTCGCGGATCGCTCGGCATTGCTCAATGCACGGCCGAACACGCGCTTCTCCTGCTGCGCAATGGTCGTGCTATCGTACTCGACGCCCGGGAGATGGTACCAGCATACCGGTTCGTTGTTCAGGCCGATCGAGAGCAGCTGCATCCGGACACTCATTGTATCGATACGGTTGAGCTTGAAGCTCTGGAGGGCATCGCGGTCGAAGCGCACCAGCCCGGACTTGTCACTGCCCGTGGCGATCCACACGATGCCCTGGCTGTCCTCAAAGAGCGACCGCTCTGATGTCTGTACATCCTTCACCGGAAAGCCCGTGGCCGAATTGTACACCTCGAAGACGGGTTCGAGCTTCTCGACCTCCTCGTTCCCAGAAGCATGCAGCGATTCGCTGATGAGCACCGGTCCGCCTTGAGCACCGATCCAGCCGGTGAGCACCGCGATGCCTTTCAGTGTGCCGACCATGAGCGTTCCGTCCTTGCTGATCAGCAGTTGGTTGATGTTGTCGTCCGGCAGGCCGTGCTCGGTGGTGAACGTGAGGAAACCGTTGCCATCGTACCGGACCAAGCCACCGAGCGTGGCGATCCACAACACGCCTGCCGCATCCTCGGCCATGCACCACACCACATTGTTGGGAAGGCCCTCTTCGGTGGTCCATGTGGTGATCGATGTGCTGTCGATGCGCGACAGGCCGCCGCCATCGGTGCCCGCCCAGATGGAGCCATCGCGGCGCTCGAGCAGGCAGAGCCCATTGATGTTCCCCAGGCCTTGCTTCGTCGCATACCGCACACTGGCCCCCTCGCTCCATCGTTCGATGCCGCGCCTTCCTGCAAGCCAGAGCCGGCCTCGGCGGTCGTGCATGCTCCAGAAGATGTCCTTGCGTGGGGCATCCGCTCCGAGCACGCGCACCTTGTCGCCCTCGAGCTTGGTGAATCCGGCACGGTTCAGGTCGGCGAGGTTCTCGGCGAAGCCCACCCGGCCTTGTGCATCGGTGCTCACGCTGTACATCCAGCTCGCGAAGCCCCCTTCAGGATGCCATTCGCTGAAACCGTCGCCTTCGCGCCGCGCAATGCCACCCGCGGTGCCCGCATGCAGCACGCCATACTTGTCCTCGGCCAGACTGACGGGCCTGAAGCTGGTGTAGCCGGCGAACGCTTCGCCACGGTACTGGCAGAGGCCGGCGCCGCGCATCCCGAACCAGAGGTCGCCACGGGCATCCGCGGTTATGCTCAGGATATCGTTGCCCGCCATGCCGTTGGCCGTGGTGAAGCGCTGGACCATCGGCGCCGCATCAGTTCTCGGCTCGAACCGCGTCACTCCATGCGCCTTGCTGCCGACCCATATCGCCTCCGTGCCATTATCCGTATGTGCGAGTGCGTTTACCGTTTTTCGGCTTTGCGAAGTGGCGGATTTTCAGCACTAAAGTTCAATCGAAGCACTGCACTTTGGTTAAGCACTAAACTGTCATAGAAGCACGTCACCCGCCATTTCGCAAAACCGATGTTAGCGGTTCGTTCTTCTTTTTCTGTCGTCAGTTGTCGTGTCATTTTGCTGTGTCGTTGTGCGTTTGCTTGGTGGCTCTTTTGCTTTTCTTGCTTGGCTTTGTGTTTTGGAAAAAAAGCAAATGTGCCACCAAATGCGTTGGCTTATTTGTCTGGAACATCGTCTGCTGTTATTGTTGTTAATACTTCATCTGTTAGGTCAGCTACACTTGCAATTCGGTTTGCTTGTCGCTCCATTGATTTCTCAAATGTGTTTCTCACAAAGCGTCCGTTGCCAAATGATTTGTCACGGTTGTTGTAAGCCGTTGTAAAAATAGTTGTCAGTTTAGCCTTTGCATCGTCTGTAAGTTTATAGTCAAGTTTTTTACAAAGCCCTTCAAATATTGAAAGTAGCTCGTCTGGTTTGTAGTCTGTAAAGTCAATGTAACGATTGAACCGTGATTTAAAACCCGGATTTGTTTCAATGAAGTCTTGCATCTCTTTTGTGTAGCCAGCAAGAACAACTATTAATTTATCACGGTCATCTTCCATTCTCTTAATAAGAGTTGAAACAGCTTCCTTTCCAAAACTGTCTTGCGTATCACCAACAATTGAATACGCCTCGTCAATGAAAAGAACTCCATTTAAAGCACTGTCAACCGTCTTGTTTACTTTAACTGCGGTCTGTCCGACATACTCTGCAATAAGTCCTGAACGGTCTGTTTCTACAAGTTGACCTTGTTGAAGAACGCCAAGTGCTTTATATATTTGAGCAACAATTCTTGCAACAGTTGTTTTGCCTGTTCCTGGATTACCCGTAAATACGATGTGGTATGAAAGGGAAGAAGATTTAAAACCTTTGTCCTCTCGTGCTTTTTGAACTTTGATAAAGTTGATTAAGGATTTTATTTCTTCTTTAACTGCTGTTAAACCTGTCAAGCTGTTTAAATCTTCTAATGCTTCATCAACTGTTTTTTGGCTTAGTGGTTCTGAAACTTTACCTTTTGTTTTGGGGGCTTCATCACTTTTGTTTTTTTCTTCTGACTTAGCATTAAGGCTCATTATTTTTTTCAATGCCGCTTCTTCTTCTTTGGTAACTGTGCCATCAATTTTCACGACAATGGAAGCGAAGCGATATAAATTTGAAAGATATTGTTCTTGTATGTCTTTGTCATAAGCAGAAAGCAACAATGAAAGTCGGAACATAGCACTGTCATTCATTTGCATTTCAATTTGAGATTTCAACGATTGATACATTGCATCATAAGTAGAAAGCAATTTATCATCATACAACATTTTATGTTGTGCGTAATTCTCAATTTCTAATCCGTTCTTTTTTGAAATTGTATAGAGTAAAGCAAATGCCTCTTTTGACTTCAAATCTGTAATGTCAGCCGTTAAACTGAAACACTTCATCAAATCAAGAACGAAAAAGAAATGCAACATTTCTTTCGGTGTTTCAAATGGCAGGTCTTTAACTGTCTGTGATTGATAAATGTTGTTTAGGAACGCTTTATTGGTCTCCAATTTTACAACTAATTGAACGTGCTTGTCAGCAAAAATTTTAATCTTCTCAAACTCCTGCTGTGAAACGATTGCACTTGAATTAGTATCAGTAGCCGAAAAACCCGTAGGGTTTTTCAGCATTGAAACATAAGTCAAAAATTCATTTGCAAAGGTTTCAGCAAATTCAAAGTTGCTTATGTTATAGGCTTCACTTAATCCATTGCTGGCAGTCAGTTGATACTCGCCATATTTTACAACTGGAATTTGATAGTTTCCAACAAATCGCATATCAGGTGTTCCATTCTTATTCACTTTTGCCCAAGTATGGTCAATTATATTTGTGTCAGATGGAATAGTTTCTTTACTCTCTAAAAACTTTTGTGGTCTAAAAGAAAAATTAAGTTCCTTGATGTCAATAAGCGATAAATTTTTAGCTGTGTCAATTGTCAATACAAATGCAGGGTAGATGAAAATTTGACTTCCGTTTGCGTTTTGAAAATGAAATGCAGGAAACGCAGATTTAATAAAGTCAATGTTCTCCGTGTTGAATTTTACTTCTTGTCTGCTTACTGTTGTTTTAGCGGCTGACTTGGTTTCGTTGTTGGCTATTTCGGTTGTAATGTCCCAAATTTTGTTTGAAGTTGTGAGTTGTTTAAACGCAGCAACAACTTTTTTGTATTGGTCTTCAAGTTCTTCGTCAAAATGAATGTTTATGTCTGCTTGACTTTCATCGTATTGTTTTTTTATATCTTCTAAATACGATGCTGTTTCTTCAACTTCTTTTTCAAGATTTTCTACTGTTTCCTTTTTTGTAAATAGCTTAGAGAAAAAACCGTTTTGTTTTTTCTCTAAATCAGTTTGTAATTGGTTCAGATTTTCTTGCGTTTGCTTTATTTCGTTAATTAGTTCTTGTCTGTCTTTTCTCGCTTCTTCAATGTGTTCTTTTAAGCCAATTAATCCATCACTCGTTTTTAATTCTTGTTCACCTATTGGTTCTTCAACTAATGTCTGGTCATTACTATTGAAACTCGGATTGGGATTATTTGATTTTCCGCCAAACAATTTTTCTCTGTTTGAAAAGCCTGTTCCGGGAATGCCTGTATTTAAGTAAGCTCCGCCTTTACCAATATTTATATTTGCTCCTCTCGGACCAATTGTAGTGCTAACACCATTTTTGCCAAGGTTTAAATAAATACCTGGCATTACTCTAATTCTTTTTCTGAAACGGAAAGCCATATCTGTTATTCTTTATTAGTTAATTCCTTGCCACAATGCGGACAAGTGTTTTTCTCTTTTTTTAATTTCTGAAATTCGGCTGAAAATCCCGATGCTAAAATTCCCGCAGGTAAAGCAAACATTCCAATTCCAAGAATTGAAATACAAGCTGTCAAAATTCTTCCTAATCCAGTAATAGGAAAAACATCTCCGTAACCAACAGTTGTTAGTGTGGTTACACTCCACCACATTGTTTCAGGTATGCTTGAAAACTTATCTGGTTGTGCATCGTGTTCTACAAAATACATAAGACTTGATGCAACAACAATTAAAGTAAGTGTTATCACTAAGCACAAAACCAATTCTTCTTTTTTGGATTTGAAAACATTTGAAATAATTCTCGTTGCGTTTAAATACCTGCCTAATTTAAAAACTCTCAAAAATCTTATTAGGCGAAATACTCTTACAAAACGGAAGTCATAAATTGTTGAAAGAGGTAGATAAAACGGCACAATTGCAAGTAAGTCTATGAGTGAGCCAAACGAAAAGATATATCTAAGTCGTCCAGTTACGGGGTGTTTGAATTTGTCAATGTAAGTGCAAGTCCAAACTCTTAAAACATATTCAAGAGTGAAAAAGCACACTGAAAATATTTCAAATGCTTTGAACAATGAACCGTAAGCCAAAAACAAACTGTCAACTGTCTCAAAAATAACAGCGATAACATTTAGTAGAATCAAAGAAATTATAAAACCGTCAATTAGTTTATCCCAAAAACTTCCTCCTTCGGATGGGTCAAGTAATATGTAAGTATGTTTTTTTAAGGTTGAATACATTTCTATTTTTTGTCCTTAAAAGTATTGAAATAAATCGTTGTCTGCGTATGGTCGTTGTGCGTAGGAGCAAAAGCAAATGTGGTGCAACTGTGCGTTGGCTTGTGGGTGGCGTTGCACCTCTTTTGATTTTGCTGAAGCGATGGCTTGTCTTTTCATTTTTTGTTAGTCAGTTTAATGGTTGCACGGTCGCCAATAGAATGACCGCTAACTCCAGATTGAGTTCCGACACAACAGGATAGTCGGTGAAGAGTGGCTCGCCTTCTGCAACGGTGCATCGCGTAACACCGCCCTTCGCGTGGCCCAACCATACCGTGCGATCATCGGTGCTGACGATCCCCTCCACGCCGGCCAGTGATCGGTCGTTGGACTTGGTGTACGCGGTGAAGCGACCGTCTGCGAAGCGCGCAACGCCATGAAGAGTGCTGACCCACAGTGTGCCGTCCTGCGCGGGTGCAATCTTGCGGATGTGGTCACCGCCGAGGCCGTCGTCGGCCGTATAGTTCGTGAAGCTCGAGCCATCGTACTTGTACAATCCCCGTCCGCGCGTGCCGAACCAGATATTGCCTGTTCCATCCTCAACGATGCTCCTGACCCCTTTTGCAAGGCCTGTCGCGTCGTTCAGCTCGACCGTCCTGAAGCTGCGGCCATCGTACTTGCTCAGGCCGCCGGTGCTGGTGCCGATCCACAAGTTGCCCTGTGAGTCGCTGAGCAGTGAGAGGATCACGTTGTCCGGCAGGCCATCGGCGGTGGAGTAATTGGTGAACGAGCGTCCATCATAGCGCGTGATGCCACCGCCGTTGGTGCCGAACCACAGCATGCCGTTGCGGTCGAGCGTCCCGCACATGATGTCATCCATCGGCAGGCCGTCGTCGGTGGTGTAGGTGCGCATGTGCGCCATCGCACCCGCATTGGCAGGATCGGTCGGGGTGAAGCGCGGCGCGGGCAGCAGCACTTCCGGGAACAAGGCGACCGTGTCGGGCGCGTTGGACGAGTTGATCGGCGTTACGCGGCCACGAGCCTCCACGATGCGCGATGCGGAAGTACTGCTTGGCACATCAGCATCCTGATCACAAGCGGCCAGAAGCAAGACGGCACATCCGATGCGAAGCACGCTGCGCATCAGACCTCGGGTGTCCTGTTGGTCATCACCATCGCGATCGCATCCAACAGCTGCTCCTTCTTGTAGGGCTTGGGCACGAAGGCGTTCATACCGGCCTCCATGCACCGATCGATCTCGGCCTTCATCACGTTGGCGCTCATGGCGATGATCGGCGTGCGCGACCGGTCACCGGGCAGCGCGCGTATGGCCTTGGCCGCATCGTAGCCATTCAGCTCGGGCATCTGGATGTCCATGAGCACCAGGTCGAACGCGTTACTCCGCAAGGCCTCCACGGCGAGCGCTCCGTTCAGCACATGGGTAAGCTTCGTGTGCGGCAGCCAGTTCTCCAGGTGACCCTGCGCCACCATGGCGTTGAACTCGTTGTCCTCGGCCAGCAGGATACTGAGGTGGCTCAAGGCCGGGCTCGCATCGGTCTCCTCCGCGGGTGCGGCATCCTCAGCGATCAGCTCGGCTGGTGTCATGGCGGTCTCGGGCTCGCGCTTCACGGGCTCCGCATCCACGATGGCTTGTATCGATCGAGCGCGCACGTAGTACATCTCCAGCTCGCCTTTGCCCTTGGCGCTTACCTGCCCCCGTGCACTGAACTGTAGCTCGGGCGCGTCCTTCACCAAGGCGTAGGTGGCGCTGCTGATGTTCACCTCGCCCGTTTCACCAGCGGTCTCCAGCCGGCTGGCGGTGTTCACCGTGTCGCCCCAGATGTCGTACTGGAACTTGCGCCGACCCACGATCCCGGCCACCACGGGCCCGGTGTGGATGCCCACGCGCATTTCGAAGGCGGTCTTGCCTTGAGCTTTCCGCTCTGCTTGCCGCTCCTTGATGATCTGCTGCATCTCCAGACCCGCGAGCACCACGGCGAGGGGCGAGCCGCCGCTGGGGTCGGGCACGCCGCCGGCCGCCATGTACGCATCGCCGATGG
>DEQO01000080.1:15527-18873 GCA_002360495.1 Flavobacteriales bacterium UBA3364
GCATCGCCGATGGTCTTGATCTTCTCCACGCCATACTTCTCCATGATGCGGTCGAAGGCGTTGAAGCAGACGTTGAGCTCCTCCACGAGCTCGGCAGGGGAGAACTGTTCCGTGATCCGGGTGAACTCGCGGAAATCGCTGAAGAGCACCGTGACCTGGTCGAAGTGGCGCGCCTCGGCGGCACCCCGCACCTTCAGCTCATTGGCCACGTTCTCCGGAAGGATGTTCTTCAGCAGCTCCTCGCTGCGGTCCTTCTCATGCTTCAGTTCCCGCGTGCGGTTGGCCACGGTGTGTTCCAGCACCACTTTCTGCACGCGCAAGCTGCGGATGTAGAGCAGTGTGCCACCGATCACCACGATACCGCACAACGCATAGAACCACCAGGTACGCCACCATGGTGGAAGCACACTCAGCGTGAAGGACGTTCCTTTCTGCGCCCAGATGCCATCGCGGTTGCGTCCGCGTACGCGGAAGGTGTAAGTGCCGGGGTCGAGGTTCGTGTATACCGCGTTGTTCGTGGTGCCCGCATCGATCCATTCCGCATCGAATCCCTCCAGCATGTACCGGTACTCATGCAGCTCGGGCGAGGCGAACTCCATGGTGGCGAAAGTGAACGTCACCATGTTCGCGTCGTACGGGATCTCCATGCCCGAGCTCAGGTGCACCGGTAGCTCCAGCGGTGATCCCGGTGTACCGAACGTCACCGGCTTGTTGAGCAAACGGATGTCGGTGATACGGACATCCACTGGCGTGCTGTCCTGCTCCAGCGCACGCGGATCGAAGTAGTTGAAGCCGCTGACCCCTCCGAAGTAGAGCCATCCCCGCTTGTCCTTGCAATAGGCGTGGCGGTTGAACTCATCGCTCTGCAGGCCTGAGCCAGCATTGAAGTTGCGGAAGGTGTTGGTGCGCGGATCCAAACGAGCGAGGCCCTTGTTGGTGCTCATCCACAGGTTGCCCTGATCGTCGCTGAGCACGCCGTACACCACGTCGTTGGGCAGTCCTTGGCGAGTGGTGAAGCGCTTGAACTTCTCCGTGCGCACGTCGAATCGGTTCAGACCACCGCCGTTGGTGCCGATCCACAGCACGTTCAACGGATCGGCGGGGTCGGGGCAGATGGAGAACACCGTTTCGATGGAGAGCGAGGTGCTGTCCTTGGGGTCGTGGCCATAGGTCTTCCACGTGTTGGTTTTCGGGTCGAAGCGCAACAGGCCCTTCACCGTGCCGATCCACAGCACACCATCAGACCCGTGGTGCACCGCGGTGGTGAAGGGATAGGGGTTGTTGATCACCGGCACCGGCCATCGGTGCGGCGTGCAGACCTTGGTGGTCGGATCAATGCGCCAGAACGCCAGGTTGCCCCCGGTCCACAGTGCGCCGTCCTTGCCGATGTGCAGCGGAAAGATGAAGCCATCATCCACCTCGTCCTCGATCCGTGGCTGGATCAGATCCAGCTGGCCCGTGGCGGGATCGTATCGTCCGACGACCCCATACATGAAGTAGGACCAATAAGCGCCGTCAGCGGTCTGCACGGACATGTCCGCGTATTGCGTTGGCAATTGCGCGGCGATCGACGGCCATCGATCTCCCACTTGGCGGATGACGGTCGTATGGTGCCGCTTCACCGGATCGAAGACCGTGAGGTAACTGTTGTAATGCGAGGTGAGCAGTTGTCCGTCATTCGTCGGGGCGAGCGCGCGCACGCTGGTGCTCGGCCAGTTGTTGAAGCGTTCTTTGCGTGCATCGTACTTCAGCAGGCCATAGCCCGTGGTGCCCAGCCAAAGCGTTCCGGTGCGGTCGATGGTGCTCCACTTCAGTGTACTGATCATGGGGCGCAGGTCCGGATCGGCACTCTCGATGTAGATAAGCTGCCTTCGATCAGGGTCGAAGCGGTATAGCCCTCGGAAGGTGGTGAACCACAAGAGGCCCTTGCCGTCGATCACGGGGTTGAGCGCCTGCAGCCAGCCCAATCGCTCTCTGTCACGGATGAGGTAGGTGATCTTCCCGGAGACGGGTTCCACCTCGACGATGCCATTCTCGTAGATGCCGAGGAGCCTGTTGCGCGTCGTGTCCTCCACCACGGTGAGCGCCCCGAACTGATCCCTCGCGTTGCCAAAGTCGATCATGCCGATCGTGTCCACCACATCGGGTGCGGCGTGCTTCGGGGTGATGCGGAAGGTGAGCTCGTTCATGTTGCCCCATAGTCGACCATCACGCGTGCGACTGATGGTGGTATAACCGTCGCCGTACCACGTGGTGGTGAAGCGAGGCAGCTCATAGCCGGTGAATGGCTCGCTGAAGGTGAGCTTCACCAAGGCCTGATTACTACTGACCCAGAGGTCGCCGTTGTCGTCGAGCACGATGTGGACCACGCCGCCCCAATCGCCTTTGGGATGATGGATCGGTATGTGGACGAAGCGCTCGGTACGCTCATCGAACAGGTCGAGGCCGGTGGCGGTGCCCACCCACAACCGTCCGTGTCTGTCGCAGTGCAGCCCGCTGATGGTGCTCTCGCGCACGGTGTTGGTATCCGCCGCATCGTGCCGGAAGACCCTGAACGTGTAGCCGTCATGCCGGTTCAGCCCGTCCTTGGTGCCGAACCACATGAAGCCGTGATGATCCTGCGCCATGGTGCCCACCATGCCCTGGGAGAGGCCGTCGTTGATGGTGATCTTGGAGAAGGCGAGCTCGATGGTGTCGATCTTGAGCGGCGCCGGTCTCTCCTGCCCACATGCCTCAGTGGACCTCGCAAGGAGACCCAGTAGCGCTCCCAGGATGAGGAGGTGTACACGTGGCATTGCCGAAAGGTCGGAACTACGGTCCAAAGTCTTGCCAAGGGCCGGGGAGGTTCATCCGCAACCCATGATCACGGCTCCGGGCCACGTTCCACGAAGTACATCTCCATCTCCCCCTTGCCTTTCGCCTGCACTTTGCCACGCGGCGTGAAGGTGAAAGCAGGGCGTGTTGCGGGTTGACGGGTTGCGTGTTGCGTGTTGGGCGCTACACCGGCTTCGGCAACGACCGTGTCCTTCACCAGCGCATACGTCGCCTCGCTGATGTTGACCTGTCCCACCGCGCCGCTACTCTCCATGCGGCTGGCCGTGTTCACCGTATCGCCCCAGATGTCGTAGCTGAACTTCTTCACGCCCACGATGCCGGCGACCACCGGGCCGGTGTGGATGCCCACGCGCATCTCGAAGGCGGGTTTGCCCTGTGCATCGCGCTCGGCCTTGCGTGTTTTCATGAAGGCCTGCATCTCCAGCGCGGCCTCCACGACATCGGCAGGGGAGGAGGACTTCGGATCCGGCAGACCTCCAGCACACATGTAGGCATCGCCGATGGTCTTGAT
>DEQO01000080.1:19068-21508 GCA_002360495.1 Flavobacteriales bacterium UBA3364
CGATGGTCTTGATCTTCTCGATGCCGCGTGCGGCGGTGATGTTGTCGAAGGCCTTGAAACAAACGTTGAGCTCCTCGACCAGTTCTTGCGGCGTCAGCTTCTCACTGGCCTCGGTGAAGCCCTTGAAATCGGAGAAGAGGATCGTGGCGGTGTCGAAGTGCTTGGCCTGTGCCGCTCCGGTGTCCTTCAGTTCCTCTGCTACTTCTTCGGGCAGGATGTTGAGCAGCAGTTCATCGCTACGCTTCTTCTCCTCCAAGATGATCAGGTTCTGCTTTTCCAAGCGGTCATTGACCTGTTGTTTGAACCGGTAACGACGGTACAGGCCTATAAGGAGTAGCAACGCAAGAGCCCCGGACGCGGCATAAGCGTTGCGAATGACCTTTTGCTTCTCGATCTCCTTCGCGGCCAGTTCTTCCTCCTTCTCACGTTCGGCTTGCAGGACGGCCGCTCGTTTTTCGTATTCGTACTGGAACCCCTTTCGTATCAGGTCCTTCCTGTTCTTCTCGTTGGTCAGGCTGTCCGACAGGGATCTGTACGTGCGATATTGGAGGTATGCGTTGCGGTGGTCCCCTAGATCGGCATAGATTTCGGCCAGCAGTTCCGCGCGGTCCTTCTTCAGGTTCAACTCCTGGTAACCGCCGGCCCGCTCAACGGAGAGTTTTGCTTCGCGTAAGGCTTCGGCAGGTCTGCCACGTAGCCATTCGATCCGTGCCAACTGCACATGAGCGTATGCCATGCCCCGCACATAGCCTCCGGAATCCGCATAGGCCAGTGACAGGGAACAAGCGTTTTGGGCCTGGTCCCACTGGCGACGCTCTTCGTGTATCCTGCTCAATTTGAAGTACAGGTCGTTCAGGGCATTGTATTGGTGTTCCTTAAGAGCTTCCCCAAGACCTTCCCGGACCTTCTCTTCCGCCCCGTCGAGATCGTGCTTCGTCAGCAGCACTGTGGCCATGTTGCTGTAAGCGAATGCCAAGGCATCGTTGCCTTTCAACTTCTTGAGCAGGGGAACGGCCTTCCTGTAAGCAGCCAGCGCACTGTCCAACTCACCTTGGGTCTCATGCAGGGCACCGATGTTGACGTACAGGGCGGACATCACTTCCTCATCCGTATCCCTTTCCGCCTTGCGCAAGGCCAGGCCGTAGTATTCGAGGGCTTGCGGCACGTTCCCTTGCATGTGTTCCATGGCCGCGAGGTTGGTGTACGAGGTGGCGAGGTCCGCCGTGTCTCCGATCTCCAGGCGGATGGCGAGACCTTGCTTCATCAGGCCCACTGCCTTATCCATGTCGCCCTGCTGATAAGCAAGTACACCCATTCCGTTGCGTATGGCCGCCTCGACGGACCGATCACCGATCGTACTGGCATGACCCAACCCCATCTCCCAGTAGTGAAGGGCACTATCGCCCATGTTCATCATGCGGTAACCGCTCCCGAGATTGGAACATGCATGGGCTTGGCTGCGCGTGAAGCGCTCCTTATCACGAGGATACCGCACAACACAGCGGTTCGCGAGGACCAAGGCCCGCATTGCCTCCTGCTTTCTTGCCGGACCATGGAGCAGGGGGGCAAGGTCGATCATGATGCGCAGGCTATCCGTATCCGAGGGTGCGCTCCGCAAGACGATTCGCAGGGAATCCACCGCCCGTTCGTTGTCGTCCTGACCGATCAGCGCTGAAACGCAGCAGACCAAGGTGCTGCAAACCATAGCGCGAAGTGCGGGTCCGGCGGGTGACATCGGCCTGAAGATAATCGATCCTGCGGCGTGGATGATGAGGTCCCTACAAAGGGTGACGCACGGCGAATAGATGATGATGACCCCGATAGGATCCACCAGGAACCGTGGAGTTTCCACCTATGACCCAACAAGCTAGGTGAGCCCAGGTAGTTCAGTCGTTCTTGCGGACGAAGTACATCTCCATCTCCCCCTTCCCCTTCGCCTGCACTTTTCCACGCGGGGAGAACGTCAGACCCGTCTCATTCTTCACAAGTTCATATGTCGCCTCGCTGATGTTCACCTGGCCCACCTCGCCGCTGCTCTCCATGCGGCTCGCCGTGTTCACCGTGTCGCCCCAGATGTCGTACTGGAATTTCTTCACGCCCACGATGCCCGCTACGACCGGGCCCGTGTGCACGCCCACCCTCATGTCGAACGCGGGCTTGCCCTGCGCCGTGCGTTCGGCCTTGCGCCGCACCATGAAGTCCTGCATGTCCAATGCTGCATACACCACTTCAGCCACGCCACTGGGGTGCTGGCGTTGCAGACCGCCGGCGGCCATGTATGCGTCGCCGATGGTCTTGATCTTCTCGATGCGGTACTTGCCCATGATGCCATCGAAGACCTTGAAACAGGTGTTCAGTTCTGCGACCAGTTCCGCCGGTGATACCTGTTCGCTCAACTGTGTGAAACCCTTGAAATCGGTGAAGAGGATGGTGGCGGTGT
>DEQO01000044.1 GCA_002360495.1 Flavobacteriales bacterium UBA3364
GTCTTCATGGTCGTTCCACGAGTTCACCACGGATCATGTGGCCATTGAATTGTTGGATGGCGGCTTGCAGTCGACGCGTCATGTCGGCGGTCACTAAAGCCTCCTGCTCTCCGAACGGAGCGGTCTCCGATGCCCTGAGCGTTGTGGCATCAAGGACCGTTGCGCCGTCGAATTGCAGCTGGGAACGATCACCGATGCACTGGTAGATACCGTTGCTGGCCATCACGGCGTAGGGTGGGCTCTCCAGCCGCAGCGCACTGTGCCCGAAACTGAAGAACGGCTTCTCGTACCCCAACAGGTCAAGGATGGTGGGCAGGATATCGATATGCTGTGTGACGCGTGGTTGCTGTTGCACCATGATGCGGCCCGGCATGTGGTAGAGCAGTGGCACCTGATAATCCGTGGCTTTGGTATAGTGCTGTCCGCTGCGATCGATGTCCGCGGTATGATCCGCTGTGATAACGAACAAGGTGTTCGCATACCAGGGCATGGAACGGGCCGTGTCGAAGAAACGGCGCAGTGCATCGTCCGCGTAGCGCAAGGTGGGGTGGATCTTCTGTGTGCCACCAGCAAAACGATCGACATCCTCCGAAGGGAGTTCGTAGGGGTGATGGGAGCTCAGCGTGAACATACAACTGAGGAAGGGCTCCTTCTCCCTCGCTAGTTCCTGCGCCCAGAATTGCAGGAACGGCTTGTCGCGGATGCCCCAATGACCATCGTGGTCCGTAGGATCACCGGTGTATTCGTTCAGGCCCACATACCGCGAGAATCCGGCCGACCGGATGAAACCGTCGAATCCCATGGTGCCGTTGCGACCACCATGGTAGAAGCTGGTCGTGTAGCCTTCGGGTCCCAGGGTGTTCGCCAACGATGTGAATGGCAGGCTTGCATAGGGAGAACTGATGAAGGCCTCGTCCATCAACTCCGGTATGCTCGCCAAGATCGCCGGTACACCATCGATACTGCGACGACCGTTCGCGTACGCGTGTGTCATGTTCAGGCTCTCGCCCATCAACGAATCAAGAAAAGGCATGTAGCCCTCTTCACCGCTCAGCCTTGCGCTATACGCTGCGGAGAAGCTCTCCAGGATCACCACGACCACGTTCGGACGGCCCGAGAGGTTGAAGGTATCGGTATAGTGATGGTGCACAGGCCAAAGCAGATCGGCCTCGGATCGGGACACGTACCGCTTCTCTTCCAGTGTCGGTTTACCCCAGCTGGTCAACATGGTGTACGGCGTGTTCAAGGTCACAGGCAGGTTGGCCACGCCACCATACTGCGCGGCATCCAAGACTTGCAGTGGGATCAGCTGCGATCCGCCGCGTGATGCGATACCCAGCCCGATGACCGCGATGGCCCGCCAACCGATACGCCATGCCCACAGCGTTGCAGCTTTGCTGCGGTGTTCGGCCCTTCGATAGGCCCAGTAAAGGGCCACCAAACTGCCTAGGTAGAGCAGCAGCATGTACCAGAAGTCGCGCAGGAAAGCAGGGGCCAGGTTGGCGGTGTCATTGCCGGTTGTCATGATCCGCAGGAAGTCCGCAGTGCTGCGTTTCAAGCTGAAGTTGTAGAACTCGATGTCCACGAACTGGAAGAACAGCGCGGTGGCGTTCAGCAGCAGGAAGAGCCAGAGCTGGACCGCGCGGAAGCCTTTGTTCCCCGGCTTCGGATGAATGAAGAAGAGGAGCACCCAAGGCAGGTTGATCCAGGCGATCGCGAACCCATCGAAGCGAACGCCGCCCAAGTAGGAGGCGATGGGTACATCCTGGAAATGATCGCTGTTCAAGGCAACGAACAGTACACGTGTAAGGCTGTAGACCAGGGCCACAGCACCCAAACGGAGGGAGAGAACGGTCAGCGGGCCGCGGAACATGGACGCGAAGATGCGTAACACATCACGGCCGGGACGCACGGCCAAGAATGGTGCGGCCTTCCACCGTACGCAGCGGCACCCATCCCGCATATGTGCTGTCGAGGTAGCTGACGGGACCATCGGGCCGGTCGGTGATCACGAAACGGACCGTGCCATCACTCATCGCCCCGTGGAAAGCCGTGTAGTCGAAGAGCCTCTTCTTGCTGAACTGGATGATGTCCTTCTGGGTGAGCACGCTTTGGCCGACCAACAGATGCTCCAGATAGTCGCGGTAGGTGATGAACACGTATTCACCGGGTCGGAGGTCGAGGTCATTGACCAACACATCGCGCACGGCACGGTCCGCCTTGTATTCCGCCAGGCGCGCACTTTCGGGACCATCGAGTGTGGACCAATGATGCAGCACGTTCGTGCGGAAGGCCATGAAGACCAGACCATACAAGATCACGACCGCGGTGCCCCACTTCTTACCAGGCAGGCGGTCATCGCTCCCGATCAACACGGCCGTACCCATGAAGGTGAGCGCCAGCCCTTCGTGGAGGTAGTTCAAGCGGCTGCCGTACTTCAATCCCGTCACCAGACCGAACACCACGCTCAAGGGCACTGCCAAAGCCAGGAACCGACGGCCCGGATGCGCTGATCGAAGACCGTCCACGATGATGAGAATGGCCAGCAGATGCCAGCCGACGAAGTACTTGTAGGTGGGTGGATCGAAGAGCTCCTGCCACATCTGAGGGCTGAAGCCGTTGGCCAGCCCTTGCACGGTGTTCTGCCAGAAGACCTGTGGCGGGCATGTTAGGAAGATCGCCCCAAGGCCGAGCAGGAGAAAGCCTGCGGAGATCGTAGCATAGTGCGCGAGCGGCCGCCATTGGCCTTGCACCAGCAGGTGGAGTGCCGGAAGCCCGAGCACCAGTATCCCGGATTGCTTCGCCAGGGAACCGATCACCGCGAACGCCGAGCACCAAAGCAGAAGCGCCATGCGCGGGTCATCAAGCCAGCGAACGAAGAACCAGACCGCCGTGAGCGAAGCGAAGGATTGCAAGGCATCGGGACGCGCGTAAAAATGTTCGGTGTAGGCGCAGCAGGTAAGTCCGGCTGCGAAGACGGCCGCCCATGGTGGAGCACGCAGCGTCAGGCAAAGACGATACACGATCCAGCATGTGGCCAACGTCAGTATCAGCCCGATCACACGGCTGAGCACGAAAACAGCGCGTGCATCATCACCGGCGACACCGAGCACCTTGCCGACAGCGCTGCCCAAGCCGTAATACGCAGGCGTGTACTGGATCACATCGAACGGAAGCTGTTCCGGATCCTGGTACAGCGGAAGACCGAGCAGGATCTTCTGGATGCCGTACACCACGTTGTGTTCCACGCCGCCCAGCTCGGTGCGGTACTGCGGGATCAGCGTGATGCGCAGCCCGATGTGAACGACGATGATGAGCCCCACCGCCACCACCATCCAACGTCGCATGCCCGGGACCAAGACCATGGCGGTGAAGATAGCCGGTGCCCCAAGCCGCTCAGACCTTGCGGGAAATGCTCAACAAGGAGCGGCCGAACGAATGGGCAACGAGTTTGTCCGTCACCTGCGAGATCGGTACGATCGCGCGGTCCCAGAACCCGATCTGGCCCGGTGTTGGTGTTCCTTGTCGCAACAGCACTTTGTTGCCGAGCGAAAGCAGGAAACCCGCACTGTCCAAGTACCGCATATGGATCTGCTCAAGACCGGCGGGAAGTTCTGCCTTGAGTAAGGCGCGATCGTAGCGGCGATGATGACCGATGGCCGTGTCGAACGGACTGAACAGGAATTGGAAGGCCGGTACCAGGATGATCAAATGGCCGCCTGGTGCCAGTAGTTCCATTGCTCTTCCCAATTCCGCTCGGCTCTCGCTGATGTGCTCCAATACATCGATGTAGAGGAGGGTATCGAAGGAGCCGCCTGTAAGATCCATGGTCGTGCCATGTATGAACTCCTTCCGTATGGAAGTGACGGTTTTCACATTCTCCGGCACACGCGCGAGCAGCGCCGCATCGGGCTCAAGAAAGGTGTAGGCCGTGATCCGATCGTTCCAAAGGTGGTCCGCGTTCACGCCCAAACCGCAGCCGACATCAAGAACAGCACCGCGCACAAAAGGCTTCGCAACGCCCGACCAATAGGCCTTCCAGCGCACTGCCCTGCGGAACAACCCCAGCTCCGTACCGACGTAGTTCATTGCCCTGCGGCGGATCCGCCCGCCACCTTGTACAAATGCCGACCCGCACGCTCGCGCCGGTGCGCGGTATTCGCCAGAAGCAGGCCGATGACGAAGAAGCCCAGGCACAACAGCATGCTGTTGAACATGGTCGCCGACAGGTTGCTCGCCCACCCGGGTATCGCGAGGTCCGTGAACACCTTGATGCCGACAATGGCGAGCACCGAAAGCATGAATAACAAGCTGAGGTAGAGGAATGCTTTCAGGAAAACGCCCAGCACCTCCTCGCCGTATTCGATCAACGACCGCAAGGCGTGAACGGAGAGGTCGTGGAAGCCCATCTTCGAGATGCCGTCCAACCGACGGCGACGATCGCGCACGACGATCCGCGATGGCACCTGCTGCTTGGAGAGGAAGGCCGCGTAGTGAACGAAAGAGCGGTCCAGCACCGCGCCCAGCACCCTGCGGTCGATCATGGAATAGTTGCCGAAATTGATGGAACGCCCTGCGACAATGCGGAAAACCAGCCTGTAGAGGCGATAACCCAATTGGAAGCCGACGCTTTCCGACCGTTTGCCACGGCCCACGAAGACCACCGACGCATCGCGGATGCCGGCCAGTTCCACCAGCGCACCCGGATCGTCCTCGCCATCGCCGTCCATCACCACGAAGCGCTGGGCCGTGGTGGTGCTGGCATACAGGAGCCCCTGGTAGATGGCCTCTTGGTGCCCCATGTTGTAGGGCAGCGAGATCACCTTCAGCAGGACGTTCGGCGCCGTGGTGCGGAAGCCCAGGGCTTGGTCCCGGGTATCGTCCAGCGAACCGTCGTCCACCAGCACGAGCAGGCAGTCCTCCGCCACGCGGGCCAGCACCTGCTCCAATTCGCTGAGGAAGGGCTGGACGGCCCCGCTCTCGTTGAAACAGGGCGCTATGATGGCGAGGGTGGGTTGCATGCCGTGTGGCGAAGTAACAAGGGATAATCGAACATCGAAGGCGAACAATGGACAATGAAGGGCGGTTCCCACCTCGCCCATCGATGTCGATCATCCACTATTCGCTGTTCCTGCCCCTGACCGCTTCCAACACCCCGGCACTGACAACTTGCCCTCGTGGCCAGCGCCCCCGAAATACCTTTGCGCCTCCAAGCCGGACGGCATCACCATTTCCTTATCGTCCGATCTTCCGATCGACATGTCCACCCTCACCACCGAAGACCGCCAGCTCCACTTTGAGCGCGGCACCCATTCCGACGCCTTCCTGACCTCCACCTACGAGAAGCTGGTGTACCCACGCATCATCGAGGAGAAGATGCTCAGCCTGCTGCGCCAGGGCAAGATCAGCAAGTGGTTCAGCGGCATCGGCCAGGAGGCGATCAGCGTGGGAGCCGCCATGGTCTTGCAGCAGGACGAATACATCCTGCCGATGCACCGCAACTTGGGCGTGTTCACCACGCGCGGGATGCCCTTCGCCAAGCTTTTCGCGCAATGGCAGGGCAAGGCAACGGGTTATAGCAAGGGCCGCGAGCGCAGCTTCCACTTCGGCAGCCAGGAGCACAAGGTGGTGGGCATGATCAGCCACCTCGGCCCGCAAATGGGCATTGCCGATGGCATCGCGCTGGCGCACAAGCTGAAGAAGGAGAACCGGTGCACCATCGTCTTCACCGGCGACGGCGCCACCAGCGAGGGCGACTTCCACGAGAGCGTGAACGTGGCCGCCGTGTGGGACCTGCCCGTGCTCTTCATCATCGAGAACAACGGCTACGGACTGAGCACGCCCAGCAGCGAGCAGTTCCGCATGAAGAGTTTTACCGACAAGGCCATCGGCTACGGTATCGAAGCAGTGCAGATCGCCGGCAACAACATCCTGGAGGTGTACAACAACCTCGCGCGGCTGGCCGATAGCGTGCGCGAGAACCCACGTCCCATTTTGGTGGAGTGCATGACCTTCCGCATGCGTGGGCACGAAGAAGCCAGCGGCACCAAGTACGTGCCCAAGGAACTGTTCGAGGTCTGGGGCAAGAAGGACCCCGTGATGAATTTCGAGGCGTGGCTGCTGAAGGCAGGTATCCTCACCATCGCCAAGCGCGACGAGATCCGCACCCGCCTGAAGGACGGTATCGAGGACGACCTGAAGCACGCGTTCGAGGAGCCGGAACCGGTGCCGGTGGAAACGGTTGAATTGGATGATGTCTACGCTTCGACAGCGGTTACGTCCCTGGCGCCCTTACGAGACCCCGGCTCGGGGGGCGGGGTGACGGGCGCCCCCGAGAAACGCATGATAGACGCGATACAAGAAGGCTTGTCGCAAAGCATGGAGCGTCATGCCAACCTCGTCCTCATGGGCCAGGACATCGCCGAGTACGGTGGCGCGTTCAAGATCACGGAGGGCTTCGTTGAGAAGTTCGGCAAGGACCGGGTGCGCAATACGCCGTTGTGCGAGAGCGCGATCCTCGGTGCGGCGCTAGGTCTCAGCATCAAGGGCATGAAGGCCATGATGGAGATGCAGTTCGCCGATTTCGTCAGCGAAGGCATCACCCAGATCTGCAACAACCTCGCGAAGATCCATTACCGCTGGGGGCAGAACGCCGACGTGGTGGTACGCATGCCCACCGGCGCGGGGGTGGGAGCAGGACCCTTCCATAGCCAGAGCAATGAGATGTGGTTCGTCAAAACACCCGGACTGAAAGTGGCCTACCCGAGCAACCCGTACGATGCCAAGGGCCTGCTCATGACCGCATTCGACGATCCCAACCCGGTGATGTTCTTCGAGCACAAGGCCATGTACCGCAGCATCACAGGACCGGTGCCCGAGCAGCCCTACAGCATTCCCTTCGGCAAGGCCAAGGTTGTGCGCGCGGGCGCGGCCATGAGCATCATCACCTACGGCATGGGTGTGCATTGGGCCATGGATGTCCAGAAGGAATTGGGCATCGACATCGAGATCATCGACCTGCGAACCCTGGTGCCGCTGGATGTGGACTCCATCCTCGCCAGTGTGAAGAAGACCGGCCGCGTATTGCTCCTCCATGAGGATACCCTCATGGCCGGTTTTGGTGGCGAGCTCGCAGCCATCATCGCAGAGCAGGCATTCGAATATCTCGATGCGCCGATCGTTCGCGTGGCCAGCTGGGATACGCCCGTACCCTTCGCCATCCCGCTGGAGAAGGGTTTCCTGCCGAAGGGAAGGTTGAAGGAGGCGGTGGAGAGGTTGGCGGGGTATTGAAGAGATCCCCGATCGCCCTCTTCCATGGTGCTTCAGCACCTCGTTGAACGGATGTCGGAAGTGCGTCGTCCAGCTTTGGTTCTGCGACTTGTTCGCGCGGCCAGCTACAGCACGGTGGTCCGTATCCGGCGTCATTTGATCGAGGCTTGTCAAGGATCAGCATTGGCTTGCAGGGATGGGAACCAAATACCGCAGACCCGAGAACGCTCGTTCATGGTCGGCGGCTTCGGAAGTCCCTGAGGCGCGTGCGGTCCTATCCTTGTCCTTACATTCGCCACCGATCCCCAACACCATGAAAGCCCTATCCTTCGCGCTCCTGGCCCTGGCGACACTTCCATTGGTATCCGACGCACAAGCCCAGGACACCAAGCTCCGGGAGTTCGTTGTCCATGAGATGAACAACGAAGGGCAGCATGTGTACCGTGATTCGCGTATACCGGACCGCCCGGATACGACGATTTGCTACATATACGTGGGCCGGAAGGCATCCGGGCCGCTCTGGTTGCGTTTGCAAGTGCGCCATGCCGGCTTCCGCGCCTTGGACATGCACTCCATCACGTTCACCAAGGGCAATGTGTCCCTTTCCATGAAGCTCATGCCTGATCTCGTACACACGGGCAACAATGGCGTGATGCAATGGGAGTGGTACGATGCGCCCCCGAACGAGAACGAGATCAAGGCGATCCGTGCCATCATCGCAGATCCGGGGGTGACGCTCACCCTGATCGGGCACAAGGACACCATCACGCGGGAATTGAGCGAGACGGAACGTCTGGCGATGCAGAACATGGCCGAACAGGCCCTGGAGTTGGGGAGGAACCAGTGATCGGATCCCTCGGACCTGGTCAGGCATCCGTTGTTGGTCGTTGACCTCGGTCGTAGTAGTCACGCTGAACAGCAGGAAAAAGCGAAGCGCTGCATCTGCGGGCGAGGCGGTGGAACTTCGGAACGATCTCCGGACCACGGATCAGGTGAGCGACCGCTAGGTCGAAGAACGAGGATCGGAGCGTTCGCTGATGCTTCTTCCATGTCCACTGTCCGTGGTGATCGCTTCGAAGGATATTGCGTTCCATCAGGTGAACGATAGGCCCGGCCTTCGTTCCGCACATTTCGCGACCTTCGGCGCTGCCTTGGATCATGACGCGCTGGTCACGGATCGTACTTATCGTTCTTGGGGCGGTACTGGCCTATTGGACCGTGCGCAAGGCCTACGTGTTCCGTTCCACCTACACACCGAGCACCGAGCAGGTGGAAGAATTGTCCGCACTCGGGCAGCAGGCGATCCGTTCCGGCGATGTGCCTGTTGCCGCGCTACTGCTGTACGATGACGCCATCATCGGGCGGGGATGCAACACGGTCCTGCGCGACGGCAATGCCGGCGGTCACGCGGAGGTCAACGCCCTGAGCGATGCTTTCCGAAGCCTCGGTCGTGAAGGCTTCGATCGCTTGGACCGCGACCGGATGGTCTTGATCACCACGTTCGAACCATGTGCCATGTGCAGGGGCTTGATCCTCGAATACCGGATCGGGCATGTGGCGTTCATCGAGCCGAAGTCGCTATGGCACAGGATGAAGGAGGATGCGCGCTCGATCGGCTATGGGTTGACCCGCCAACGCAGCGGCCCGGAACAGTTGCAGGATAGCCTCTTCAGGTTGCACCCGGCCTATGACCCGGCAACTGCGGACCACTAAGGGAGGGAGCCCGCAGGCCCTGCCTGCTTTCGTACTTTTCGGTCCCAATCCAGCACCATGCGCCCAACACTACTCGCCCTTTCCAGCCTTATTGCCGTCGGAGCCGAGGCCCAGATCGTGATCAACGAAATGGACTACGATCAGGTGAGCACGGACAATGCGGAATACATCGAGATCAAGAATATCGGCCTTGACCCCTGGCCCATGAACGATGTATCCGTGATCATGTTCAACGGGAGTTCCGGCGCCGCGGAGGAGTACCGGACCATTTCCAGCCCGGAATGGCCCGAGTTGCAGGCGGGGGAGTATTTCGTGATCTGCGGAAACGCCAGCCTTACCCAGAATTGCGATCACGACGCCTCTCCAAACACCAACCTCGTGCAAAACGGCCCCTTGGATGCCGTGGCCTTGGTCAGGACGTCCAACGGCGACGTCATCGATGTGGTGAGCTACGGTGGCAGCCTCCCGGACCATGTGGAAGGTACAGGCACCAGTGCCCAGGACACGAACCTGAACGATGGCGTTAGTATCGGTCGAAGCCCCGATGGTAACGATACCGACGATAACGATGCGGATTTCTTCCTCATGTGCAGCACACCCGGTGCGCAGAACCTGATCGATCCCATCGAATGCGACCTGAGCACCGGTGTGGCAGCACCTGTGAACGTTGGCGGCATCTTTCTCTTGTACCCGCAGAGCAGTGGCCGTGTGGTCGTTTTCGCGCGGGAGGCGGCACCTACGGAAATGCGCCTGGAAGTATTCACTGCCAACGGTGCCCTCATTCAAGACGAGAGTAGGGGGACCACGGCCCAGGCACAATGGAATATCGATGGGGAAGCATTGCGCGGATCCCTATTGGTGGTGCGGTACACGACCTCGGAAGGTGCGGTCACGCGTCGCATCGTTGTGCCGTAGGCCGGTCCTATGGTGCAGAAACTGCTGATCCGGAGCGGGAAAGGAGCGGGTCGGGGTTCTTCCAGTACGGATCCCACAGTCCACTTGTTGATACTTTCCAAGGACTTCGGCTGGTCCGGGGTTTCGTCCTGAAGCCTTGCCCAGCTTCACTTTCGGGTGTTAGCGGTACCCATGAAACGGATCGTGTTCGTAACCCACGGAACGAAGCCCTAACGCCGCAGAGAACCCGTCCGACCTTGGCACCATGTCCGCACTGGTGTTCGAAGCCCGTTGGCACCGCATTCAGCGGTCACGGGAACAAGGTTTCGAGGAATTGTCCGATTTCCTGGGGCGGTATGCATCCCTGGGGCCATTGGTGCGCTGCGGCCTCCTCAGGCGTCGCGAGGATTGGAGCGAATTCCAGCGCTACCACGGGTACATCCCGACCGAAAAGGGAGAGGAGTATCTCCTGTACATCCCCGAGAAGGAGCTGGTGTTGGTGCGCCCCGGGAAAAGCGCACCCTTGTTCCTCGCGTTGAAGAACGACCCGGCACCGAAGGCGGTGTTCAAGGAAACCTATGCCGAGCCGACCCGTGCACAGTTCGATGTCGCAGAAGAAATGCGGACCAATGCCGGACGCGACATGTGGCGTCTGCTGCGGGCCGACCAGTTGAAGCAATATCTGCTGATGGGCTTCCTTGATTTCAGGTCCTTCACCAAGCGCACCGGTCTCGGCGACGGTACGCTGCTTCGTCTCGGTTTGTGCAAGGCCCGTGCGGAGCGCGGCAACGACCATGGCTTCACCATGGAACTGACCAAAGAAGGCTCGAAGTACTTCACGCTCCTCGATCAGGTGGAACTGTTGCTGGTCAAACCGGGCATGGAACTGCCGCTCTTCGAACAGTGCGATCCGGAGAAGTCGGCGTACTGGTGCGCCGTGCCGTAGGGGCAAAAGCTCCCTTGCACAAGCCCACCGGGAGATGGCTTTCCCAACCCGGTCCTTGAACTGTGCGGTAGGTCAGCGTACGCCTAGGCCTTCGGGGTCTTTCCCACCTGGAAGTCGCCGGCCTCGAAGCGCCGGAGCAGTTCGGCCACCCGCTTGGCCTGCGTCGCCTCGGTCTTGGCGCTTCCCACCCAATAGCACATGCTGCGCTTCATGCCCGGGTTCAGCTTGTCCCACGCGGACTTCATCTCGGGGAGGAAGTCGAGCGTTTCGGCCAGCGCCTCGGGGAGTTCAAGCAGGTCGGGGTTCGGGTGCTTCCAGAACACCACGTCGACCGGGTCGCCCAAGCGCTTGATCCCAGCAGCCCGACGGATCTCACCACCCAGGATGATGACGTGCATGCCGCTCTTCTGGGGCATCAGCGCGCGGTCCACCGATACGCCGTTCACGGTGCCCATCACCCGCACCCTTCCGCGTGTGCCGAACTCCTGCTCCACATCGATGGGCACCTCCACGTACATGAAGGCCATCTGCGCGTTCATCTTTTCCAGCGGAGCGGTGAAGCGGTAGGTCTTGGGCTTACTCATGTGCCCATGTGTTCAGGTGAACATGTGCTCATGCATGCCCGTCCCACTTGAGTTGGGCATGGGCATATGAGCACATGGAGCGGCATGTGGTGAGTGGATCGCATGGGCAAATGATCTAACCTCCCGCCTTCTTCGCCCTGTACCCCTTTTCCGCCAGGTAGGCCATCACCTTGTCGCGGTGGTCGCCCTGGAGCAGGATCACGCCGTCCTTGGTGTTGCCGCCCACGCCGCACTTGCTCTTCAGTGCACGGCCCAGGTCGTCCAGGTCGCCGGGCTTGCCCACGAAGCCCACGATTCGCGTCACCTCCTTGTTCCCCTTCAGCCGGTCCAAGTGGATGCGGAGGTCCTGTTGCTGCGGGGGCAGGGTCGCGGGCTCCCGCGCCGTACCAAGGCTCTTGTTGGTGCTGTACACCAAGCCACCAAGACCACTGGGGGGACGCTTCTTCATGAATGCAATTTTACCACAGAGAAACGGAGACACAGAGCAATTCAAATTGGCTTTCTCTGTGCCTCTGTGGCTCTGTGGTGAACTTACTTCCACCACGTGATCAACGGCCGCGTCATCTCCAGCCCGAATCTCCGCGCCTCCTCCAGCTTGAACGGCCCGTGCATCTTCAGGTGGAGGTCGAATGTGATGGGGCCTTCCTGGTCGGCCTTGAAGTTGGTGTGCCAGTAGTTGTTGAGGGCGTAGAGGTAGATGGTGCTGCTGCTCTTCGCCTCGGTCTTCCAGGCTTTGTATAGCTCCGGGTTGGTGCCTTTGCCGGGATTCACCTTGCGCTCGTCCACTAGTTCGCTCACTTCCCAGAGTGCTCCTTGCGGGCACACGATGGTGACACCCATGCTGTCGTTGCTCACATCGATCCAGCGCTGGGCGCAGAAGAAGTCGTTGTTGCTGCCGGGGATCCTGCCGCTCTCGGGCGTCACGCAGGTATCGCCGATGCCGATACGGACGGTGGCGTTGGGGATGTTGAAAGGGAGGGCGAGGTGCAGAGCCTTCTTATCTCGTGAGCGAGTGGTACCAAGCTGACAATTGAACCATGCAGTACTATCCGCTACTTGCACTAGGATGGGGGAGACGGCTCGATCCACTTCATAGTAGAAGACCATTCCCGAACCAGCGGTAGGTTGTAGGTTAAGTGGCGCCGTACTAATTCGGGCCTCGAGCGGATCATTGGCATTCACACTGATCACCTTGAGCGATGGGACCCAAGAAGGGGCATCGCGTTCCCACAACGGGATCCACTTGGTTGAACCGAGATTCTGCTCCGAGGGCTTCGCGTCGAACGCCCTGTAAAGCTCATCGACATACCACCCCGCACTATCCGCGAATGCCTTCTTCACCCGCCACTGGTCGGTGGTGAAGTGCGCATCCGGATCGCTGATGCTGCACCACGCGCCCCAGGTATGCTCGTGCCACATGATGATGCTACGCTTGGCACGGTAGAGCAAGTGCGGGTCGATGGGCTTCTTCAGGATCTTGGCTGCTTCGATCAGGTTGGTGAGCCGCGCACTGTGCACACGCACATCGCCTTCCTCTTTTGCTGTGCTGTACGCGCCATCCTCCCAATAGGGCGTGAAGTCGCCGCTCCAGGTGGGAATGCTCTTGCCGTACTTCTGCTCGAACTCCTGCATCATCGTTCCCGCATTGGCGATGATCAGGCGCGGTGAGGCATACTTCTCATTCCACTCGCGCACGAAGTCGCTGAGGGTGCTGTCCACCGGACCGTTGTCGCTCACGATGTTGTAGCGCCACTGCACCATGTCGTAGGGATAGCCCTTCGCAGCGAGATCGTTCATGTAGGCGGCGATCTTCCGCGTGCCGCGCTCCTTGATCGCTCCGGCCGTGTAACCGTGCCAGCCGCCATAGCCCTGGCCGGCCGTCCACACGAGGATGCTGTCGCGATCGGTGGTGCCCTTCCACCAATAGGGCTTGTCGCCTTGTTCGCGCAGGGTGCTGCCGATGCGGTCGCCGCCGTCGGGCATGTCGGGGATGTAGTTCGGCCCCTGGCTCAGGTGGCGGATGCCGTGCGCGGCGTAGGCGTCCACCATGCTCCAGCTCATGCCGGGGATGTCCGTCTGCATGGCCATGGTGATCGGCAGGCCGTACCACGCGCGCAGCGAATCGGCGTACTCCACGATCCAGTGCATCTCCTCGGGCGTGCAGAGGCCGGTGAGGATGTTCGCGTAGTTCGCGCTGAGGGCGATGCTGCCTGCCTTCACCGCCGCGATGAAGCGCTGCTTGTCCTTCTCGCTGGCGATGCCCAGGAAATTCTCCACGGCCCACAGGCTCTCCACATTCCACACGAAGCGGCTGCCGTCCGGATGGTCCTTGGAGCGGTCGATCAGCTCCAGCGCCTTCCAGATGTTGTTGTTCTGGATCCGTTCCACCTCGGCCTGCAGGTGGCTGTATCCGATGTCGGTGTGGCTGTGGTGCACGAGGTGGATGTCGCGGTGGATGATGGGTTTCACCACCACCATCGTATCCAGCAGGCTGCCTTTATCGGTATGGCAAAGCTTCGCCTTCAGTACCATGTGGAACGTACGATCGCTTGCCGGTATGAGGGTTTCGAAGACCTGTAGGCCGTTCTTGACATCGAAGTAGTAGCCCTCATTTTGCTGCGCCACGTCTAGGAACAACTTGTCCGGGCCACCGAAGTGCATCACTGTAACAAGCAGCGGTCTGTTGTTCCCGTTCTTGCTCAGGAACGGCAACACCTCCACCTCGACCTTTTCCTCGAAGGTGTACCGGAAGGTCATGAACCAGTCCGGACTGTTCTGCGCGTGGCCCACCACCATCAACCGCAGTGGCTTTCCGGGCGTGACCTTGTGCCCCGGCACCCGCAGGTGCGCGAAGCCATGCGCATCGCCGTGGCGGTCCTTCCTGCTGAACTCGAAGACGAGCTTGGTGCTGTCCGCACCGACCGCCGACCACGAGCCAGGGCTGGTGCTGTGTTGCGTGGTGAAGGTGAGCGCCTTCGTATCGTTGACGTAGAGGTCGAAGCTCCGGTCACCTCCGCTGGTGGTGCTGTTGTGCGCCGCGATCCAGCTGAAGTAGTAGTACTGGATCATCTCGTCCTGCGGGTAGTGCGGCACCACGGCCGTTTCCCAGGCGATGGCCTTCGTTCCATCGGTGCAGCGCGTAAGCAACGCCGTGGTGGCATGCTCGGGGTACACGCTGAAGTAGGAGAGGACCTCGCCCTCCACATCCTTCGCGTAGCCATTGATCACCTGCTGCTTGCCTAAGACGGGGAGATCCACTTGGGCGTTGATCGCAACCGGAAACGCTAGGAGCGGGAAAAGCAGGAAGCGCATGCATCAAAGATGGGCGGAATGCTTCACCACAGAGGTACAGAGGACGCGGAGATAAACATGCATGGGTCCCCCTCTGTGCCCTCTGTGCCTCTGTGGTGAACCTTCAGAACGCGAACCGCACCCCCACGTTCAGCACCATGCTGCGCGTCAATCCATCGGGCCGCACCTCGCGTGTGATCACCGGCGAACCATAGCTGGCTTCCAATGACCAATGATCCGACAGTGCGTAGCGCGCGTCGGCCGTGAGGTTGAGCGTGAGGCCATCGGAGCCCTCGACATCACGGCGAATGAACTCCTCGGAGTCCCATGGCGACGGAGTACCATCCACCTCGAACCGACTATCCAAGCCCAGGTGATAGATAGCCAGCAGACCCGGCTGGATGGTGAGTTTCCTGAAGGGCAGCGCGTATTGCAGGCGTGCCACCGCATCGTTCGCGCGTTCCAGGTACGCTGACTCGAAGTACTTGAGCGCGTCCGCATTGTCATCCCAAGCTTCATGGAAGAAGAGGTTCTCGTTGCCCTGTGAGAGCACATGCTGGTAGGCCAGGGTGGTAGTCCAGCGCTTGTAACGGTATTGCGCGCCGAGCAACAGGTCCAAGGTACCAAGCCCTGGTTGGTAGGGCATCGGCAACGGCTTGAAGTCAGGCCCGAAGCTGGTCTGCTCCAACGGTTGAGGCGAGGTCTCGCCAGTTGGTATCCGCAGGCCCACGATCGCCGAGAAGTCGCGGTCTCGCTCCTTCACGAACGCATAGCTCGTTGTGAAGATCATATCACCGATGCCGCTGTTCTCGCCCAAGTTGCCGCTGGCGCTTACGAACGGCACCTTCAATTGCACGCCGAACCGGTCGGTGACCCCGATGCCGATCTCCGGAACGACTTGCATGACCAACACGCCCTGTTCACCGACGGCGGTGCTGTATTGCAAGCGGGCGAAGTGCTGATATCCTTGGGCATTGGTGCTGTCGTCGTTGTTGGCGATGCGGCCCAAGGGGCCAGCGGTGCACACACCCGCATCGCTACATCCTTGGGCCATGGTCGGCGCTGTTGGCAGTAGAACAGCGATCAGCAATGGGTAGAAATGGTCGCGCATGATCGGACAAGAACGGAATTTCGCCGGTTCTATTGCCTGGTCGCGAAGTCCGGTGAAGAACTGAGGACAGTCTGGGATGGAGGTTGTTAGCATGGTATTCGATCTGGACCGGGACCACCTCGAGTTCGGACGGGGGTCATAGGTCGCGCCACGTCTTCGTCACGGTGCGATCGTTCAAGGACCGGATGGTGCAAATGCCTCAGTGACATGCTGGCATACCCAATTCGAACATGTCCAGCTTCACGATCCGCGTCGGATCTCTTGTGCCAACGCGATCACATGACCATCAGGGTCCCCATAGTAAGCCACGCGGTGGCCCCAATCACGGTCCTTTGCTGGATCCACGATCGCGGCTCCGGCTGTTCGGGCCCGCGGTTCGACGGTGCCCAGGTCCGCGACCAACAGGTAAAGTTCACAGCGCGGGATCCCGGTTCCCTGCTTCGGATGCGGCAAGGGGGGCGTGATGATACGCGCGATCCCTTCCTCGGGCATCAATCCCAGCTTGCATCCACCGAGGTCGAATTCGGTCATGCCGGGTACATGGAGCGTTGCGTCCTGCCCGAGCAGGGTGCGGTAGAAGTCGTGGCTACGACCTTGATCCCTCACATACAGGATGAACTCGACGGTCATGTCTTTAACGATCGCCGGGCGTAAACTCCGACAAGCGTGCGGCCATGCGCTTCGCAGCCCGTTCCAGGAGCTGTGCCCGGGGCGCGCCTTTGCCGATATCCTGCTTGTTCACCCGCACCACATCGGCCAGAAGTATCCGCCCACTTTCGGCATCCAGCACCTGCATCTGTACCTCGATCTGTTTTGAGAGCACGTCATCGAACCGCATGATCCGTCCGGTAAGCACGTAGCGGGCACCGATCAATTTACCGGCCTCGGCGACATACCGGTCTTGGTAGATACCGGACATGTTGCGTTGTTGTTCGGCCAAAAGCTCGCCTGTGTTGTCGCGGTCCACCAGGATGATCAGCGGATCGTCCAGGTCGAGGATCGCCTGTTTCAGGTTCGCCGAAAGCTGCTGCTCGATCATGCCCCCGCCCATGTCGAATTGCGCTGTATAGAGCATCGTATTGAAGAGCGGGACATAGGCGAGCGTATAGGAAGCGTTCTCCTTGGCGGTCCGGAGACGCTGCCATACGTCCTTGTACCCGGGATCCTTCATGGTGATCCACCGGTAGGCCTTGTGGGCATCCCGCCACAATCCCAAGGTCTCCGCCTTCTGGCCTTCACGGTAGCGCGGTTCCAGTTGCGCGATAAGGACCAGGTAGTCCGCTTCCTTCAATTCGGGATCCAGCCGCTGGCATGAGCTGGCCAGTTCCTCCGCCTCGTTGAAGTGATCGGTGCGGAATGCTTCTTCCGCTTTGCGTAACAGGTCTTTGGCCCTGGTGGAACGTGCCGTCCTCCGCAGATCGTCCAAGTGGCCGTCCCATTGCAGTTCGAGGCCTTTTTGGTCCATGCTCTGCTTCAAAAGCACCGCTTCGCTGCGGAGACGTTCACCTTGCTCCAGATCATTCGCCAGATAGCGCTCCGATGCTTCCATGATCTTCCGGTCCAACAGCATTTGGGCCGTCCGTTTCATGCCAACATGCGCTTCGGCTTCCTTCGGTCGCTTCTCACGGATGGTCTCGTAGGCCGAGAAAGCCTCCGTGTACATGCCTTCCCTTTCATACAGGGTGGCACGCTCCATCTGCTCGCGGACGGAGCCGCAGGACATGAGGAGCAGGATCAGGACCGGGAGTGACCAGCGCATGGGGTATTCCGCAAAGCTATCGAAGCAAGTCCCGTTCCGAAATGGTCTGCCGTGGGCGCGGTACATTCGCCGCATGCGTGTGGGTGCCCTCAGGATGTCGCTTTTGTTGGCGGTCCTGGGCGTTGTCCTGTTCTTCCTGCACCTTCTTGTAGGGCCCGTACCCATTGGTTGGAGGGATGTTTCCACTGCGCTCCTCGATGCCGGGGCGAATGGACCATCGGCACTGATCGTCCGTACCGTTCGGTTGCCGGAAGCGATCACAGCGACCATCGCCGGTGCAGGGTTGGCCGCATGTGGCCTCCTGATGCAGACACTTTTCCGGAATCCACTGGCTGGGCCTTCGGTCCTGGGGATAAGTTCCGGTGCGAGCCTGGGTGTTGCCATCCTGCTCCTGGCCCAGCCACTGTGGATGTTCGCACCGGTCCCGGCCGACCTCGGGGTAGTCATCGGTGCGTTCTGCGGTGCCATGGGCGTGTTGCTGTTGATCATGCTGGCCGACCGCCGGATGGGCGATGGTGTGGCTTTGCTGATCGTCGGCCTCATGGTAGGCTATCTGTGCTCGGCGATCATCAACGTATTGCAGGTGGCCAGCTCGGAAGCCGCGCTGAGGGGGTTCGTACTATGGGGGATGGGCTCTTTCGGTGATGTGATCAACGGTCGTCTGGCCTGGTTGGCGTTGCCGGTCCTCGCTGGTATCCTCGCCGCATTGCTCCTCGTGAAACCGTTGAACGCGCTGTTGCTCGGGGATGCCTATGCCGCGAGCCTGGGTGTTCCGGTGAAACGCACGAGGCGTCTGATCATGTGGACCACCGGTGTGCTTGCAGGGACCATCACCGCGTTCTGTGGCCCCATCGCCTTCCTCGGGCTTGCCACGCCACACGTCGCGCGAGGACTTTGCAAGACCAGTGACCATGCAGTGCTGATGCCGGTTACCATCCTCTGTGGTGCTGTACTCGCCCTCTTCTGCGATCTGTTGATCAAACTGCCGGGCGTGGGTGCAGGTATCCCGTTGAACGCGGTGACATCGCTGCTTGGTGCACCCGTTGTCGCGTGGGTATTGTTGAGCGGTAAACGTTGGGCCCGCACCGCATGAGCGCTTTATTGACCACACGAGGATTGAATGTCGGCTTTGGTCGTACGCCCCTGCTGGAAGGTGTCGATCTCACGTTGGACAGGGGGGCGGTCGTTGCATTGATCGGGGTGAACGGCGGCGGCAAGTCCACGTTGTTGAGGACCCTGTCAGGAGGCCAAGCTCCGCTATCGGGGACCGTGGAGATCGATGGTCTACCGTTGACAGCGATCAGTGCGTCCGCTCGCGCCAGGCATATGGCTCTGGTGCTCACCGAACGTCCGCAAGCGGGACTGTTGGATGTGCGCACGTTGGTCGCCTTCGGGCGACAGCCTTGGACGGGCCATTTCGGTCGGTTGACAACGAAGGACAACGTCGCCATCGATAGGGCGATGGAACTGGCGGACGTAACGGCATTCGCTTCCCGTTCCGTCCAACAGCTCAGCGACGGGGAAGCCCAACGCGTCATGATCGCACGTGCGATCGCACAGGACGCGCCTTTGCTCTTGCTCGATGAGCCGACCGCATTCCTTGACCTCGTGAACCGCGTGCGGGTGTTCCGTCTGTTGCGTGACCTTGCGCATCGGGAGGGGAAGGGTGTCTTGCTGTCCACCCACGATCTTCAGACCGCATTGGACCTCTGCGACCGCGTGCTGCTCATCAACGGGAAGGCTGTTTGGTCCGGAACGACGGATGAAGCACGTGCATCCGGGATCCTGGAACGCACTTTCGCCGCCGCAGGCCTTCGGTTCGATCCGGCTTCCGGTTCCTTCCGATCGGTGTGAATGGAGAAGCCCTTCCGCCGGACGACGGAAGGGCTTCTGGACAGGTGTCGCCCGGAACTACTTCTTCAGGGCATCACGGATCTCCATCAGGAGCTTTTCCTCGTTCGTCGGTCCTGCAGGGGCTGGTGGTGGCTCGGCCTTCTTCATCTTGTTGATCGCCTTGATGACCATGAACACCGCGAACGCAACGATGGTGAAGTCGATCACGGTAGTGATGAAAGCGCCATACTTGATCGCCACCTCCGGGACCTCGGCAACAGCGGCCCCTGTTGCGTCCGTGGTAGCCGCCACCTTTTCGGTAAGCACATATTTCATGTCCTTGAAATCGACCCCGCTGGTGAGTTTGCCGATCAATGGCATGACCAAACCATCAACAAATCCGCTTACGACCTTGCCGAAAGCTGCGCCCATTACGAACGCAACAGCCGTATCAACAAGGCTCCCGCGCATTGCGAACTCCTTGAACTCCTTCATCATACCCATTGGGTCAGTTATTTCGTGCCAAGGTAACGTTCTGTCCCTTTTGTGCGTCAGTTCGCCCCGAAAGTGCTCCACGAACGGATCGGTACGGAGCGCAGGTGGAGCGACGGCGCAAGTCTTACGAGCACTGAGCTTGGCGCCCCCTCCTCGTGCAGGGCCGCCAACGGGAGAATGATATAGTGCAAGGGGCGATCCTTCATGCGTGGACCCAGTCGCAGTCCGGATGGTATTGGGACGGTATCACCATGTTGCATCACGATGGCAACCACATCCACTGGTAGGGAGTGGACGTTGGCGAGAGCGATACCGTCCTGTCGATCTTCCGCATCACGCATATAGGCGAGGATGATGTTCGCCGGGTCCAGCGTTTGCCTGATCACGGTCCGGTCATGTTCCACAATACCCATGTCCAGATCGAACCGCGGGAACTCGGCGTTCACCGCTTTTCGGGCCGGTTCCCATGCCGTTGAGGTGCGGGTCCGGGCAACCTCCCACCAACCGGCTGCGGAGAACGTGTCCAGATAGGCGATATAACGGGCATACAGCGCAGTATCGGCCAGCAGTCGACCCACCAACTCGCGACCGGGTATTCCAGGACCCCCGACCTCGGGAGTCCCTTCGGCAAGGATCATCATGATCGGTGCATGTTGCGCGCTATGCAAGGGGACCGGGATCACCTGCTCGGTGATGCTGTCCACGAGGAACCTCAAATTCCACCAATCCATGGCTTCCTGTGTGCCGAGCAGTTCGGAGATCGCGAGCAGGCGTGCTGTTTGGCGGATATCGAACACCAGCGAGGCGGATAGGTCACCGGCACGGAACGCTTCCATGCGACGGACGACCTTCTGCGCTCTGCGCGAGTTGAGCCCACCAGCGGATGAATGGAGGATGAGCGGAGCGACCATCCAATCACCTTGGGGTGGCGGAGTGCTCGGAAAGGTCCTGGCGCTCATCGCTTCGCGTGCATCGCGTAGCATATCATCGTCGAACCGCAGTACCGGACCACTGCCGCGTGCCCAATGGGAGAGTGCTGTATCATCGGGTCGACCTTGCAGCATGCACAGCCCCATGCTCTTGCCATTGCGTTCCACCTCGGCCAATGCCCGGCCAAGTGTGATGTTCCCCTGGTCGTGCAGGATCGCGTTAAACAAGAAGGACCAGAGCGGAGCTTCATCCAGCACGGGGACGAGATCGAACGTCTGCATCCCGAGGATCGTGTCGCCCGGGAGGGATCGTATATGCAATGGCCAATGCCTTGAACGGCCCGGAAGTGCAAGACCTTCCCGGAGGCCGACCACTACCGGGACCGATCGATCGCCATTGCGGACGGTCGCCGCGAACAACGTGTTGCCATCGTGTTGTACACGCCCTTTTTGCAGCGCACGTTCCTGTAGTACCAGAAGGCTGTCGTACGACGCCGAGTCCAGTACCAAGGCGATGGCAGCCACAGGCGGCGGTTTGTCCCGGAAAGCGTTCAACACCGGGTCGCTCAATTTGCGGAACCCGGGATCGATCACGTCGCGAACGAACCCGGTACGCTCCGAGCTGATACCAAGGAAATACACCAGGCCGATGAGCACGATGGCGGCCACCTTCACCATCGGTGTGCCGATACGACGCGCCTGTTCAGCCCAGCGGTGGAACATCACTGCACCGCTCCGTTCACGGTTGCGCTGTGTCGGGTGAAGTGGTAGTGGTCGCTCATCGCTTTTCCCGCTTTGTCCGTCCCGGAGACCTTGACCTCCCAACTTCCGTTGACCGGGGTGTATACGATGCGCTGTGGGAAGTCGTGATCTGGAGCTGTGAACACGAGGCTATCGAAGGAATGCACCAATTTGAAAAGCACGGCCGCACCGGAATTCTGGTTGTTCACGGTGGCTGCGTAGTATGTGGAAGTGTCCATATGCAGGATGCCGAGGTGCTCGATGAAGACGGTGTCCTTCCCGGAAAGCACGAAGCCCAAGCCCACCAATGTGCCGTCCGCCGCTCGCGACCAATGTTCGTTGAAGACGGTACGCCCGCTGTCCTGAACGTCCTCCCACTCACCGATCAGGTCGTTGAAGTCGACCGGTACGCTGGACGGGACCATCGGTATCTGGTCCTGGACCGTATCCGGCGCTTGTGTGGAGCACGCCACCACGACAGCGGCCAGTGCAGGGAAAAGGAGGCTGCGCATGCGCGCAAGTTAACCGTGCTGCACGGCTTCGACCGCCCGGCGGATCGTTTCCGGCACGGGCACCTTGTGGCCTTTGTTGTAATCGTACATCACCTGCACGCTGGTGCCTGTAGCAACGACCGTGTCGAGGTCGTCCAGGACCTCGTACTGCATCGTGAAACTGGTGTTGCCGACCAGCGTGCAACCCGTGCGGACCGTGAGCTGCATGGGCCATTCCACCGGTCGCTTGAAATCGCAGGTGGTGCTTGCCAGGATCACGCCGATGCCCTCTTCATTGTGCGAACGAAGCACCCCGATCCGCTCGAGATAATGCATGCGCACGCTTTCGAAGTAGCGGAAATAGACCACATTGTTGAGATGCCCGAAAGCATCCTGTTCCCCCCAAGCGACGGGGATCTCGATGCTGACAACGAATGCCGAGCGATCGGGGCTCACCGCAATTCCTTCAGCAGTTCCTTGTGCTGGCCCTTCAGGCGCTCCACATCGCGTCCGAGGCGCTCGATCTTCTTCTCCATGTCCTTCTTCATCTCCTCGCCACTCGCACTCTTGAAGTTGAACATGCCCATGTTACGCTCCATGTTGCGCATTTCGCCCTCGAGTTCCTCGATCTTGCGCTTGATGAAACGGCTCTCCTTTTCAATGCGCTCCTTGCCATCGGGCGCGCTCTTCAGGTCTTCCACGCGGCCTTGGAACTGCATGCGGCGGCGCTCTTCGCCTTCCATCTTCAACTGGCCGTAATGTCTGTCCAGAGCGGTGCGGTAGCGCTCACTGAAGGCGTCGTACAATTTGGGTGAAACGCGGCCGGAGTTCATCCAACGCAATGAGTAGGACTTCAACGTCTCGATGTCCTTGGTACGGTCGCCGACGGGTGTGAAGCCTTCGATCTCCGCCAACAGCGCCTCCTTCGCCTGTGCGTTCACGGCTTGTTCTTCATCCAACTTCTCGAAGGTGGCCTTCCTGTTCTGGAAGAACCCATCGCAGGCTTCGCGGAACTTCAGCCACAACCGGTTCTCATCGCGGGGACCTGCGCTGCCGGCTTCCTTCCACTGCTGTTGCAACTGTTTCAGGCGATCGGCGGTGTTGCGCCATTCGGTGCTGTCCTTCAGTTTGACGGCCTCGTCCAGCAAGGCCTGCTTCCTGTCGCGCACTTCCTTGAACTGGTCCTTCAGCTTATCGAAGAAGGCCTTCTTCGCATCGAAGAACACGTTGCACGCCGCGCGGAATTCCTTCCAGATGCGCTCGTTGTCCTTCTTTGTCGCGAAGCCGATGCTCTTCCAGGCGTTCTGGAATTCCAGCATCTGGTCGGTGAGGGTTTTCCACTCCTTGGCCGTGGTGGCCTCCAATTGTGCGGTCAGGGTATTCACCTTCTCCACCAAGGCCTGCTTTGCTTGGAGGTTGGCCTCGTGCTCGGTGCGTCGTGCCTTGTAGTACTCGTGGATCTTGTCGTAGATGGTCCGCGTGGCGAGCGAGAACCGATCGCGGATGGCCTCCCATTCCTCACGCACTACCGGACCGATCTGGTGCCACTTCTCCTGGTATTCACGGATCGCGTGTTCCAATTCCTTCACACCGTCCTTCTGCGCCAGGCTCTCCACGTCGGCGATCAGCGCTTGTTTGAGCGCCGTGTTCTTCCGCAGGTCGTGATCGCGAAGTTCCTTGTAGATCCGGATGTGGTAGAAGAACTCATCGCGCAGGTGCGAGTAGTCGTTCTGCAGGTCGCGGTAGGACTGTTGTGGAACAGGCCCGATGGACTTCCACTTCTCCTGGAGTTCGGCGAAGCGCTGGAAGGCGTTCCCGATGTTCTCTTCACCCGCGATGAGCCCTTTGAGCTCCTCCATGATCGCCTTCTTGGCCGCCAGGTTGTCGGCTTCATCCTTGGCTTTCTTCCGGCGGATGTCGTTCACCCGTTGGTTGAAGGCATCGAGCAGTTGCTTGAAGCGCTTGTCCTCCTCATCCTGCAAGGGTGCGGATTCGATCGGGACAGGTGCGACCTCGGGCATTGGCGCAGCACCTTCCGTCATCGTGCCATCGGCCAGGACCGCTTCCTGAACGGGGTGTTGGTGCGTTGCCGCCACCAAGGCCTCGTACGCTTCCTTCACTCCTTCTATGGCTTCGGATGCGGCTTCCACATCCTCCAATGCCATTGTTTCCTCGAGCCGGGTGATCAGCTCTGCTTTCGTTGCCATGCGACCAATAGGAGGCCGCTAACCGGCCATCCGTCCAAAGATAGGGGGATGATGGACAAATCAAGGCGCGGATCAAACCGCCAGACCGAGCATGCACACGTCGTCCAGCTGTTCCTCGTTCCCCTTCCATTCCAGGAAGGTGCGGTCGAAGACAAGGGCCTGCTCTTTCAGCGGTAGGTGCTGGTTCCGGGCGATGAGGTCCTGCAATTTGGACGTCATGAAGCGCTTGCGCTCCGGCCCGCCGAACTGGTCCACATATCCGTCGCTGAAGAGGTAGATGCGGTCGCCGGCGGTATAGGCCAGACGATGGCTCGTGAACTTCCGATCGCCATCGTTGTGGCCCCCGCCCACGGGTCGGCGATCTCCGTTGATGACGCTGAGCTGTCCCTGGTGCAACCAATACACGGGCCGGAAAGCACCGGCGAAGAGGATCTCCTTCGACCTCCGGTCAACGCGGCACAGGGCCACGTCCATGCCATCGCCGGCACCGCGTTGCTTGCCTTGCTGGTTCAGCGCTGATACCATGCGCGTATGCAGTATGGCCAGGATCTCCGCTGGGTCCTTTTCCGGGAATTGTGGCACGATCTCGTTCAACAAGGAGCAACCGATCGCAGCCATCATCGCTCCTGGAAGACCATGCCCCGTGCAATCGGCAGCAGCGACGTAGCAGGTGTGCTCATCGATGCGGTGCACCCAGTGGAAATCGCCGCTCACCACGTCCTTCGGCCGATCGATCACGAAGGAATCCGCGAACAAGGTGTCGTAGACCAACGATGAAGGCACCAAGGCCCGTTGGATCTTGCCCGCGTAGGCGATGCTGTCCGTAATGCCCGCGTGCTTGTCCTGCAGGTGTCGGTGACGGTCCTCTTCGTGCTTCAACCAGCGGCCTACATACCGGAACAGCAGGATCCCTGCAATACCGAAGATCAGCACCGCGATGCCGATGTTGCGGAACAACGCCGCCATGGCATTGGCCTTTGCGACATGCGCCGGGCTGCGTGCCACCACGAGTCCGACCAATTCACCGTCCTCGGTGCGCATCGCTTCAAAGGCGACGAGTTCGGCATGCTCCGCTGAGCCGATGGTCGTGGAACCCGATCCATTCTTCGCTTCGAGCAACGCCTTTGGGTCGCCTTGCCATGGTGCTCGGAACGACGGTATTTCGGCCGAGGTGACGATCACCTGCATTTCCTCATCCGCATCGTCGTATGCGATCACTTCCAGTGGGGACGATAGTCCGTTCCGCTCCGCAGCCTTGCGCAGGCGCTCGTGCATCACGTAGTACCACGCGTCCTGCGTGTTCTTGATGATCATGCCGCGCGAGTCGTAGCGGGCACGCAGGTCACGTACATGGGCCGCGTTGAGCTGCTCGGCCAGCGTGGAGGTGATGCTGCCCAACTGGGTAAGGCTCCGGGTCCGTTCGGCTTTTTCCTCGCCATTGTGGACGATGGCGATCACGACCGCGCAGAGCACCAGCAACGTGCCGTACACGGCGTAAAGGACCTTGTGCTTGGTACGCTTTGGACGGAATTCCATGGGAACACCGCCGGGGCTGGAGGTTCCGGCGTGCGTTCCTACGCGGGTGAGCGCGAGAAGGTTGCCGGGCTGGGTTTTCACCAGGCGGTTTGCAGCAGGCAGGGCTGGGTCCAGCCTCAACCGCCCACGGCAAACCGCTTACGGCCTGTTTGCGCTCAACCCAGGAACGGATACCCATGTTCCGTCGGCGGAACGAAGGTCTCCTTGATCGTACGCGGGCTTACCCAGCGGATCAGGTTGAGGTAGCTGCCGGCCTTGTCGTTGGTACCACTACCGCGCGCGCCACCGAACGGTTGTTGGCCGACGACCGCACCGGTCGGCTTGTCGTTGATGTAGAAGTTGCCCGCTGCGTTGCGCAGGATGTTGGTCGCCTCAACGATGCTTGCGCGGTCGTTGCTGATCACCGCACCGGTCAAGGCATATTCACCCGTGGCATCGACCAGTTTCAGCGTTTCGGTCCAGCGCGCGCTGTTGTACACGTAAATGGTGAGCACAGGGCCGAAGATCTCTTCGCACATCGTTACGCTCTTCGGATCCTTCGTAACGGCCACCGTCGGTTCGATGAAATAGCCCGTCTTCTTGTCGTACTTGCCACCCGCGATGATCTGGATGTTCTTCTTGTCCTTTTTCAGCGCATCGATGTAGCCTGCGATCTTGTCGAAGCTCTTCTCGTCGATCACGGCACCGATGAAGTTCGAGAATTCACGTGGGTCGCCCATCTTCATTTCGGCGAGGTCGGCGAGCAGCTCTTTCTTCACCTGTGGCCAGATCGTCTCGGGGATGTAGGCGCGGCTTGCGGCACTGCACTTCTGCCCCTGGAATTCGAAAGCACCACGGCTCAACGCCGTTGCAACGACCTTCGGGTCGGCTGAAGGATGGGCCACCACAAAGTCCTTACCCCCCGTTTCACCTACGATGCGCGGGTAGCTGCGGTAGACCGGCAGGTTCTCGCCGATGGTCTTCCAGATCTGGCGGAACACCCCCGTGCTGCCAGTGAAGTGGATGCCAGCGAAATCCTTGTGCTTGAAGATGACATCACCCGCCACGGAACCGCTCACGTGGATCAGGTTGATGACACCCGCCGGCAACCCGGCGGCCATGAAAACCTCCATGAGCACCTGGGCACTGTAGCATTGGCTATCGGCACACTTCCATACGACGGTGTTGCCCATCAATGCGCAGCTACTCGGCAGATTCCCCGCGATGGCCGTGAAGTTGAACGGGGTGAGGGCGAAGACGAATCCTTCCAGTGCACGGTACTCCAAACGGTTCCACACACCAGGCGAGTTCGTGGGCTGGTCGCGGTAGATCTGTTGCGCGTAGTGGACGTTGAACCGAAGGAAATCGATCAGCTCGCAGGCGCTGTCGATCTCGGCCTGGTAAGCATTCTTGCCCTGTGCCAGCATGGTGGCTGCGTTGATCTGGGCGCGGTAAGGCCCGGCCAGCAGATCGGCGGCTTTCAGGAAGATGGCCGCTCGATGCTCAAAGGGCATGTTCTCCCAATTCGCCTTTGCCTTCAGTGCTGCGTCGATGGCCGCTCGTACGTGCTTGGCCTCCCCGTGATGCGAAGAGCCCAGGTTGTGAGCATGCTTGTGCGGGGGGCTCATTTTCCGCAGGTCCTTCGTCTCGATCGCATGCCCTGCGATCCACATCGGTGCATCGATCCGCATGCGGAGGCGGCGGTCCAGCTCGGCCTGAAGTTCCTTGCGCTCAGGGGTGCCCGTTCCGTAGGACAGGACAGGTTCATTCTTGGGAGTGGGAACGGTGAAGTTCATTTCAACAGAGGTTCTATGGGTCGTTGGACCCGTGCGCAGATGCTGTGGGTGATCCTGGATCTGAGCCTGCGAAGATACTCCGCCCTCCAAAGAGCGATAGTGCTGGACGCCACGGTCACGGGGTATCAGGCTTCGGTGTATCTGGTGTGCGTAACACCCAGATCCTTGATCAGCCCGTCCTTCAGGCCGTAAACCCAACCGTGTACGTGCAAATTGCGGCCCTTGGCCCAGGCATCGCGAACGATGGCGGTGCGACTGAGGTCGTAAGCCTGCTCGGCCACGTTGATCTCAACCAACCGGTCGAAGCGCTTTTCCTCATCGACGATGGCATCGAGCTCCTCTTTGTGCATCCGTGCGATGTCGCGGATCTCGCGGATCCAGTACGAGGCGGCGCCACCGAACTCCGGGCCCATGGCCGCCTTCACCCCGCCACAGCCGTAATGGCCGCACACGATCAGGTGATCGATACCGAGCACGTTCACCCCATAGTCCACCACGCTGAGCATGTTCAGGTCGGTGTGGATCACCATGTTGGCGATGTTCCGGTGGATGAACATGTCGCCGGGCATGGTGCCGGTGATCTGGTTGGGCGGCACGCGGCTGTCGGCGCAGCCGATCCAGAGGAAGAAGGGATGCTGGTGCTTGCTCAGCTCCGTGAACAGCTCCGGATTCTCCCGGTGCATGCGGGCGCTCCATTCCTGGTTACGCGCTAAGAGGGTCTTGTGCAGGTCTTCCTTGTTCTCTGGCATGTGCGTGCGGTGAGGTGACGAAGGTATCCGCCAAGGAGCCTTTCTCCATGACGGATACCCCACTGCACCGGTTCAACGATCGGTGAAGGCCACTTCGCCCGTGCTCACGTCGTACATACCACCCACGATCCCGATGGAGCCGGCGGACAGCATCTCCTTGAGGATCGGGCTCCGCTCGGAGATCTGGTCCATGGCCAACTCCACATTGCGGTGCGCGACAGCTTCCACGAACGGGCTGTTCTTGCTGTTGCGTTCGCCTTGGGTCGTGGTGTCATCCACCGCGGGGCGGATCTTATTGAGCAGGGTGGTGAGGTTGCCCATGCGAACGTCATCGCACGCGCCTTTCACCGCCCCACATTTGGAATGGCCCAGCACCATGATCAGTTTGGCGCCGGCCACTTTGCAGGCGAACTCCATGCTGCCGAGGATGTCCTCGTTCACGCAGTTGCCGGCGATGCGCACGCTGAAGATATCGCCGAGGCCTTGATCGAAGATCAGCTCGGCGCTGGTGCGGCTGTCGATGCAGCTCAGGATCACCGCGAAGGGGTGCTGCCCGTCGCTGGTCTCGTTCACCTGCTTCAGCAGGTCGCGGTTCGCTTTCAGGTTCTGGATGAAGCGCTTGTTGCCATCCTTGAGGATCTCCAGCGCCTTGGCTGGAGTGAGGTGCTGCTGGGTCTCTTTGGTATGGGTTCTCATGGTTTCAATGTTGTTCTCGGTTGCGGATCGATGTCACTTCCTGCGGGTCACTGAGGCGATCAGCTCTTTCGTGCTGCGTTTCTTCGGCTTCTTCAGGCACACCAGCTCGATCTTCACGCCGCGCTCACGTTCACGCTGCTGGGCTTCCTGGATGATCTCCTGCACATCGGGGTCAAGGTTCATGGTGCGGCTGGCGTCGAGCATCAGGTGCGTGCCTTCGGGCAGGTTGGTCAGCGCGCGTTGAATGCTGGCCTTGTTGAAGAAGGTGACCTCCTCGCTAAGCACCACGCGGCGCAACGGACCTTCATCGTCGCTCTCTTCTTCCACATGGAAGGGGCTGAGGTAGCTGTTCCGCAGCACAAAGAAGATGCCCACGCACATGCCCAGCATCACACCCTTCAGCAGATCGATGAGGACAACGCCCAGCACGGTGACGATGAAGGGGATGAAGATGTACCAGCCTTGCGCGTACATGGTCTTGAAAAGCGAGGGCTTGGCGAGCTTGTATCCGGTGATGAGCAGGATGGCGGCAAGGCTGGCCAGCGGGATCATGTTCATGACGCCAGGTATCATCAGCACGCTAAGCAGGATCATCGCGCCATGCACGATCGCACTGAGCTTCGTGCGCGCGCCGCTCTGGATGTTGGCTGAGCTGCGCACGATCACCTGTGTGATGGGCAGGCCGCCAACGAGCCCGCTCAGCAAGTTGCCGATCCCTTGCGCCTTCAGTTCGAGATTGGCTGGGGTGATGCGCTTCTCGGGGTCGAGCTTGTCGGCGGCCTCCACGCAGAGCAGCGTCTCGATGCTGGCCACGATCGCCAGTGTCAGCGCTATGGTCCAAACTGCACTGTTGGTCAAGCCGGCCGGATCAGGGAAGGTGAGCACGGAGGAAAGCCCGGCGGAGAGGTCAGGCAAGCGCACCAGGTGATCGCTACTGATGGCCAGGCTCGGATGCCCCTGGAACAGCTTGGCTAGGACGGTGCCTAGCACCACGGCGACCAGAGGCCCTGGAACGAACGCGAGGGCCTTGATGCGTTTCACGAAGGGGCGCTCCCAAAGTATCATCAGTGCCAGACAGGCGAGTGTGATCACTACGGCACCCAGCGTAGGATTCTGCAGCGCGAACCAGAGCTCCTCGAAGGTGTTCAACTTGTCCATTTGATCGAACGTCTCATCACCCATCCAGTCCTTATCGTCGCCTACGGCATGCGGTAGCTGTTTCAGGATGATGATCACGCCAATACCGGCGAGCATACCCTTGATCACGCTATTCGGGAAGAAGTAGGCGATCACCCCGGCGCGCACGAAACCGAGGATCACCTGAATGAGACCGGCCAGCACCACTGCGGTGAGGAACAATGGGAAGGAGCCGAGCTGCTGGATCGCCACGAGCACGATGGCGGCCAGGCCAGCGGCAGGGCCACTTACACCGAGCTGAGAGCCGCTGATGGCCCCTACAACGATGCCGCCGACAATACCGGAGATAAGGCCGCTGATGAGCGGCGCACCGCTTGCAAGGGCGATGCCCAAACACAGCGGTACGGCTACGAGAAAGACCACCAAGGAGGCTGGAAGGTCCTGACGCCAGTTGGAGAACAATGATGAAGAGGAGGACATGATGATCTACTTGCCTGTTGGTGTGATGAAATGGATCCGTGAGGCCACCGCATATGCGGAACGCCTATGTTGGCCGGTGGCGATCGCCGACCGGGGCTTGTTCGGATCAGGCCCTGGGTGGCTGGTGGGGCACCTCGCCGTGCAAGGTGTGGAGGAGCAACTCCTCCCAATGCGGCAGGGCCACCTCGTCCGGATCGCACCCGGAATGGCTGGCGGGCATCAACGGGCCCGGTGGGACACCGGTGTGATGCACCTCTTCTTCTTCGATCAGAGGCGGTGTCGTCGCGCCGACCTCATCACAGAAAGCGAGAAGTGCCGTGGAGAACATCACTTGCGGGACCATGAACAACCAAATGCCCAGCAAGGAGGCGAAAATGCGCGCCTTCCAACCACGCGTTCCAGCGTTCGTTGGGTCCATGCCGACGTGCAAAGTGAAGTTCATCGATGGGCTGCGAAACTAGGTCGACCGATGGTGTGCTCCGGCTCGTTCACGGCTTTTAACAGCAGATGGATCGGTTCAGTTGGCTGCGTACGGATAGCGCAATTGCAATTCCGGGATCGTCACATCGAACTCCTCGCCGTCACTGATGCGCTGCATGAGGTAGGTGCCTTCCATCCGGCCGAATCCGCTGCGGAGATCACAGGCACTGCTGTAGGTGAATTCCTCACCAGGGCGCAGGACGGGCGTTTCACCTACCACGCCGGGGCCTTCCACCTCGCGCACCGCGGCCAGACTGTCGCGGATGATCCAACGTCTGCGCTGCAATTGCACGGTGTCCCGACCGCTGTTCGCGATCGTGATCCGGTAGCTGAAGAGGAACCGGCCGGCCTTGGGGTCGCTATGGACAGCCTCGAAACGGCTCCTCACAGTGACCCTGATGTCGTGCGTTACCGTGGTGCTCATGGTACAAAGATCTGTTATCCGGAGCGACCCTTGTGGGTCCGCTCCGTTGCGTTGAGGTCAAGATCGATCGTTGCGCGGACACGCGGGCATTTGCTTTGGACCGAGGCAAGTTGCACGGAAGTGGCTGAAGTTATGCCGTACAGGGGGGCATGTTGCACACCGCCCGTTGTGGAAAGACCTGGGCCCTTCGGTTGACCCATATACCCGGCACCCGATACCTTGCCCGCCATGAACCCGACCAGGTCATTCGCTCGTTCCCTAGGTATTGCCTGTGCAATGGGCTGCGTTCAACTCATGTGTGCACAATACGATGGGCCCGAAAGTGTGGAGTACGATCCCGTGGGTGACCGCTATTTCGTGAGCAATACCGGTGATGCTTCCATCAAGGTCCGGTCACAGGATGGTTCCGTTGCGGACTTTGTCACCGACATGGAGGAACCACCCTATGGGCTGGAACTTGTGAACGGTGTGATCTACGCCTGCATGGGAAGCGGTGTTCGTGGCTATGACGCGGTCACCGCAGCGCCTGCGTTCAACGTGAACCTGGATGCCACGTTCCTGAACGGGATCACTTCGGATGGGACATCGCTGTACGTGACCGATTTCTCTTCCGAACGGATCTACAAGGTGGAGATCGCCACCGAACAAGCATCCACGTTCGTCGATGATACCCAGGGTACACCGAACGGGATCGAGTGGGACGCTGCGAACCAACGTTTGGTGGTGGTGTTCTGGGGCAACAATGCGCCGATCAAGGCCTATGATATCGTGTCCGGAGCGGGGTCCACGCTGGTGGCCAATTCAGGGGTAGGGAATATCGACGGCATCACCATTGACTGCCTCGGCAACTTCCTCATCGCCTCGTGGTCGCCGAACCGGATTACGCGTTTCGAGCCCACCTTCACATCGGCCGGCGTGAATACCGGGATCTCCGGGCTCAACCATCCTGCTGACATCGACTTCGATGCTAACAACAACCGCGTTTGCATCCCGAACTCCGGTTCCAACACGGTGACCTTGGCCTCGGTAAGTTGCGAGAATGCCGTTCCGGAACTACGGGCGGTCTCCACACATGTCATCCCGAACCCGACAAGTGGTCTGGTGCGGTTCGATCCGCCATTGACCACGTTCGAACCGTATATCGTCATGGACGCGCGCGGCTTGCTTATCGCTGGTGGAACCCTCGCGCCGCGTGGTCAATTGGACCTCAGCGGGCTGGAAGCAGGCATCTATGTGATCTACTTCAGCCGACTTGCACGCGAGGTGCGTGTGGTGAAGGAATAGACCGGTTCGATCGCGGTGTCTGCCGAGAATGTCGGCTTCCGGATAGTTCTCCATACCCATTCGTGACGTCCTGCATGCTCATGAACAGTATGGTGGTCCGCGGGCAAAGGATCACCTTGATGTACTTCCCGGTCGGGGCCAAAGGATCCCGGGGGTGGATCGGGTCCTTTTTTGGTCGGATCATGGGCGGCAGCGGGTTCGGACCGTGGTTCGCAACGATGGAACGATAACGGTCGATCGCGATGCGACCGGTCTACCACTGTACGCGCCTGAACGGAGGGGCGCAGGTGACTTCAATGCGGACCTGGAGCTAAGGACTGCGGAACGCATGCGGTCGCCTGGAAGCGGGACCGAACGGTCAGGGAAGGGCGTTGCTCCTATTTCAAGCCTCGTTCGCCTTCTTGATACGGCGATAGGTGAAAACATGGAGGATGTGCCGGCGTGCGAACCGTAGGTTGCCGTCGTTCTTCACGAACTTGTTGTAGACGTTGGCCGGTACGTTGAAGTACTCGTAAACGCTGCCGTCCGCGAAGGTGAGGTGCAAGGTCATCGCCTTGTAGTGGAAATCCGTGATGGCACTGGCCGAGATCGTCTTCTCGAACTCCTCTTTGTTGCTTGCGTGCGTCTCCGGGTGTATGCTCACCAGGAAGTGGTACGCATCGATGATGTGCTTGCTCATCGCTTCGGCCTCCGCCCGCGCGGCTTCTTCCTGGAAGCGGTCGGGATGATGGGTCTTCATCAGGCCCTTGTAAAGCAGTCCCAGTTCCTTCAGGTCGTGCTTTGCGGCGGCCCCCAGCAGTTTCCGGCTATCGAGTATCTTCTTCATGAAAAGCACCTTCCAGCGGAAAGCGGCCGCAAAGGTCGCGTTTTGGCGGGGAATGGCACACGGTGCTGTCGCTCCTGAGTGCAACTTCGCCCCATCAGCGGATCAGTGCCACGTGCCCGACACGTTCGTGCAACTTGCCATCGGTGTCCTGCATCCTCAGTTTCCACACGTAGATCCCATCGGGAAAGCCATCGCCCGACCATGCGCTTTGGGGAGAGGACCCGGAGAAGATCACCGTGCCCCAACGGTCGTACAGGTCGAGTTGGAAAACCTTTGGATCACGCGTCGTCGGGGTCGCCCGGAAACTGTCGTTGATGCCATCGTTGTTGGGTGTGAACGCGTTCGGTATATACACCGCAAAGGGCTCCTCTACGCAAAGTACGGTCGTGGCACTGTCCGTGCAACCCAGGTCCGACGTGGCTTCCAACGTGATGTTGTAACAGTCCACCGCATCGTACCGCATCACCGGTGATCGTTCCGTGGACGTGCTATCGTCGAAGGCATCGAAGTGCCAAAGCCATATGCTTGCTCCGGAGCTTCCGTTGTTGAACAGCACCATGGGATCTTCGATCGTGACAGCACGCGGCTCGATGCTGAAACGCGCTTCCGGCAATGGCCAGGCATGGATGAGCCCAGCCTGCACCACCGTGGCCGGGCATCGCGTATCGTTCCCGAGCGGCGAAACGGTCAGCGTGACGTCGTGATCACCGACGGAAAAGCAATGCGACGCGGATGCTCCTGTTGCCAAGCCGCCATCGCTGAAGTTCCAGGCGTAGTCCACGTCGCCCAGGTCCTGTGCTTGGAATGTGGCACATTGGGGTGCACAACCCTCGGTATCCGCCGCTGTGAAGGTGGGTTGTACTTGCTCGCCCGGTAGCACGGTGATCGTGGCATCGTCGCTACCGCATACGTCGGAAACAGTGACCGTCCAAGTGCCCGGCCCGGTCACGTCCAATTCGGCTGTTGTTCCACCGGTGCTCCAAGCATAGCTCGACCCGCCGGATGCTATCAGGTGCACGACCTGTGCCGGGCAGGCCGTTGCCGGGCCTTCGACGCTGGCGATCGGCGTGTCGGTGATGGAGACGGCGATCGTATCCGAAACTTCACCGCACGAACTGCTGGCGGTCACGATGTATTCGCCGGTGGTATCGACCGTGATCACGGCTGTTTGGGCACCGGTATTCCAAGTGTATGCCGAAGCCCCGCTCGCAACAAGGTCGACGGTGGATCCTGAACATAAGCTCGTGGGGCCATCCGGTGTGATCACAACGTTCGGTGTCCCTTGTACCCAGAGCTGTATCTGGTCGCATACCGTATCGCCGCAGGCGCTTACAGCGCAGAAGTAGAGCAAGGTGCTGGTGGTCTCCGTCGGCCCGAGCGTGTAGGTGGTCGTGGTACCGCTGGTGTTGCTGAAGGTGCCCGATCCACCTGACCAATAGGAGGAGGTCACGTTGCCGACAGTGACCGCGTTCAGCAGTGCGCTCGCGCCGCAGGGCATCGGTTCCACGTCCGACGTGATGGTCGCTGAGAATTGTGTCACGGGTGCCTGGCAGCCATCGTTGAAGTAGTCCAGCACAGGTGTGCCGGGCCAACTGATCGCCAGACCGGACCCGTCGTTCTGTGGTGAACTGCCACCATAGGTACCCAGTTGGTTCACCAATTGCGGCAGGTTGTAGGTCACGGAATCGCTGCACTGGATCGAGACCACGTACAGGATGAAAGTGCGGAAGCTCTGGGTCCCGCTTGGCGTGTTGCTGACCCCGCTGCCGTTGTTCGTGTTCTTGAAATGCCCGAAGGTGTTGCCCGCTTCCTGGAAGATCACGTACAGCGTATCAGAAAGGTCCGCAAAGGAGTTGCCCGCCACGCACATGTCCGTACTGGTGATCCCAAGGACGCGTTTACCAGCTGGTATGATCCCGCCCGGCGGTTCGATCAGCCAGCCGCAATTCGTGATCGTTGCGTTCAACTGGCCCGTTAGCGAAGCCGTTGTCGCGTTCTGCACCCAACCTAAGAAGGCGTTCGGCGTGGCCCATTGGACTTCGATATCGGAAAGTGCAATGGGATCGGGTCCGGTGATGAAGCGGAACATCTCGTTCTCGCCTTCCTGCGCACCAGCGCAAGCGCTCTGGCAGGCATCGACCAGAACGCTTTCCAGTTCCAGGCATTTTGCGGGTATCTGGGCATTCCCGACCCCTGCCCATAGCAACGCGACCAACGCTGGGGCTCGAGTGATGGGAGAGGGGATACTGGACTTCACAACAGGACGACGCGCTCAGCATGTGCAAGGTTCGCCAGCGCTCGGACAAAGTTCGGTGGTCTTGGATCGATCCCGAAGTGGATGCGGCTCCTTGGCTTCAGGCTGCACAAGGCACTTCAATCCTCCCACCCCATCTCCTTTTTCGGCACCGCCTTCAGCAATCCTTCACCCACTCTGTAACTGATGCTGCCATGCCCATCGGTGATCTCCTGGACGTTGTACACGATGTTCTGCCGGCTGTGGCTCCAGAAACGGGCCACGATACGCGCCGGGCGGTCCAGGTATATGACCGTATCGCCCACCTTGAATTTTGCCATCGACGGAAGTTTCGTCAAGTCCATGTCCTGGAAGATAGGAACGGAATGGACCGGCTGACGATGCCTGCTCAGTTCTGCGAAGGATCCATCGCTTGTTGCGGTGCAGGCTTGGCTGTGGCCTCCACCGGTACTTCCGCCCAACGGTTCCAGTTGTAGACCGTGGACTGTCCATGTGCCTTGGCGAAGACCATCGCATTGTGCACATCGGTGAAAAGGCGACAACTGCTGTAACGCATCCTGCCATCCACCGGATCGCGATACCCGCTCACGACGGAATCGTGGTCCAACGCATGTTGCAGCACGGTCTCAAGGTCCGGCAGACCGTCCTTTCCCGCAGGCACGCTGTACGCAGCGATCAGGTCAGAGGTCACGTAGCAATTGGCGCGTACGTCGTAGCTGAACCGTTGCTTTCGGGTGGCGATGGAGCGAAGGCGCTCGAGCAGTAGGGTATAGGCGCGGTCGGACATGGAGGACGTTGACGTGAGGCGCCGAAGGTCTTGTGATCCGGACACCCACGGATCGTCCGATCGCGCGAAGGATCAACAGCGGATCGTCGTTAAATGGACTTGCATCCATGGAGGCTATTGCCACTCAGGGACTTGCCCATGGATCAGCCACGCACCGAATTCACGAACCGCATCCCCACCAACCGATCGTACCGCTGTTGGTGATCGGTGAGGTACACCAGCACGAGGTAGTCGTTCTCGGTCTGGTAGTGCGAGCCTTCGATCGCCGTAAGGTCCGCAGCGGATGCGCCTTGCGATCTCGTGGCGAAGGTGAAATCGAAGAAGCCTTGTTTCAGCAAGGCCTTGAGCCCGTAAGCCTTCTCTTCGGGGGACCAGCTCATGCGGTAGGCGTTCTGGCAGGTGAAGTCGCTGAAGCCACCGTACACGAACACGGGTTCAGCCAATTCCGCGCTCATCGGCAGGATGAAATGTACGTTCACGTAATCGGCACCCAGGGGATCGCCGTCAACCAGGTCGTTCCGCACGAGGAACCTGCCGTTGTTGTCGCGCTGGTTATCATACACACGGATGTTGCGCTTGATGTCCGGCAGCAGATAGGCCTCGTAGACCCCTGCACCCGCTCCGGGCTCGATCCGGCCGATGTTACGTGTGGCCAGACGCAGGTTCTTCAGATCGAAATTGCGGTATTCGTTACCGCCCATGAACAGACCCTGTTCCGGGAAGTCGTACACCAGTTCATTGTCGCGGACGAAACGGGGTTTGAAGTTCGTCCGGGCGTCATCCCACCGCATGTTCTGCAGAACGGTGACGTGGATATCCCCGAACGGATCCTGTACGTACAGCCCGGGATAGCGGATGCTGAGATCCACTTGCTGCGCGACGTCGCGAAGGTCGATGTTGCGGGTGGCCTTCACCTGTGCATCGATCTGCAAGGCCTGCTCCGTGACCATGAAGCGCCGGGTGAGGACGAGATCTTCCTCGTCACTGCCACGGTACACTTTCAACAGGTAATTGCCCGAACGTGTGAACCGCATCATTCCGTTGGGGAACTCCAGTTCGTAGTGGATGAAGGGCTGCAGCGTGTTGTAGCTCTGGCGGCCCGTGGGGATGTAATCGTTCATGGCACCGCTGAGGTACTGGCCCTGCATCAGGTCGCTGGCCGCCCAATCGGCCGTGCAATGCACCACCGTGTAGGAGAGGCTCTCGATGTTCGGTTGCAGGTCGTCGAAACGCAGGACCAGAGGCTCCTGGTTCTCCAGATCGGTGATCGGGGGCGCCAGTTCGAAGCCCCTCTTGAAAAGTTGTACCGTACGCACGGTTGGACTATAGGTGTGGTCCTCGTAGCGGATGACAACGTCCTGCCAGTATTCCGGCGGGGCGGTGGCGACCGCGGGGGATGAACTTCCGCAGCCCGCAGCGATCAGGAGTGGCGAAAGACAGACGACGAGGATCCGGACAAGAACGGACGCGTGTGTGCGAAAAGCGGCGCTGGACAAAGGGCTGGTCGTTGTTTTGGGCCGCGGAAGCAGCATCGAAAGGTAGCTACATTCGACCGATGCTTCAGTTGTGCGTATGATGGTTTGGTGGTATCCCGTGCTGGTGTTGGTGGTCGTTGCAACCGTTGTGCTGACCGTTCGTGCGATCCGTGGAAAACAACGACACCCGGGATACGTCCGCATCCGGGTCAACGGAGAGCGCGTGCTGGATGTACCCACCGGTGGCGCGCTCCTTCATGCGCTGGCCAGGGAAGGTATCTCCCTACCGACTACCTGCGGTGGCACCGGTAGTTGCGCATGGTGCAAGTGCAAGGTGACAAGAGGTGGTGGGCGCATCACGGACCAAGAGCAGCCGTATTTCAGCAGAACGCAGGTGGAAGATCATTGGCGGTTGGCCTGTCAGGTGGAAGTGCTTCGCGATATGGAGGTGGAAGTCCCTGCGGGCCTGCTCCATCCCAAGCAAAGGAGCGGAACAGCATGACGGAACGCACGGGCATCCGTCCGTGATCGCGATCTTTGTCCGCCCCAAGTCCGGGTCTTCGAAACCATGCGTATCGGTATCGTCTGTTATCCGACCTTCGGCGGAAGTGGCGTGGTGGCCACGGAGCTTGGGATGGCCCTCGCCCAGAAAGGCCACACCGTCCACTTCATCACCTACGGCCGCCCTGTTCGGCTGCGCGACCATCCGAACGTACACTACCACGAGGTGCGCGTTAGCGACTATCCGCTCTTCGACTACCAACCGTACGAGTTGGTGCTCACCAGCAAGTTGGTGGACGTGGCCAAGTTCGCCGGGCTCGATCTCCTGCATGTACACTATGCGATCCCGCACGCCAGCGCCGCGTGGATGGCCCAGCAGATCCTCTTGGCGGAAGGACGCCGCCTGCCGTTCGTCACCACCTTGCATGGCACGGACATCACACTCGTAGGACGCGATCCCAGCTTCGAGCCGGTGATCACCTTCAGCATGGAACGCAGCGATGCCGTCACGGCTGTTTCCGAAAGTTTGAAACGTGATACCTATGCCCACTTCCCGCTGAAACGCGAGGTGCAGGTGATCCCCAACTTCGTATGCGTGGACCAGTATCGGCAGACACCGGACCCGCTCTTACGAGTGCGCTATGCGCCCAACGGAGAACGGCTCGTGGTGCATGTCTCGAACTTCCGCCCGGTGAAGCGTGTGGAGGACGTGGTACATATGTTCAACATCCTGCGGAAGGAAATTCCGGCCCGCCTGCTGATGATCGGTGATGGCCCGGAGCGGCAACGGATCGAAACGTTGTGCCGGCAGTCGGACAGTTGTCACGCCATCCAGTTCCTCGGGAAAATGACCCGGCCCGAGGAGGTCGTCGCCAGTTGCGACCTTTTCGCGTTGACCAGTGAGGCCGAGAGCTTTGGTCTGGCCGCGTTGGAGGCCATGGCCTGTGGCGTACCGGTGGTGAGCACCGATGGCGGCGGATTACCCGAGGTGAACATCCATGGCGTCAGCGGGCTGCTCAGCCCGGTGGGCAATACCGCTGCGATGGCCGCGAACGCGAAGACGATCCTGCAGGATGAGGCCACCTATCAGCGTTTCCGCAAAGGGGCATTGAACGAGGCGCGCCGTTTCGACCTGGACCTCGTACTCCCGCGTTACGAGGAATTGTACAGCAGCTTGGTCGCACTGGAGAACGCGTGATGGAGCGGATCAGTGAGCGTGTGAGCGTGGACCGCTCCGAGGGACGGACGAGCGTTGTCATCAGCGCCCGGCTCCCGAAAGCAAAGGAGGCCATGCTGGTCGCGTGGTTCGTGGCTTGGATCGCTATAGGCGCCTTTGTGTTGTACGAACGAGGAACGCTCCCGGCGGGCGATGCCATTCGCCAATACCTGCTCATTTTCCTGGCCTTCTGGTTGTATTTCGCCGTGCGGGTGGGGAAAGCCGTATTGTGGCGCTTGAGAGGGTTTGAATTGTGGCGTTTGAAGGATGGCTCCTTCACCATCAAGGACAGCATTTTCGGCTACGGAAAGGCACACCCTTACTTCATCGAGAACATCCAGCGCCTGGGTCTACTGACCGTGGACCGGACCTCGATCAAGTACCAATTGAACGACTCGTTCTGGACCATCGGTGGCGAACGCCTCGGTTTCGAGCACTTGGGCCGCAAGGTGATCTTCGGCAAGGGGCTCAATGACGAAGAGGCGAAACGGGTGCTCTTTGTTCTGCAGGATGCGTTGAAGCGGGAGCGGAGGAAGGGTTGACCAGTGCCCCAGGATCGTTCCTGCATGACCCTGGATCCACGTGCCCGGCTTCAACCTCTGCAAGCGATCCCGCTGATCTCCACATTCACACCTCTCGGCAACCCCTTCACGGCAACCGCTTCCCGCGCCGGCGGCGTCTCCTTGAAGTAGGTGCCGTACACTTCGTTCACTGCGCCATAGTGGGCCATGTCGCTCAGAAATATGGTCACTTTCACCAGGTGGCCGTGGTCCAGCCCTGCAGCGCTCAGCAGGTTGCCGATGTTGTCCATCACCTTCCGCGTTTCGGTTGCGATGTCGCTGGTGTGCAGGTTGCCGTGCTCGTCCAAGGCGATCTGCCCGCTGAGGTAGACCGTGCCACCTGTTTCGATGGCCGGCGTGTAAGGTGCGAGCGGCTTGGCGGCGTCGGGTGGGAAGATGGCCTTCTTCATGGTCAATGCGTTACGTGTTGGCGAGATGCGCGTTACGTGTTGGTAAGGACAAAGGTGATCTCACCGAGCAGAACCCGCAACCCGTAACTGCTGGACCCGCAACTCTTCCCAGTAGGATAGCTTTGTCACCCGATGAACAAGGACAAGCCTCTCATTCTCGTTACCAACGACGACGGCATCTTCGCGCCGGGCATACGCGCGCTGGCCGAGGAAATGAAAGCCTTCGGCCGGGTGATGGTGCTGGCACCCGACAAGCCGCAGAGCGCCATGGGCCATGCGATCACGATCCACAGTTTCCTGCGGATGAACAAAGTGGACCTGATGGAGGGCGTCGAAGCGTGGAGTTGCAGCGGGACCCCGGTGGATTGTGTGAAACTGGCGATCTACAAGCTGCTCGGCGGCAGCAAGCCGGACCTGCTCGTCAGCGGCGTGAACCACGGGGCCAACATCAGCATCAACGTCTTGTATAGCGGGACCATGAGCGCAGCGGTGGAAGGTGCCATGGAAGGCATTCCGAGCATCGGCTTCAGCCTGATGGACCATGCGATCGAGGCTGACTTTGCCCAAGTGCGGCCGGTGATCCGTAGTGTGGTCGGCAATACGCTGACGCACGGGATGGCCTTCGGGACCTGCCTCAATGTGAACGTTCCGCGAAGCGACGGCGCTCCCCTGAATGGCATGCGCGTATGCCGCCAGGCCAAAGCCAACTACAAGGACGAGTTCGAGACACGGCTCGATCCCGGCAACAAGGAATACTACTGGATGCGTGGCGAGTTCGAGAGCGAGGAGCAGGGGGAGGATACCGATGTATGGGCGGTGAACCACCGCTACGTGAGCATCGTTCCCGTGCAGTTCGACATGACCGCGCACCACGCCATCGCCCCGTTGAATACCTGGGACCATGCGCTCCGATAGCCTGCCGCTGGGTGTCATCCTCGGCCTGATAGCACCTGTGCTCGGCTTCTTCGCCTATGCGATGATCTATGTCACCGGTATTCGCCCGCACCTGGACCTCAATTACTTCATCAACGACCTCTTCATCGGCACACGCAGGTACCAGTCGCCGGTTCTGTCCTTGTCGTTGATCGCCAACCTTCCATTGTTCTTCTGGTTCGATCGCAGAGAGATGCCGCAGGCCATGCGTGGTGTCATTGCGGCCACCTTCATTTATGGCGTAGCGATCGTCGCACTCTCCTTCTGATGGCGAGGCGCATCTACATCATTGCCGGTGAGGCCAGCGGCGATCTGCATGGCGGCAACCTCGTTAGGGCATTGAAAGCAAAGGATACTGCGCTGGAGATCCGGGCTTGGGGCGGTGATCGCATGCAGGCAGCCGGGGCGGAAGTGGTGAAGCACTACCGCGAACTCGCCTTCATGGGCTTCACCCAGGTGATCATGAACCTGCGCACCATCCTGCGCAACATCGACACCTGCAAGAAGGACATCGAAGCGTTCAAACCGGACGCGCTGGTCTTGATCGACTATCCGGGCTTCAACCTCCGCATCGCGGAATGGGCGCATGCGAAGGGCATCCCCGTTCATTACTATATCAGTCCGCAGGTGTGGGCCTGGAAGAAGGGCCGTGTGCACACCATCAAGAAAGTGGTGGACCGCATGTACGTGATCCTGCCGTTCGAGAAGGAGTGGTACGCGAGGTATGGCATGGAGGTGGAATTCGTCGGACACCCGTTGCTGGATGCGATCGAGCAGGAGGGAAGGACCCCTTTGACCCCCTTGCCCGGTGCCGATGATCGACCGGTCGTGGCGCTATTGCCTGGCAGCCGCCACCAGGAGATCGCCCGAATGCTGCCTAAGATGTCCGCCGTTGCCCGCCGCTTTCCGGACTTCCATTTTATCCTCGCTGCTGCGCCGTCAGTGCCGGAGGCCATCTACAAGAATTTCATCGGCGATGCTCCCATCACCATTGTTCCTGGGCGCACGTACGACGTGCTGCGCACCGCGCGCGCAGCCTTGGTAACCAGCGGTACGGCCACCTTGGAGACGGCCCTGTTCGGGGTGCCGGAGGCGGTTTGCTACAGCGGAAGCGCCCTCAACGTATGGATCGCCCGGAGGTTGGTGGACATCCGGTTCATCAGCCTGGTGAACCTCATCATGGACCGGGAAGTGGTCCGTGAATTGATCCAGCAGGACCTGAGCGTCGCGAGCCTTTCCACGGAACTGGAACGGCTGATGGCCGTGGGACCGTACCGGGAGACCATGGTGAAGGACTTGGGATCACTTCGCGAAAAGCTCGGTGGGCCGGGGGCTTCGGCCACCGTTGCCATGGCCGTGTGGAAAAGTCTGCCCCCCCCGGTCTGATAGGCTCTTGGGGTGCGGATACCTTCGGCCTCGAAATGCGCCTGACCGCGTCCATCCTGTCTTTCCTTTTGACCCTGTCGCTATCTGCGCAGGAGCGGGTCCTCAGGATCGGCATCCTGCGCGACAAGACCATCCACGCTGTGTTGGTGATGAGCGCTAAAGGGACCTGCGCTGTCTTCGCCGATGGCGAGCGCAAGGGTGAGATCCAGGTGAATGATGGCCTGCGCATCGAAGCGTCCGGGCGTTCGATCACGGCGAAGTCGTTGGGGCTTTCGATCTCGGCCAAGCGGCGTATCGAGGTGGTGCCGCGTACCGCGACCAATGGCTTCCGCATGCGGTCGGTGGAGGGCAAACTACCGGAACGGGCATATCCTGGATCGTTGGACATCTCCTTGGAGGGTGGGGGGCTGCAATTCACGAATGCCGTTCCCATCGAAGCGTATACGGCAGGCGTGGTACAGGCTGAGGCCGGCAAGGAGCACGCCGCCGAGTACTACAAGTTGCAAAGTGTCAGCTGCAGGACCTATGCCCTGTGCAACCACCGTAAGCATGCCCCCCAGGGCTTCGATCTCTGCGATGGGGTACACTGCCAGGTCTATCAGGGGGCATGCAAACAGGACAGCATCCGTCAGGCCGTCGAAGCCACACGGGGAATGGTGATGGTGGATCCGGACATCAAGTTGATCCACGCCCTCTTCCACAGCAATTGTGGAGGCGAAACGCTGAACGCGGAAGACCTCTGGAGCAAACAGGAACCGTACCTGCGCGCGACCATCGATCCGTATTGCCGCAACGCCCCGCATGCGAATTGGACACGGACCTACACACGGAAGGAATGGGTCGGCTATCTCGAACGACGTTATGGTCTGCATAGCACAGACCAGGAGCACTTCGCCGCCCTGTTGAACTATGACCCGACCTGTCGGGACCTGTACTTGGGAAATACCTTCCCATTGGTCCCTCTCAAGAACGTGCGCGAGGACCTCAAGTTGAACTCGACCTATTTCTCAGTGAAGACCACCGGCGACCAGGTAACGCTCCAGGGCCGTGGTTTCGGTCACGGTGTGGGCCTCTGCCAGGAGGGTGCCATGCGAATGGCACGCGAAGGGAAGAGCTACACCGACATCCTGCACCAGTACTACACCGATGTACATCTGGTGGATGTGAGCACCCTCGATTTCTTCCGTGAGGAAGAGGCCGTGCCGGCGATCGCCGGACCTCGTCGGGATTGATCCATGGAACGGGGCTGGTGCAATAGTGGTGGACACCACGGGTGATCCACAAGGAACGCCCGATCCGCTGATCGCACTGCATGCCGCTATTCCGGGCAGATCCGATATATTCGGTTTGGGCATTGCGGAGTTGATGGAGGCGGGGCGTTGTGTCGGACCGAGACCTTTTGATCGATCATGCATGCAACCATAAGCAATGGGAAGGGTCCTGAGGTCGTATTGATCCACGGCAATTCAATGGCGCAGGGGGTCTGGCGGGAGCAGATGCAAGATCCCATGCTTGGGGGGATGCGTTTGACCGCCCTCGATCTTCCGGGACACGGGAGCAGCGCACCGTATCCCAGCGGACGGCCCTATTCCGTGGACGCTTTCGCCGAGGATGTGGCTGCTCATGTGCGCACCATGCAGGATCCGATCCTGGTCGGCCATTCGCTCGGCGGGCATATCTGTATGCGCACCTTGGCGCTGGTTCCGGGTATCCGGGGCCTTTTGGTATTCGGCTCGCCGCCATTGTCATGCGCTGCGGACCTGGGCCTGTCCTTTCTCCCGAACCCCGCTTTGGGTAAGGCCTTTCAAGCGCACTTAAGCGAGGAAGAGGCCATGGAACTTGCAAAGGCATACTCTTGGGAAGGATGCCCACTGATCCCGGACATGGCACGGATGATCCTTGGCGCGGACCCGCGTGTGCGCGGCGATCTGGGTCTTGAGATGGCATCGGGTATCATCCCCGATGAACAAGCCATGATACGCACGGCACAAGTTCCTGTATGCGTTGTTCATGGTGCCTCGGACCCGTTCCTCGCGGCCCCGTATTTTGAGGAACTGGCTGGGAAGCTCTTCTGGCGGGGTAAGGTCCATACCATCGAAGGCGCTGGCCACTGCCCGCACGTGCAAAGCCCTGCTGCATTCAACGCTATTCTGAACCAATTCGTGAGCGAGCTATGAGCGACGATGATGCTTTGGATCCCTCCGTACTATCCCTTCAGAAGACCATTCGCGGGTTGCGGGGCGATCCTGCCATCCACAGCAATGGACTTATGGAACAGTTGGACAGGATGATCGGCATGATGCCGCGTTTTCCGGACCATTTCCTCTATGTCTACAATTACAGTGAAGGCCGCATCGTCTATCATCAGGGGTTCGATGAAGTATTGGGCTATGCGCCCCATGAGGTTGATATTGATATGCTCCTCCGGCTCTTCCATCCGGAGGATGCCCCCATTGTTGCCCGCCTGACCGAGACCGTGGTCCGGGCCATGTCGGAGATCCGGAATCCCAAGGACCTCTTCAGCTTGACCTTGACCGTTGACTACCGCATGCGCAAGAAGAACGGCCAATACATCAAGGTCCTGCGGCAGACGGCCGTATTCGAGGTGGATCAGGCCAGCGGTAAAGTGATCAGCACCTTCAGCCTGTGCAAGGATATCAGTTCGATCAAGTGCAGCAACGAGATAGGATGGCAGATACGCGGTTTGGAAATAGGGAGGGTGGACATGACGGTACTTGAGAAGGATCCTTCGCGTTTGCGGTACCGCCCCACCTCACGGGAAATGGACATCCTGCGCGAACTGATGAAGGGAAAAGGCAGTAAGGACATATCCGCAACCTTGGGCATAAGTGTCCTTACCGTGAACACACACCGACGGAACCTGTTGCAGCGCACTGCCTGCCGGAATACGGCGGAACTGGTGCGGCACGCGACGGAGAGGGGCTGGGCGTAGTAAGAACCGCTCGCCAAGGGCGATGCAGTTCACGCCTCTTCTTGGACATTATCCGAGCGTTGCGAGATCTCCAGAGGTCACCGCGGCGGAACATCCGTGCAGCCGATCGTCGCCCATCCAGGCACAAGATCTATGCTGGGAAAGACCCGTGTAAAATACATGGGGTTGTACCTATAAATAGGTATTGATTCGGCGGATTGAGCTGGATTGCTTTGGTATTCCGAATATCCCCGCGGGTCCTTCGCCCTCGGATACCATCAACCAACCACACTCTTCCGATGACCGTTCGTTCTACACCCCGCACGTGGCCTCTCTTGGCGCTCCTGTGTTCCATCATCGCGCCTATTACGGGATGGTCCCAGATGAACATCACTTCCCTCGGCAGCCCGGTCACCCAGAATTTCAACGGTATGGGGACCACGGCCACCACCACCACGACCTCCACCCTTCCGGCTGGCTTCAAGGTCAGCGGGAGCGGGGATTGGAGTACGGGCGCGACGACCGTTTCACTTGCAGGGGGAACGAGCGGGTCCGGTGTATTTGCAAGTGGTTCCACCGGCGGAGCCTACAACATGGCGAATGGGGTCATTGCGAGCTCCACGGACCGCTCATTGGGATTCTTGACAAGCGGCTCATTCACTTCGCCACGTTCCATCGTCCTGAAACTGCACAATGGGACAGGTGCAGAGATCGGGTCACTGGATCTGGCTTGGAACTATGAGAAGAGCCGGAACGGCACGCGCGCCGTGGGTTGGACCTTCTTCCACGGTAACACAGTGGTTCCCGCGATCGCGGACGGTAACGGAGACTTCAGTTATGCTGCTGATGCGAACAACACCGGTGTGAACAATCCGCCGCTGAGCCAGCCCATGTCAATGAGCCTTACTGGGCTGTTGATCCCTGCAGGGGCGGATTATTACCTCCGCTGGACCTACACGGGGGTTGGGGGCAGTTCCAATGCCAAAGCGCTGTCCATAGATGACTTTACGGTCACGGCCAATGCTCCACCGCCACCTGCCAACGACGAGTGTGTTGGAGCCACCTATTTCGGGACCACTAGCGCTGAGTCCTGCTCCGGTAGCGCGGTCTCGGACAGTACGACCTACGCCACGGCGAGCGGCGGTTCCTGCAGCACCTCCTCCACGGATGTCTGGTACTACTTCTATTCGACCTCCACCACTGAATTCGTGAACCTCTCGACGATATCGGCAGCTGGTATGGGCATCGAGGTGTTCGATGCGTGTGGCGGCAACAGCGTGTATTGTGCCTCAGGGAACCAACACCAGCTTTCCCTCACCCAGGACCAGTACTACTACATGCGTGTTTTCACGGGCACGCCGGGCCGGTTCACGCTCTGCGTCAGCGTTCCGGTTGGGAACGACGAGTGCGCGAACGGAACCTACCTAGGCGGAGCACAGAGCTATGGTTCATGCACTTCGACCCTAGGCACCACCATGGGTTCCACCCCTAGCGGTGGCTCCTGTGGAACAACCGATGTGGATGTGTGGTACTATTTCTCCTCCGGTACAGGTAGTGCCTCCTTCATTGATCTGGAGGCCGTGACCGCATCGGGCCTGGGGATCGAGGTCTTTGATGGGGCTTGTGGAGGCACCAGTGTCTATTGTGGCAGTGGCTTGGAACATACGGTGCCGACCGTAGCTGGGCAGACCTACTACTTACGCGTGTTCAGCAGCACCGCTGGTGAGTTCAGCGTTTGCGTTAGCGCAGTGCAACCGAATGACGAGTGTTCGAACCCCACGTATCTCGGCGGTGCCCAAGCCTACGGTTCTTGCAGCTCGACCCCAGGTACTACGGCTGGCTCCACCCCCAGCGGTGGCTCCTGTGGAATAACCGATGTGGATGTGTGGTACTACTTCTCCTCCGGCACGGGCAACGCATCGTTCGTTGACCTGGAAGCCGTGACGGCGTCGGGCTTGGGCATCGAGGTCTTTGATGGAGCTTGTGGAGGCACCAGTGTCTACTGTGGCAACGGTCTTGACCATACTGTGCCGACCATAGCTGGACAGACCTACTACTTACGCGTGTTCAGCGGCACGGCTGGTGAGTTCAGCGTTTGCGTTAGCGCAGTGCAACCGAATGACGAGTGTTCGAACCCCACGTATCTCGGCGGTGCCCAAGCCTTCGGTTCCTGCATCTCCACTCCCGGCACTACGAGTGGTTCCACCCCCAGCGGTGGCTCCTGCGGAACGACCGATGTGGATGTGTGGTATTACTTCTCCTCGGGCACGGGCAGTGCGTCGTTCGTTGATCTGGAGGCTGTGACGGCATCGGGCTTGGGCATCGAGGTCTTCGATGGAGCTTGCGGAGGCACCAGTGTTTATTGTGGCAGCGGCTTGGACCATACTGTGCCGACCATATCGGGACAGACCTACTACATGCGGGTGTTCAGCATTGCGGCCGGTGAGTTCACTGTTTGCATTAGCGCAGTGCAGCCCAATGACGAATGCGCGAACCCTACCTACCTCGGCGGAGCCCAAGCCTTCGGTTCCTGCATCTCCACTCCCGGCACTACGAGTGGTTCCACCCCTAGCGGTGGCTCATGTGGGACGACCGACGTGGATGTGTGGTACTACTTCTCCTCCGGCACAGGCAGTGCGTCGTTCGTTGATCTGGAGGCTGTGACGGCATCGGGCTTGGGCATCGAGATCTTCGATGGAGCTTGCGGAGGCACCAGTGTTTATTGTGGCAGCGGCTTGGACCATACTGTGCCGACCATATCGGGACAGACCTACTACATGCGCGTGTTCAGCGCCACCGCCGGTGAATTCAGTGCATGCGTGAGTGCATCTCAGCCCAACGACGAGTGCATCAACGGCGGATTACCATCGCTGACCAATTACGCCAGCGGGGATTGTCCGGCGAATGCAACAATGGGGACTACGGCCGGATCCACACCGAGTGGTGGTGCTTGTGGGGCAAGCAGCGATGATGTATGGTACTACTTCTATTCTGGAGGTTCCCTTTCTGCCCACATCCAACTTTCCGAGGATGGTGCGACGGGGCTGGGTATCGAGGTCTACAACGACGACTGTACCATCGGTCAAAGCATCTATTGCGGAGCAGGTACGGACCATACCGTAAGCGTTTTGACGAACCTGTACTACTTGGTCCGAGTCTATAGCACTGTTCCCGGTGGTTTCGGAATTTGCGTGAGCAACGTAACGCAACCCGGTAATGACGAGTGTGCAGGCGCGCAGAATCTCGGCAACTATTCTTCGGGCGATTGTCCTGCGAACGCGACCGCGGGAACCACCATTGGAGCATCGCCAAGCGGCGGGGCGTGCGGTGCTACGGACAACGATGTCTGGTATTACTTCTACTCCGGTAGCAGCCTTGCGGCGCAAGTGGACCTGTCTGCTATCAGCGCAAACGGTCTGGGCATCGAGGTGTTCGAAGCAGCTTGTGGTGGAACGAGCGTCTATTGCAGCACCGGCCTAAGCCATGGTGTGTCCGTGACCCCTGGTCAGAATTACTGGATGCGGGTCTACAGCACCACACCGGGCGAGTTCACGGTGTGCGTGAGCAACGTGACCCAGCCGGGCAATGATGATTGTACCGGGGCACAGAGCCTCGGGAACAATGTGCCAGCGGATTGTCCGACCAATGCCACGACCGGAACCACCATTGGAGCATCGCCAAGCGGCGGGGCGTGCGGTGCTACGGACAACGATGTCTGGTATTACTTCTACTCCGGTAGCAGCCTTGCGGCGCAAGTGGACCTGTCTGCTATCAGCGCAAACGGTCTGGGCATCGAGGTGTTCGAAGCAGCTTGTGGTGGAACGAGCGTCTATTGCAGCAGCGGCCTAAGCCATGGTGTGTCCGTGACCCCTGGCCAGAATTACTGGATGCGGGTATACAGCACCACGTCAGGTGAGTTCACGGTGTGCGTGAGCAATGTGACCCAACCGAGCAATGATGATTGTACCGGGGCACAGAGCCTCGGGAACAATGTGCCAGCGGATTGTCCGACCAATGCCACGACCGGTACCACCATTGGAGCATCGCCAAGCGGTGGGGCGTGCGGTGCCACGGACAACGATGTCTGGTATTACTTCTACTCCGGTAGCAGCCTTGCGGCGCAAGTGGACCTGTCTGCTATCAGTGCAAGCGGTCTGGGCATCGAGGTGTTCGAGGATGCCTGCGGCGGAACCAGCGTGTACTGCGGTAGCGGCCTCGGTCATGGAGTAGTTGTCACCCCCGGCCATAACTACTGGATGCGCGTGTACAGCACCACACCGGGTGAGTTCACCGTGTGTGTGAGCAACGTGGTGCAGCCGGGCAATGATGATTGTACCGGGGCACAGAACCTCGGGAACTACGCGACCGGGGATTGTCCAACGAATGCCACGACAGGCACTACCCTTGGCGCCTCGCCAAGCGGTGGTGGTTGCGGTGCCACGGACAACGATGTCTGGTATTACTTCTACTCCGGTAGCAGCCTTGCGGCGCAAGTGGACCTGTCTGCAATCAGCGCAAGCGGTCTGGGCATCGAGGTGTTCGAGGATGCCTGCGGTGGAACCAGCGTTTACTGCGCCAGCGGGATCAGCCATGGTGTTGCCGTTACGCCCGCCCACAACTACTGGATGCGCGTGTACAGCACCACGGACGGAGAGTTCACGGTATGCGTGAGCAACGTCGTGCAACCGGGCAATGATGATTGTACCGGGGCACAGAGCCTCGGGAACAATGTGCCTGGTGATTGTCCTACGAACGCTACCACGGGTACCACCATTGGTGCATCGCCAAGCGGTGGGGCGTGCGGTTCGACGGACAATGATGTCTGGTACTACTTCTACTCCGGCAGCAGTCTTGCGGCGCAAGTGGACCTGTCCGTTATCAGCGCAAGTGGTATGGGGATCGAAGTTTTCGAGGATGCCTGCGGTGGTACCAGTGTGTATTGCGGTAGCGGCCTCAGCCATGGTGTAGCCGTTACGCCCGCCCACAACTACTGGATGCGCGTATACAGTTCTATCCCGGGCGAGTTCACAGTGTGTGTGAGCAACGTCGTGCAGCCGGGCAATGATGATTGTACCGGGGCACAGAACATCGGGAACAATGTGCCTGGTGATTGTCCTACGAACGCTACCACGGGAACCACCATTGGTGCATCAGCGAGCGGTGGCAGTTGCGGGAGCACGGACAACGATGTGTGGTACTATTTCTATTCCGGCAGCAGCTTGGCCGCTCAAGTGCAATTGGATGAAATGGGCGCAAGTGGTATGGGCATCGAAGTATTCGAAGCGGCCTGCGGCGGAACGAGTGTTTACTGTGGCAGCGGCCTCAGCCATGGGGTAGCCGTGACACCTGACCAGTATTACTGGATGCGGGTGTACAGCACCACACCGGGCGAGTTCACGGTGTGTGTGAGCAACGTGACACAGCCAGCGAATGACGAATGCGCTGGCTCGGGAAATCTTGGCGTGTACGCGGTGGTGGATTGCCCGACCTACGCCACGGCGGGAACGACTTTGGGCGGATCCTCCAGCGGAGGAAGTTGTGGAACAGGAACGAACGACGTCTGGTACTACTTCAGCAATGGATCTGCTGCTGGCACCTACCTGAACCTGGTCCCTGGCTCGGCGGCGGGCATGGGCGTGGAGCTCTACCCCGATCCGCAACTGGATTGCAGTGGTTCCGGTGTCTACTGTGCCAATGGGAACAGCCACTTGCTCCCCACACAGATCGGACCGTACTACAGGGTGCGCGTCTTTGCCAGCACACCGGGTGATTTCACCATCTGCTTGACCACGCCGCCGACCAATGATGAATGTGCAGCGGCGACAGGTCTTAGCACCTACTCTTACGGGCAGTGCCCGGACAACAATTATCCGGGTTCTACCCTGGGCGCCACCGCGAGCGGAGGCTCCTGTAGTTCCTCCAGCCCCGATGTCTGGTATTCGTTCTATTCCCATGCGCATGCGTTCAACTATGTGCATCTGGCCAACGATGGAGCGACCGGTCTGGGTATCGAAGTGTTCGATGCCTGCGGAGGCGCAAGCGTCTACTGCGGATCCGGCAACGAGCACCTGGTGCCGGTGACGCCGAATACCACAATGTACATGCGTGTGTTCAGCACCACACCGGGTGGCTTCCAGATCTGTGTGAATCGCCCGCCGGATAACGATGATTGCGCGGGGGCCGTGACACTGAACTATTGGTCGAACAACGATTGTGTCGAGAACGTGGTGACCGGTACTACGGTGGGAGCCACCTTCAACGGCGGTTCGTGCGGTTCTGGTGCTGTGGATGTCTGGTATTCGCTCTATGGTGCCTGGGGCAACGGCGCTGTAATTAACCTGACCTCTACGGGAGCCACGGGCCTCGGTCTCGAAGCATTCGATGCCTGTGGCGGCAACAGCCTGTACTGTGGCACGGGCTCGCATCATGTGGTCACCGGACCGAACACGTGGACTTATCTCCGGGTCTTCAGCACCGGACCTGGAGGATTCAACATCTGCACAACTGCTCCCGCCACGAACAACGAGTGCAGTTATGCGGCACCCTTGACCTTGGAGTTGGAAGGGGATTGCCCCGCCAATGCAGTGACAGGATCGACCGTCGAGGCTGGCTTGAACGGCGTGGTCGCTTGCAGCAGTGGTGCCACAGGTGACGTTTGGTACCAGGTCTACTCAGGATCCGCCACCGCAATGCACAGCGATCTGGCCTCCTTGGGGGCAGGTGGTTTGGGACTTGAGGTCTTCGATGCCTGCGGTGGCAATAGTGTCTACTGCGCGAACGGTTTGGTGCATGAGTTCTTGGTGATCCCCGGAACTTCCTACTATTTGAAAGTTCATTCGACGACATCCGGTGCGTTCACCATTTGTGCCACGCAGGCCGATGGGGCAGAGGATTGCCTGGGTGTTCCAGGTGGTCCCGCGATCCCCGGATCCGGTTGCGATGATCTGAGTGCGTTCACCATCAATGACCAGTACCAGATCAGCTGTGACTGCCAGGGTTACGATTGCGTTGGTGTGTTGGGTGGAACAGCAGGGCCGGGAACACCGTGCAGCTACCCTTACGCGTCGACCAGTATCACGGGTGTTGGGAACGCGACCTGCGGTTGGGATTACACCAATTGCGCGGGTGAAGCGAAGGCCTGGTCCAACTATCCCGTGACTTCCTGCGACGACGGTGATCCATTGACCATCAATGAAACCTGGGACGCCAACTGCGACTGTACTTCGGGAACTGATTGTGCCGGTGTGGTGGGTGGAACGAATGTTCCTGGTGCACCGTGCAGCTACC
>DEQO01000078.1 GCA_002360495.1 Flavobacteriales bacterium UBA3364
ATACCGAATTCCTGCAACACATGGCCGGTTCGGACAGCGACGTGCTCATGCTCCTGGTGGCCGATGGCTTGCGCGTGGGTACGGTCACCGGACATATCCCATTGAAGGACGTTCCGAGCGCCATCACTGTCGACAAGATCGTTGCGAAGGCTCGTCTGCTGCACCAAAGCCTTCTGCGGGATTTCGGGGTGCTGGAACCCCGCATCGCATTGCTGGGACTGAACCCGCACGCCGGCGACAACGGGACCCTCGGCAGCGAGGACAAGGAGCGCATCGTCCCGGCTGTACGCAAGCTGAACGATGAGGGCATCGTGACCATGGGCCCCTATGCGGCCGATGGCTTTTTCGGGAACGGCAGCCACAAGCACTTCGATGGTGTGCTNNCATGTACCACGACCAGGGCCTGGCGCCCTTCAAGGCACTCAGCTTCGGACATGGGGTCAACTTCACTGCCGGCCTGCCGATCGTACGCACCAGTCCCGATCACGGCACCGGATCGGATATCGCTGGGCAGGGCGTGGCAGATGAGGGAAGCTTCAGGGCGGCCGTTTGGCTGGCCGAGGACATCCACCGCAACAGGGAGAGATACAAGACCTTGGCAGTCAATCCATTGCAGCCACAGAAGCGGGAAAAGGAACGGAAAGATGGTTGAGCGGGTGCCTCCATTCCATGGATGGATGCATCCGGCCCTGGCCGGCCGTTGATCCACCGGATCCCCGATCCTCCCAAACTTCTACATTTGCGGTCCCTTTGTCGGGAACTCTTCCCCAATGGAGCCGCTCCAGGACCATACCATCGCATTCTCCGGCTTGAAGGACGGCGAACACGCTTTCCGGTTCATTCTGGAGCAGCCTTTCTTTGATGCATCCGGGGAGGAAGAGTGGGAAGGCGGCAATGTCACCGTGGATGTGACCCTGGACAAAAGCGCCTCCCTGTTGGTGGCGAACATGCATGCCACCGGTACCGTCACCCTGCGCTGCGACCGTTGCAATGCCCCCTTGCACTTCCCTTTGAACGGCAAACAGCGGCAGATCTTCAGCCTATCGGGCGAAGAACAGATGGATGATGACGAGTTGGTGAGCCTTGACGCTCGCGAACACAGCATCAACTTGACGCATTATATCTACGAATGCCTTCGCCTGGCATTGCCCATCCGCCACGTGCACGCTCCAGGGCAGTGCGATCCTGAAGTGGAAAAGGTACTGAGCAAGCTGATCGTGGAACATGAACCAACTCCCGACCCTCGTTGGGAGGTTTTGAAGGAATTGAAACACGAGGGGCCAAAGCCAAAACGATAGACGACCATGCCAAATCCGAAGCGACGATTCTCCAAGATGCGTACGGCCAGCCGCCGTAGCACGAAAAAGGCCGGCGTGCCCACATTGAGCACCGATCCGAACACGGGAGAGGTGCATATGCGCCACCGTGCCTTCAAAGTAGGGGAAGACCTCTACTACAACGGCAAGCTGATGGTCTCCGGCACCGAAGCCGCAGAATAAGGCCAACTGTCTGAACGTGCCCAACCGCAACCTCGCATGAGGATCGGACTGGACATCATGGGCAGCGACCACGGTCCGGTCGTACCCGTGCGAGCAGCCGTCATGGCCGTGCGCGAACTGCCGGCGGACGTCCGTTTGGTATTGATCGGGGACGAGCCCCGGATCAGGGAGCTCATCGCTGCCGAGAACGCTGATCCCGCAGCCTTCGATATCGTCCCCAGCCAGGACGATATCACCATGAACGACAACCCCACCAAGGCGCTCCAAGCCAAACCACGCAGCAGTATCAGTCTGGGCTTCCACCTGATGAAGGAGGGCAAGATCGATGCCTTCGCGAGCGCTGGCAACACCGGAGCCATGCTGGTGGGTAGCATCTTCATCATCAAGCCGATCCAAGGGGTCATCCGTCCGTGCATCCCTACGTTGGTCCCCAAGGAGAAAGGTGGGCTCGGTGTGCTGTTGGATGTCGGCGCCAACGCGGATTGCAAAGCCGATGTACTGGCCCAATTCGGTTTGCTCGGGGCCATGCTGGCCGAGCACGTCTATCATATCCCGGCCCCGAAAGTGGGCCTGTTGAACATCGGCGAAGAAGAGAAGAAGGGCGATCTACTGCGGCAGGCGACCTACGAACTGATGAAGGACCAACAGCTCTACACCTTCGCAGGGAACGTGGAGGGTCGGGACCTGTTCACCGACAAGGCGGACGTCATGGTCTGCGACGGCTTTACGGGCAACGTTGTGTTGAAAGTGATCGAAGGGTTCCACGACCTTCTGGAGGCCCATGGAGTGGACGACCCGTTCCTTCACCGGTTCAACTACGAGAATTACGGTGGCCTGCCAGTGCTGGGCGTGAACGGCAACGTCATCATCGGCCACGGCATCAGCAACGAGATCGCTACGAAGAGCATGATCCTGGCAACGCGCGAAGTGGTGCTGAGCAAGCTCAACGACCGCATTCGGGAGGCGCTGATCTGAGGGTTGCCAAGGAGGCGTTAAAGCGCAGGGTGTGTTGACCGACGACGCCCCTCATGAACGGTCGTTCGTGCCATTACCGCTGTCCACACGGACCCACTTCCCCGGTATGAATACCTTTCGCCCCCGGCCGCTTTGCCTTCAGGCCTTCCTGATCGCTGTGCCCCTGTGGTGAATTCCCCGAACTCATGAAGACCCGCGCCGCCATAACCGCCGTGAACGGCTATCTGCCGGAATTCACCTTGAGCAATCAGGTGTTGGAGACCATGGTCGAGACCAGTGATGCCTGGATCACCGAACGCACCGGAATCAAAGAGCGACGGATCCTGAAAGGAAAGGACCAGGGCTTGAGCGTTATGGCCATCGAGGCCGTGAACGGGTTGCTGAAGAAACGGGGTATCGGCCCGGAGGAGATCGACCTGATGATCGTGGCCACCGTAACGCCCGACCGCGTTTTCCCGGCGACGGCCAATATCATTTGCGATGCCATCGGCGCGAAGAACGCTTGGGGCTTCGACCTCATGGCGGCCTGTAGCGGCTTTCTCTATGCGCTGACAACGGGATCGCAGTTCGTCGAAAGCGGCAAACACAAGAAGGTGGTGGTGGTCGGTGGGGACAAGATGTCCAGCATCATCGATTATGAGGACCGCGCCACGTGCATCATCTTCGGCGATGGCTGCGGCGCCGTGCTGCTTGAACCGACCATGGACGACGTTGGTGTGATGGACAGCATCCTGCGCAGCGATGGCAGCGGTTGCCAGTTCCTGCACCAGAAGGCCGGTGGTTCCATGCGCCCATCCACCGAACGTACGGTCGAGCGCAAGGAGCACTATGTCTATCAGGAAGGGAAGGCCGTGTTCAAGTTCGCGGTGACCAACATGGCCGATGTGAGCGCCGAGATCATGGAGAAGAACGGCCTTACCGCGAATGACGTGGCATGGCTGGTCCCGCACCAGGCGAACAAGCGCATCATCGACGCGACGGCGCACCGCATGGGGCTTGATGACAGCAAGGTGATGGTGAACATCGAGAAGTACGGGAACACCACCAGCGGCACGATCCCACTTTGCCTTTGGGAGTGGGAGTCGAAGCTCAAGAAGGGCGATAATGTGATCCTGAGCGCCTTCGGCGGCGGATTCACGTGGGGCGCGATCTGGCTGAAGTGGGCCTATGGCTCCTGACCCTCAAACAGTTAGCCTGGTATCCATCCAAGCCTTTGCAACTCCCTGCACTATCCTACCTTCGCCCGCATGTCGGCCAACCAAGAGCAATCCCCGATGAACCTATCGCAGATCCAGGAATTGATCAAGTTCGTCGCCAAGAGTGGCGTGAGCGAGGTGGAGATCGAACAGAAGGATTTCAAGATCACGATCAAAACCCCCGCCGGCAAGCGTGAAGTGCAGGTGGTCACCGCTGCGGCTCCGGCCTATGCCCCAGCGCCGGTATCGGCGCCTGCCCCAGCTCCTGTTGCGGTTCCTGCAGCGGCACCGGCCCCAGCTGCCCCAGCTGCTTCCGCGGACTCCAAATACGTCACCATCAAGGCGCCCATGATCGGCACCTTCTACCGCTCCGCAGGGCCGGGAAAACCGGTCTTCGTGAACGTTGGGGATGAAGTGAAACCCGGCAAGCCGATCTGCATCATCGAAGCCATGAAGCTCTTCAACGAGATCGAGAGCGATGTCGCGGGCAAGATCGTGAAGGTCTTGGTGGACGATGCCAAGCCCGTGGAGTACGATCAGCCCTTGTTCTTGGTCGATCCAGCGTAGAGGTTAGCCGCAAAGGCGCTAAGACGCAAAGAAGAGTCCGATGAATGATGGCAATACCGCACGGGTCGAGTTGAGGAGGGCATACTTTGTGCCTCTGCGCCTTTGCGGCCAATACACCTTCTGATGTTCAAGAAGATCCTCATCGCCAACCGCGGCGAGATCGCCCTGCGTGTGATCCGTACCTGCCGGGAAATGGGCATCAAGACGGTGGCGGTCTACAGCACGGCCGATAAGGAGAGCCTCCACGTGCGATTCGCGGACGAGGCCGTTTGCATCGGCCCGCCGGTGAGCAAGGAGAGCTACCTGAACATGCCGCGCATCATCGCAGCAGCCGAGATCACCAACGCCGATGCCATCCATCCTGGATACGGCTTCCTCAGCGAGAACAGCAAGTTCAGCAAGCTCTGCCAGCAGCACAACATCAAGTTCATCGGCGCAACGCCCGAGCAGATCGAGGCCATGGGCGACAAGGCCACCGCGAAGGCCACGATGATCGCCGCCGGTGTTCCGGTGGTGCCCGGAACGGAAGGCCTGGTGACCGACATCGCGGTCGCGAAGAAGGAAGCGAAGAAGATCGGCTACCCCGTGATCCTGAAGGCCACAGCGGGCGGCGGCGGCAAAGGCATGCGCCTGGTGTGGAAGGAAGAGGAGTTCCAGGAAGCATTCGAGAAGGCGAGCCAAGAGGCGGCTGCCGCCTTCGGGAACCCCGGCATGTACATGGAGAAGTACATCCTGGAGCCTCGCCACATCGAGATCCAGATCGCGGGTGACCAGTACGGCACCTTCTGCCACATGAGCGAGCGCGACTGCAGCATCCAGCGCCGCCACCAAAAGCTCGTGGAGGAAACGCCCTCGCCCTTCATGACGAAGACGTTGCGGAAAAAGATGGGCGAGGCCGCGATCAAGGCGGCTGCCAGCGTGAATTACGAAGGCGTAGGAACCGTGGAATTCCTGGTGGACAAGGACCGGAACTTCTACTTCATGGAGATGAACACCCGGATCCAGGTGGAGCACACGATCACCGAGGAGGTGATCGACTACGACCTGATCCGCGAGCAGATCAAGATCGCTGCGGGCATTCCCATCAGCGGCCTCAACTACGAGCCCACGCGCCACAGCATCCAATGCCGCATCAATGCGGAGGATCCCTTCCACAACTTCCGGCCGACCCCCGGAAAGATCACCAGCTACCACAGTCCTGGTGGCCACGGCGTTCGCGTGGATACGCACGTCTATGCCGGCTACAGCATCCCGCCGAACTACGATAGCATGATCGGCAAGCTGATCGTGAGCGCACAGACGCGGGAGGAGGCCATCACCAAGATGGAACGCGCCTTGAGCGAGTACGTGATCGAAGGCGTCAGCACCACGATCCCCTTCCACCTCCAACTGATGCAGAACGAGCAGTTCCGCAAAGGCAACTTCACCACGAAGTTCCTGGAGGATTTCGAGATCAAGAAGCCGGGGTAGGTCCGCGATCCCGGACGAACGGGTTTCCGGAGCTAGGGTATAATACGCTCCGTAGAAAGCGAATCGCCGATCGTTCGGAACACTACGCCGTGGGTCAGGCCTCGATCGCGCAGGAATTGTTCCGCCTGCTTTACCGAAGCCACCCCCAGCACGTTCCGGTGCGCATACCAGACCACCTGCGGCTCGGTTGAAAGGCCTATTGCGAACACGACATCATCGGGTGCGGCTCCCTTCGCAATGGCGCGGCCCAGCTCCATCTCCACCCCATAGCGCCCATGGTCCTTTCCGGGAAGGGGATTGATGCGGTAGAAATACAGCACACCAGCGAGGCAGGTCCCAACCACCGCACCGGCAGCCCATCGCCGCGGAAGTGAAGCAAGCCCTATCCCGGCCGATCCACACAGGAGCGGTCCTGCTTTGAGGGCTGCGAAATCATGTTCAGCATATTGAAGCAGGAGTGCGTGGTCCAACAGCACTGGAAGACCGGTCAATGCCATGAAGAGTACCAGGCCCGGCGCTCCATCCGGTAGAGCAGCCTTGCCGCGGGATCGCGCGATCGCAAGGACCATCAAAAGCAATAGCACAGGCAGGAATCCCATGCGGTAGTTGATGACGAGTTGGCGCAAGAGCGGCCAAGGACCATCGGGCAGGGCGAACGTTCCGCGAACCGCGAAACGGGCGGCGAAATGGGCCAGCAAGGCTTGTGCATCGACCACCTGGAGATAGCGCCAGGCGGTAAGTCCAAGGGCCGTGACCACTGCGAAGATGGCCACCAGGACCACTCCGTACCATTTCGGTGCTCGTTCTTTCCACCAACGCCAAAGCGCCACCAGGACGGCAGTGATAGCAGCGAAGACGCCAAGCCAACTCGTATAGACCGTAAGGAACAAGGTCACTCCGAAAAACACCAGCGAATGCGGCGGGATCCCTCCTTTCACACGGAAGACCCGCATCGCGAAGACCAGATGCAGGACCCAGAAATTCTGGACGAACATGTCGCTCATGTACACATTACCGTGGAACCACAGCGGCGCAGGCATGAACAGATAGAGCAGCGCCGTGAACAGCGGCGCAGAAGAGCAGACGGTTCCGGGAAGGATCTCCCGCACAGCGAAGAACAATGCGATGGCCGTGATCAGGTGAAAGAGCAGGTTGAACACTTGTAGCCCGAGCACATTCGGCGCAACACCGATGGCGGCGAATACGACATAGGGAAGTTCGTAGGCCAGCGGCGGGTGCGAGAAGTAGTACAGGCCGATCGCGCGCTGATCGCGGGTGAAGTGCTCCGAAGGCATCATCGCGTCGGCCTCCCGGACAAAGCCCCCGGAGGGTACACCGTGGTGGGTCGCGAACCCGTCCTCGTACCAGTTCGTCAGGGCGATCAGCGTGAACGCCGTGCAGAACTCATGGTGTGCGGATAGCGGCCTGTTCAACTGCGGCCAGCGCACAGCCACGCTCACGAGGAACGCAGCGGTCACGATCCACAAGGCCTGCTTTGACATACGGCGAACTTACGGCCCGGAGCGCGGCGTAAAGGGACCGTCTAGATTTGGGAAGCGCAATGACAGTACCCTCACCGATCCGTTTGCGATGGTGGCCGTTGCCGGTGTTCATCGCGCTGGCCTTCCTCATCTTCTGGCCCACGTTGGGGTTCCTGGCCTTCAGCGACGATCATTCCGCACTGTGGAATTCAGGCGTGCGCGGCATACCCTGGCGCAACGGCTTCTTCAGGCCGCTATCGGACCTCACCTTCCGGGCGGTCCATTCGTTCTGCGGCTCTTCGCCTTGGGAGCAGCGGGCTTTCAATGTGGCCCTGCACGGCGCGAACGCATTCCTGTTGTTCGCGTTCTTCGTTCGCTACGTGGGGCGATCGTCCGCTAGTGCATGGCCGGGTGCATGGCTCGCGGGACTGCTCTTCATCATTTACCCCTTCCACCAAGAGTCGATCGTTTGGATCGTAGGTCGTGAATCTTCATTGGGAACGTTCTTCGTGCTGCTGGGTCTCCTCCTCCTCAACGGCCCTGGGCCCCAATGGCGACGCATCGGCACGTCCTGTGCATCGATGTTCGTCGGTGCGCTATGCTATGAAAGTGCACTGTTGCTTCCGTTCCTGGTCATCCCACTTGCGCGCTACGGCCTGTTCGAACTGCCGACCGCGCCACGGAAGCTCGGGTTCGCATTCGGTGCGGTGATCGCGCTCTACGCGTTGCTGTGGCTGCTTCAAGGGCACCAGGCGGGTGGATCGTACCTCGGCGGTTTCCTGGAGAAAGATCCCATGGCCTTGGTCGCCAGCATTCCCAAAGTGATCGCCCGCCTCTTCCTTCCACCCTTGGATCCCGTGTACATGAAAGTGGCGGCCACGGCATTGTTCCTTGCGATCACGGTCGTGGTGGTGGTCACCTGGAGATCGACACGGGATGAGCGGACGGGTCGCAGTGGGATCCTGGCCATGGTCCTTCTCCTTGCGATCGCATGCGTATTGCCCGTGGTGGGTGGTGTGAGTACACGTACCTCGGAGAGCGATCGTTTCCTGTACATGCCATCGGCCTTCCTGTGCGTCACCCTGGCCATGCTCATCACACGGATCCTGCAGCGCTGGGTCCACCACAGCGTGGTCCTATGCGTGGTCCTCGGCTCCATTGCGTTGCTCCGCGCGAACCATCGGAATTGGGAGCACGCTTCAGCTACGACCGCTCGGATCCTGTCGCAATTGCCTTCGCCGCCGCGCAACGGACGCCTCTTCATTTCCGGCCTGCCGGACTCCTACTGCGGTGCCTTCATCTTCCGCAATGGATTTCGGGAAGCCGTCCATCTCCGCGGCCTGGATGGTGACCGGTACATCCCGGTCATTGCCATGGGGAGACCGGGTCTCGTGCATTTCAGGGACGAGGACATCGTGCCGGGTCCGGACGATCGTTGGTTGGTGTGGCGCGAAGAAGAGTTCCACGAACGTTGACCATACCGACCTCGCAAGCGCTTAACTTAACAGCATGAGAACGGCATCCTTCATGTTCGCTCTTTGCTTGTGGGCCGTGGGACGCGCGCAGCCGATGTTGGACGCGAACGCCTTTCCCATGACCGGTACGGTATTCGGCTACCACGATGTGGCCTATTTGAAACCGGGCAGCATCGGCGAGGGGCTGCGCTGGGATTTCAGCAGCCTGCCCGCGGGGACGATCGTGCCGTACACATGGTCCACCACGGACATCGCACCGGGCGCCGGGGCCTTTCCCGCCGACGCGCTGGTCCGACAGATACCGGGGGAACCGGTTTCCTATTTCCAGCGAACGGATACCGCCTTGCTATGGATCGGTACATATAGCGACACCGCGTTGCTCCGGTTCGATCCACCGATGCGCGAATTGGCGCTACCATGTGGCATGAACGACCAATGGACGGATACGGGCATCGTGGCCGTGACCGGTGCGGGAAGGATCGGGATCTACAAGGTTCGCCATGGTGTGAAGGCCGATGCTTGGGGTACCTTGCTGATGCCTTACGGCGTTGTGGAGAACGTACTCCGCGTGCGTAGCGAATGGGACCTGTTGGATCGTCGGTACCTGAAGTATCCCGTTCGGCGCGAGGTGCGCTATTCATGGTATTCCGATCGTACACCCATGCCCCTGCTCGTGATCACGGAACGCACCGGCTGGGCCCCCCCGAACAAGATCCTGCGCTGGTTGGATGGTTCGTGGCAGGACAACCCGATCAGCCTGTTCCAGCCGATCCGCCTTGTGGCCTTTCCTGACCCTTGCGACGATCTCGTCACCATCGATCTACCTGCTGCACGAGCGGACCGCACGGTGCTGCAACTGGTCGATGGCACGGGCAATGCGGCAAGGCAATGGCAGGTGGAATTCACATCACCGGAAACCCGGCGCTTGGTCCTTGAAATGAACGGTGTTCCTTCGGGGAGTTACACGCTCAATTGGACCGGAACGAACGGGACCTTGGGCAACACACGTCTGACCAAACGTTGAACGACGGTCCGAGGCAACCGCTCTGTCGATCGGTTCCATCGCCGTTCGCGACACCGATGTACATTCGATGACATGATCAACAGCTTCCGGTCGGCCGCCTTGTCGGCCACGCTCGGCCTCGGTTCCGCTTATTTCGTTGCCCCTGCGATCGGGCAGGAACAACCCGGCATTGACGGTCTTCACTTGGGCATCGGACTGGGGCAGGATGTTGGAGGCATCATCGGTGCAAGAGCAACGTATTGGGCGGCACCCTGGCTATCGGGCTTCGTGGGTGGCGGCTGGGCCGTAGTCGGTGCCGCCTACAATGCAGGCATGGAATTGCGTTTACCGACCAAGAGCAGAACGAGCCCCTTCCTGGTCGCGATGTATGGTTACAACGGCGTGATCCACATCAGGGGAAAAGAAACACTGGATGACATATACTACGGCCCTACCGTGGGGGCTGGCCTCATGTTGCAACAACGCTTCGCCGGGAACTACTGGCGCTTCTCGATCAACATCCCGTTCCGGTCCCAGGAAATGATGGACGACTGGGAAGCGATAAAAGCGCGCCCTGATATTGAAGTGGTCTCGGACCTTGTGCCAATAACGTTCGGCGTTGGTTACCACTTCAGCCTGTAGGCCGAAGGGGCTCAGGCACTAGCCCGCTTTCCCTTGCTTGCCTTTTGCTCGCCAAGCATCTCCTTGGCGGCGGTGATCAAGGCCACCTCATCGAACCCGCATTCAGCGTATAGCTCCTTCTGCGAACCATGCTCTATCCAGCGATCCGGGATGCCCAGTCGCTTCACTTGGGCTTGGTATCCATGATCGGCCATGAACTCCAGCACCGCGCTGCCCATGCCGCCTTGGATGCAACCATCCTCAACGGTGATCACGTGCTTGAACTTGCCAAAGACCTCGTGCAACAGCATCTCGTCGATCGGCTTGGCGAAACGCATGTCGTAATGCGCCACACTGTATCCCTCGGCCTGTAACGTATCGATGCCTTTTGCCGCGATATTGCCGATGTGCCCGATCGTGAGCACCGCGATGTCCGTACCGGAACGCACTTTGCGACCGGTACCGATCTTGATCTCCTTGAACGGTGTCTTCCACTCCGTCATCACGCCTTCGCCTCGCGGATAGCGGATGCTGAACGGCCCGCAGTCGCGCAATTGGGCCGTATACATCAGGTTGCGCAATTCCTCCTCGTTCATCGGCGCGCTCACGATCATGTTCGGGATGCAGCGGAAGTAGGCGATGTCGAAAGCACCGTGGTGCGTAGGGCCATCAGCACCGGCCAATCCGCCCCGGTCCAGGCAGAACACCACATGCAGTTTCTGCAGCGCCACATCATGCACCACCTGGTCGTAGGCGCGTTGCATGAACGAACTATAGATGTTGCAGAACGGGACCAGCCCTTGCGTGGCCATACCGGCGCTGAAGGTCACGGCGTGCTGTTCGGCGATACCCACATCGAACGCGCGATCGGGCATGGCCTTCATCATGATGTTCAGCGATGAACCTGTCGGCATCGCCGGGGTAACACCCACGATCTTCTCGTTCTTCTCGGCCAGTTCCACAATGGTGTGGCCGAACACATCCTGGTAGCGCGGCGGTTGCGGGCTCTTGGGGACCACCTTGATGATCTCGCCGGTCTCCTTGTTGAACAAGCCGGGGGCGTGCCACACCGTGGGACTTCCTGCCTCCGCAGGTCCATAGCCCTTGCCCTTAACGGTAAGGGTGTGCAGGATCTTGGGTCCGGGGATGTCCTTAAGGTCCTTCAGTACTTTCACCAAGTGCTCCACATCGTGGCCGTCCACCGGTCCGAAGTAGCGGAACTTGAGGCTCTCGAACAGGTTGCTTTGGTTGAGGAGCGCGGTCTTGGTCGCAGCCTCCACCTTTTGGGCGATAGCCTGCGCGTTCGGACCGAACTTGCTCAACTTCCCCAACAGCTTCCACACCTCGTCCTTCACCTTGTTGTAGGTGTGGCTGGTGGTGATGTCCGTTAGGTATTCCTTCAAGGCACCGACGTTCGGGTCGATGCTCATGCAGTTATCGTTGAGAACGACCAGTAGGTCACTGTTCGCCGTACCCCCATGGTTGAGGGCCTCGAAGGCCATTCCAGCGGTCATGGCCCCGTCGCCGATAACGGCCACGCACTGGCGGTCCTTCTCACCATTCAGTTTGCTGGCCACGGCCATACCGAGCGCCCCCCCGATACTGGTGCTGCTATGGCCCACACCGAACGTGTCGTATTCGCTCTCGCTGCGCTTGGGGAAGCCGCTTAGCCCTTTGTGGATGCGGTTGGTGTGGAATACCTCCCTGCGGCCTGTGAGGATCTTATGGCCGTAGGCCTGATGGCCAACGTCCCAGACGAGCTGGTCGTACGGCGTATTGAACACGTAGTGCAGCGCAACGGTCAACTCCACCACCCCCAGGCTGGCCCCGAAGTGCCCGCCCTTCACGCTCACCACATCGATGATGAAATCCCGAAGCTCGGTGCAAACCTGCTGCAACTGCTCCTCGTTCAGCTTCCGCAGGTCGGCCGGTAGCTGGATCCCGCTGAGCAGCGGGTAGTTCGGGGTGGTCTCGCCCATGGTGGTGGTAATGAACAAAGGTAGCGGTCCGGCGGTTCATTCCCCGCCAGATCAATAGCAGGGAACGACGAGTTAGGTTCTTTGGTATACAAAGCGCTCGCGCACGGCATCCCGTCATATACATTTGGCCACGCTTCAACCCTGACCTCTCTTTTGGAACCGGTCTCAACACCCCAGGATTACGTTCCCATCCTGATCCAGACGCTGATCGCGGTAGGGTTCGTTGGCTTCGCGCTTTCGGCCGCAGCTTGGCTTGGGCCGAAGATCCGGGGTAGGCACAAGGACGAGAACTTCGAGTGCGGCATTGAGCAGCAGGGCAACGCCCGCACGCCGTTCAGTGTGAAGTACTTGCTGATCGCCATCCTCTTCGTACTGTTCGATGTGGAAGTGATCTTCCTCTACCCGTGGGCGGTCAACTTCAAGGCGCTCGGTGCGATCGGTTTCGTGGAAATGGTGGTCTTCGTCACCTTCGTGTTGGCAGGCCTCTACTATGTGTTGCGGAAAGGCGTAATGAAGATCGAATGAGCGACGAACGCGGCATCGAACGGCCCAAGCCGACCATTGTACAGCCACCCGACGGCCACGCCGGGTCCGGGTTCTTCGCCACCAAGGTGGACGAAGCCATCGGCTTGGCGCGCAAGAACAGCCTGTGGCCCCTGCCCTTCGCCACGAGCTGTTGCGGCATTGAGTTCATGAGCACCATGAGCTCCCACTACGACCTCAGCCGGTTCGGCATGGAGCGCCTCAGCTTCAGTCCGCGCCAGAGCGATCTGTTGATGGTGATGGGCACCATCGCCAAGAAAATGGCCCCAGTGCTGCGCGAGGTATATATGCAGATGGCCGAGCCCAAATGGGTGCTGAGCATGGGCGCATGTGCCTCCACTGGTGGCATTTTCGATACGTACAGCGTTCTGCAAGGCATCGACCGGGTGATCCCTGTGGATGTCTACATCCCGGGCTGCCCGCCGCGTCCGGAGCAGGTGATCGACGGCATCCTGAAGATCCAGGAACTGGCCGCGAACGAGAGCCTGCGCCGCCGTTACAGCAAGGAATACGCCGACCTGTTGACCAAATACGCGATCGACTGAGGAATGCATTTTACCACAGAGACACAGAGACACAGAGGAATGCGCAATGCAATGTTGAGTATGCGTACTTCTCATGTCCTGTGCTCTAGTACCACTTCGATGCTGGCCTTCTCTGTGCCTCTGTGTCTCTGTGGTGAACAATCAATCATGTTCTGAGATGCCGGGGTTCGTGGTGAAGGCGGAGCGTGATCAGCTGGTGAAGGACCGCATGGCGGCCTTCGGTGAGAAGGTCACGGCCATTTCGCAGGAAGCGGACCTCGTCTGCATCCATGTGAAGAAAGAAGCAGTGCACGACCTGCTGAAGGCGATGCGCGACGAGCTCGGATTCGCATTCCTCACCACCTGCTGCGGTATGCACTTCCCCGGTGAAGCACAGGAATTCGGCATGGTGTACCATTTGCACAACATGCGGGCCGGTCATCGGATCCGTATCAAGTGCCGCACCACCGCCAACGATCTGGAATACCCCACCGTAACGGATCTCTGGCCAACGGCCAACTGGATGGAACGCGAGGCGTGGGACTTCTTCGGCATCAAATTCAAGGGGCACCCCAACTTGAAACGCATCCTGAACATGGAGGACTTCCCGGCCTTCCCCATGCGCAAGGACTATCCGTTGGAAGACCCCACACGCCAGGATAAGGACGATCGATACTTCGGACGATGAGCAAGGTGGAGAAACCGGACTATTGGCAGAAGGACCTCGTCCAGGGCAGGGACCTGCGCGAGCTCACCACGCTCAACCTCGGCCCTACGCATCCCGCCACGCACGGCATCTTCCAGAACGTGTTGACGTTGGATGGCGAGATCATCCTTGAAACGGAGCAGACCATCGGCTATATCCACCGTGCGTTCGAGAAACTGGCGGAACGGCGCCCGTTCTACCAGATCACCACGCTGACCGATCGAATGAACTACTGCAGTTCGCCGATCAACAACATGGGATGGCACATGACCATGGAGAAGCTCCTTGGTATCGAGCTTCCCAAGCGGGTCGAGTACATGCGGGTGATCGTGATGGAACTGGCGCGCATCGCCGACCACATCATCTGCAACACCATCATCGGGCAGGATGCCGGTGCTACCACCCCGTTCCTCTACGTGTACCAGTGGCGCGAGAAGATCTACGACATCTATGAGGAGATCTGCGGCGCACGCCTCACCACCAACATGGGCCGCATCGGTGGTTGGGAACGCGATTTCAGCGAGTTGGCGTGGAAGCGCATACGCAACATCGTGGATGAACTGCCTGCCGGGCTGAAGGAATTCGACAGCATGCTGCTGCGCAATCGGATCTTCATGGACCGCACGGTGAACTGCGGTCCCATCGGTGGCGAACGCGCCCTGGCCTACGGATTCACAGGGCCGAACTTGCGCGCTGCGGGCGTGGATTACGACGTGCGGGTCTCCGATCCGTATTGCAGCTACCAGGACTTCGACTTCATCGTTCCCATTGGCACCAGTGGCGACACGTACGATCGGTTCACCGTGCGCCAGCAGGAGATGAAGGAGAGTGTTTCCATCATCCGTCAGGCATTGGAAAAGTTGGACAAGCTGAGCGACAAGACCTCCATTCGTGCCGATGTGCCGGAATGGGTATTGCCGCCAAAAGAGGATGTTTACAGTGCCATGGAGCCCTTGATCTGGCACTTCAAGATCGTGATGGGTGAGACCGAAGTACCCGTTGGCGAGGTGTACCACTGCGTTGAAGGCGGCAATGGCGAACTGGGCTTCTACCTCGTGAGCGATGGTGGACGTACTCCCTTCCGCCTGCACCTTCGCAGGCCCTGCTACATCTACTACCAGGCCTATCCGGAAATGATCAAAGGCGGCATGCTGAGCGACGCGATCCTCACCATGAGCAGCATGAACGTGATCGCAGGCGAGTTGGACGCGTAGCCAACCCCAGTTACCACCAAGACGCCAAGTGGGGCGCCAAGAATGGTTGAAGAGGATCGCATAGCTAAGCTCGTGGTGAATGCGGCTATCAAGGTGCACAAGTCCTTGGGACCCGGGCTGCTCGAGAGTGCCTACGTTCACTGCCTCCTGTACGAATTACGTGCTGTGGGCCTATCAGTGCTGCATCAAACACCGCTGCCGCTCAAATACGAAGGAGTGTCCTTGGATGCGGGTTATCGACTTGACATCTGGGTTGAGCAACAGGTGATCATCGAGATCAAGGCGGTCGATGAACTGCACCCCATCCACACCGCCCAACTTCTGACCTACTTGCGCCTCTCGGGCAACCGCCTCGGATTGCTCATCAACTTCAATGAGGTGCTCTTGAAAGACGGCATTCGCCGGATCGCCAATGGAATGCCCCAATAACTTGGCGAACCCTTGGCGAACTTTGCGCCTTGGCGGTGAAAAACCAGCGCTATCCCTTCATTCCTTCCCCGCAGCCCGCTTTCTTTGCCCCTAGATGTCAGCCCGCACCAGACCCATCACCACCACGGAGGGCACCAAGCCCTTCTCCTTCAGCGAGGCTGGCCTGGCCGAATGCAAGGCGCTGATGGCCCGCTATCCCGAGGGCCGCAGCAAGAGCGCGTTGATCCCGATCCTCCACGTCGCACAAGCAGAGAACGACGGTTGGCTCAGCGTGAACGCGATGGACGCCGTGGCGCAGGTCATGGGTCTCCGTCACATAGAGGTTTACGAAGTGGCCAGCTTCTACAGCATGTTCAACCTGCACCCGGTGGGCACCTACGTTCTCGACGTGTGCAGGACAACACCGTGCATGCTGCGGGGTAGCGACGACCTGATCACGCACCTCGAGAAGAAACTCGGCATCCATGCAGGTGAGACCACCAAGGATGGTATGTTCACCTTGAAAGGGGTGGAATGCCTCGGCAGTTGTGGAACGGCACCCATGCTGCAATGCGGCGCTCAGTTCCATGAGGACCTGACGATCGAGAAAGCCGATGCGTTGATCGATCAGTTGCGTGCACGTAATTCACGGACCAACTACACGGATCGCTGATGGGCCGCAAACTTCTCTTCGAACATATCGACAAACCCGGCATCCGTGGGCTGGAAGGTTACCGTGCGAACGGTGGTTACCGCAGCGTGGAGAAGGCGCTGAAGACCCTGAGCCCCGAGGCCGTGCTGGAGGAAGTGAAGAAGAGCGGCCTGCGCGGTCGCGGAGGCGCCGGTTTCCCCACGGGCATGAAATGGAGCTTTCTCGCGAAGCCCGAAGGCGTGCCACGCTACCTCGTAGTGAACGCCGACGAAAGCGAGCCCGGCACCTTCAAGGACCGCTACCTGATGGAGCGGATCCCGCACATCCTCATCGAAGGCATGATCACGTCGAGTTTCGCGCTCGGTGCCAAAGTGAGTTACATCTACATCAGAGGTGAGTACTTCTACGTCGCCCGGATCATGGAACAAGCCATTGCGGAAGCAAGGGCTGCGGGCTGGCTTGGGAAGAATATCCTCGGCAGCGGCTTCGATCACGATATCCACGTTCAGGTCGGCGCAGGCGCCTACATCTGCGGCGAAGAGACCGCCCTGCTGGAAAGCCTGGAAGGCAAACGTGGCAACCCGCGCATCAAGCCGCCTTTCCCTGCGGTGAAAGGACTTTACGACTGCCCCACGGTGGTGAACAACGTGGAGACCATCGCAGCCGTGGTGCCCATCGTGAACGACGGTGGTGAGGAGTACGCCAAGATCGGCATCGGCAAGAGCACTGGAACGAAGCTCATCAGCGCTGGCGGCAACATCAAGCGCCCCGGCGTGTACGAGATCGACCTCGGCGTCACTTGCGACGAGTTCATCAACAGCGATGAATACTGCGGCGGTGTGGATGGCCGCGCCTTCAAGGCCGTGGTGCCGGGCGGCAGCAGCGTGCCCATCGTCCCATACGAGCTTTTCCTGAAAACCCCCGCCGGCGAGAACCGCCTGATGACCTACGAGAGCCTCAGCGAAGGCGGCTTCGCACAGGGCACGATGATGGGCTCCGGTGGTTTCTATGCCTACAACGACGCCCAGTGCATCGTACGCAGCACCTGGAACCACACCCGTTTCTACCATCACGAGAGTTGCGGCCAGTGCAGTCCCTGCCGTGAGGGCACCGGCTGGATGGAGAAGGTCCTGCACCGCTTGGAACATGGCGAAGGCCGCACCGAGGACATCGATCTGCTCTGGGACATCCAACGGAAGATCGAGGGCAACACCATCTGCCCGTTGGGCGATGCAGCGGCCTGGCCAGTGGCCTCAGCGATCCGCCATTTCCGCGATGAGTTCGAATACCACGTTACCCACAGGGAAAAAGTGAAGGACCCGAAGCATTTTGCACGGGAACCTTTCCGCAAGAGTGCCAAATTCGCGACCGCTTAAGCAATGGCCAAGGTCACCATAGATGGCGTGATGATCGAAGTCCCCGATGGGACCACGATACTGCAGGCCGCACGCATGATCGGCGAGCGCAACAAGGCGGACCGCCATGTGGTACCCCCGGCGATGTGCTACTACACCTCGCTGAAGACAAGCGGCGGGTACTGCCGCACCTGCATCGTGAAGGTGACCAAGGGTAGCGACAAGGACCCGCGCCCCATGCCCAAACCGGTGGCCAGCTGCCGCACGGCCGTGATGGACGGTATGGAGGTGGCCAACACCACCGACCCCGGCCTGGTGGATGCCCGCAATGGCGTGGTGGAGATGCTGCTGATCAATCACCCGCTGGATTGCCCCATTTGCGATCAGGCCGGTGAGTGCCACTTGCAGGACCTGAGCTACGAGAACGGAAAGGAAGCCAGCCGCTACGAATTCGAGCGACGCACCTTCGACCCGATCGACATCGGCGACACGATCAAGCTGCACATGACGCGCTGCATCCTCTGCTACCGCTGCGTGAAAGTGGGCGAGCAACTGACGGATGGCCGTGTGCACGGCGTGATCAACCGGGGCGATGTGGCCGAGATCAGCACCTACATCCAGAACGCGATCGAGAACGATTTCAGCGGGAACATGATCGATGTCTGCCCCGTGGGTGCATTGACCGATCGGACCTTCCGCTTCGCCAGTCGTGTGTGGTTCACCAAGCCAGTGAACGCGCATCGCAACTGCGGGAATCCAAGGTGCAATGGCCATGTGGTGCTCTGGTTGAAAGGCAATGAAGTCCTGCGCGTCACCGGCCGCAAGGACATGTGGGGCGAAGTGGAAAGCTTCATCTGCAACACCTGCCGTTTCGATAAGAAGGACCTCGCCGCCTGGACGGTGGAAGGCCCGCGCCAGATCGATCGCCACAGCGTGATCAACCAGGGCCACTACAACCTGGAGCGCAAACAGGCCTTGCTCACCAGCCCAGCACCAAACGTGCCTGAGCTGGCCAAACGCAAAGAACTCAAGGACCGATGATCACCACCGCCATTTTCCTGTTGGTGCTCTTCGTGGTCACGCTCACCGTGGCGGCGTACAGTACGTATGGCGAGCGCAAAGTGGCGGCATTCCTGCAAGATCGCATCGGCCCTAACCGCGCTGGTCCGTTCGGCATCCTGCAACCGCTCGCCGATGGTGGCAAGATGTTCATGAAGGAGGACTTCGTGCCGGCCACCGCGAACCGCAAGCTTTTCTTCCTCGGCCCCGCCATCGCCATGACCACCGCACTGCTCACCGGCGTGGTGATCCCCTGGGGCGGTGAACTGACCGTCTTCGGCACCACGCTGAACCTGCAAGGCACGGATCCTGAGATCGGCATCCTGTACGTCTTCGCGATGGTCAGCATCGGTGTGTACGGCATCATGCTCGGCGGTTGGGCCAGCAACAACAAGTTCGCCCTGCTCGGTGCTGTTCGCGCTGCCGCTCAGATGGTGAGCTACGAATTAGGCATGGGCCTCAGCATCGTAGCGCTGGTGATGCTCACCGGGACGCTCAGCCTGAGCGGCATCGTCGAACACCAGATCGCACATGGTTGGGGCATTATCCAGCAACCGCTCGGCTTCCTCATCTTCATCGTTTGCGCCTTCGCCGAAACGAACCGTGCACCATTCGATATGCCGGAGTGCGAAACCGAACTCGTGGGCGGCTACCACACCGAGTTCAGCAGCATGAAGCTGGGCTTCTTCCTCTTCGCTGAATACACGAACATGTTCATCAGCAGCGCGGTGATCGCCACGTTGTACTTCGGTGGCTACCATGTGCCCGGCCTGGATAAGTTAGGCCTCGATCCGAACCTCGCGACCATCATCGGAGTGGGGGCCATGTTCGCGAAGACATTCTTCTTCATCTTCTTCTTCATGTGGGTGCGTTGGTCCATCCCGCGTTTCCGCTTCGACCAATTGATGAACCTCGGGTGGAAGACCTTGATCCCCCTGGGCATCTTCAACATCGTGCTCACCGGTAGCATCTATTACCTGCTGAAGTGATGAGCACCGCGATGCAACCCCTGACGAACCGGTCGCGCGTGGTGAGCGACAAGAAGATGACGTTCATGGAGCGCATCTACCTCCCGTCGATCGTCGGTGGCCTGCTCATCACCATCAAACACTTCTTCCGCACCAAACGTCCCACGATCCAATACCCGGAAAAGAAGCGGCCGATCGCGGCGGTCTACCGTGGCCAGCACGTGTTGAAGCGCGACGAGAAGGGCCGTGAACGTTGCACCGCCTGCGGATTGTGCGCCGTGGCCTGTCCGGCCGAGGCGATCACCATGGTGAGCGGTGAACGCAAGAAGGGTGAGGAGCATTTGTACCGCGAAGAGAAGTACGCCACGGTATACGAGATCGATATGCTGCGCTGCATCTACTGCGGCGATTGCGAGGAAGCGTGTCCCAAAGAGGCGATCTTCCTCACCGACCGGATCGTGCAAGCGGACTACCTGCGCATGCCCTTCGTGTTCGGCAAGGACGAGCTGGTGGAGCCGATGGATCCCGCGAAACGCATAGACATAAGCAAGCGCCAGACGCCGGACGTGTTGAAGTTCAAACAAGAGAAGCGCCACGCGCACAACCGTTGATGCTCGCCCTCTTCTACCTCTTCGCGGCGATCAGCGTCATCAGCGCGCTGATCGTGGTGAGCGCGCGCAGCCCCATCAACAGCGTGATCGCGTTGGTGGTTTGTTTCCTCAGTATCGCGGGGCACTATGTCCTGTTGAACGCGCAGTTCCTGGCCATGGTACACATCATCGTTTACACCGGAGCGATCATGGTGTTGTTCCTCTTCGTGATCATGCTCTTGAACCTGAACAAGGCGACGGAGCCGATGAAGAGCCTCGGCACACGCATCGCGGCCGTAGTGGCTGGCGGTTTGTTCTTCCTCACGCTGGTGGCCGCCATCCGACATGGCATCACCGTACGACCCTCGAACGAATTCGATGCGGGCGTCGGCCTGGTGCGCAGCGTCGGCATGTCGCTCTTCAATGAATTCCTGCTGCCCTTCGAAGTGAGCAGCGTGCTGTTCCTCAGCGCCATGGTCGGCGTTGTGATGCTCGGCAAGAAGGAAGCGGTCCTGGCGGCTTCGTCCGCACCTGTTGAACCCTTGACCGCGGCCGAGCTGGAGCGCCGGAAAGCGTGACCATGGAACAAGGCATCATCACCGCCATCCGTGTTGTGCCGCTGGAGCACTACCTCGTGTTGTGTTTCCTGCTCTTCAGTATCGGCGTGGCCGGTGTGGTATTCCGCCGCAACACGATCATCATCCTGATGTGCCTTGAGCTGATGTTCAACAGCGTGAACCTGCTGCTTACGGCCTTCAGCGCCTACCACAGCGATCCGCGCGCGCAGGTCTTCGTGTTCTTCATCATGCTCGTGGCCGCTGCGGAGGTCACCGTGGGCCTGGCGATCCTGGTGATGATGAAACGGAACGTGGATAGCGTTGACGTGAACCAATTGAACCGCCTGAAAGGATGAGGACGGATCTACTGACCATCCTTGTTCCTGTGCTCCCGTTGGTGGGTGCGATCATTCTCGCTTCGTTGCGCAGGAAGCTCAGCGCGAACGTTGCCGGGGGACTGGCCACTGCGTTGATCGCATCGTCGTTCGTTGCAAGCGTTGTCCTCTTCATGGGATTCGAGGCAAGCACCGGGGGACGCACGGTCCACATGCTGGACTGGATCAGCGTAGGCGGCATGGACATCCCACTGGCATTGCGCATCGATGCGCTCTCGCTCACGATGATGTTGATCGTCACGGGCATCGGCTCGTTGATCCACCTCTACTCCATCGGCTACATGCACGAAGACGAGCGCGCGCCCACCTTCTTCGCGCAGCTGAACCTCTTCAGTTTCGCCATGCTGATGCTGGTGATGGGCAGCAACTTCCTGATCACCTTCATCGGTTGGGAAGGCGTGGGTCTGTGCAGCTACCTGCTGATCGGCTTCTGGTACAAGACCCCTGAATACAACTACGCGGCACGCAAGGCCTTCGTCATGAACCGCATCGGCGATGTGGGCATGGTGCTCGCGATGGTCCTTCTGTTCGAACGCTTCGGTACGCTGGAATATGCCAGCATCATGGACATGGCCACCGGCGGAATGAACGATCCGCTGATGATCGCCGCCACGCTGTTCCTGTTCATCGGTGCGACAGGCAAGAGCGCGCAGCTTCCGTTGTTCACCTGGTTGCCCGACGCCATGGCCGGCCCCACACCCGTAAGCGCGTTGATCCACGCCGCGACGATGGTGACCGCCGGTATCTTCCTGATCGTACGCAGTTCGGTGCTGTTCGAATCGGCTCCGTTCACCAAGGACATCATCCTCTGGATCGGCACTGCCACGGCATTGATCGCGGCCAGTATCGGTCTGTTCCAGAACGACATCAAGAAAGTGCTCGCGTATTCCACGGTGAGCCAACTCGGCTACATGTTCGTGGCGCTGGGGATGGGAGCATATAGCGCGGCGATGTTCCACGTGACCACCCACGCGTTCTTCAAAGCATTGTTGTTCCTGGGAGCAGGGAGTGTGATCCACGCGCTGGGCGGCGAACAGGATATCCGCAGGATGGGTGGACTGAAGGGTTCGATCAAGATCACGTTCATCACCTTCTTCGTCGGTACCATAGCCATCTCCGGCCTTCCGTTGATGAGCGGCTTCTTCAGCAAGGACCTGATCATGGCCTACGGCTTCCAGCACTCGCCGGTGTTGTTCGGCCTGTTGCTGTTCGGCGCGCTGCTCACCACGTTCTACATGTTCCGCCTGCTGTTCCTCGTGTTCTACGGCACCTATCGCGGTAAGGCACATCCGCACGAAAGTCCATTGACCATGACCATCCCGTTGATGGTGCTCGCGGTGCTGAGCGTGATCGGCGGTCTGCTGAACCTGCCGCACCTCTTCGGCGGTCACGAACCGATGAAGCACTTCCTGGAGACCGCCGCCGACGCGATCCGCTACGAACACCTCGGACTGAGCGCGACCACGGAATGGACCCTGATGGGCATTACCACGGTCCTGGTCTTTACGACGATCGCCATGGCCTATGGCCGCTTCGCGAAGCGCGCAACGCTGGAGGGTGCCGAAGCCGACATGCCGTTCCTCAAACGCTTGATCGCACAACGCTGGCGTTTGGATGAATTGTACGCTGCCCTGTTCGAGCGTCCGTACGGCTGGATCAGCGCGCATCTCTTCACCACGGTGGAACGCCACGTGATGGTACCGGTGATGAACGGCGTTGGTGCGGCGGCCCTGGCCATGGGCGGTGTGGTGCGCAAACTGCAGACCGGCAATACGAGCTTCCATTTGCTGGCGATGTTGTGCGGCATGATCGTCTTCCTCCTCATCACCCTCATGAGCAACTGAGATGATCGTCGCATTGCTCCTGCTCATCCCCTTCATCACCGCACTGGCGTTGATGTTCCTGCGGCCAACACAACAGGCGAAGAATGTGGCGTTGATCTCCACACTGGCCTCGCTGGGCGTGGTTCTTTTCGCCTGGTCGGCCTACACCGGCGGCACCGTGATACACTACAACATGGACTGGGTCCCGTCGTGGGGCCTGCGTTTCGTGATGGGCTATGACGGTGTCGGCCTGTTGATGTTGATCCTCACCGCCATGGTATTCCCGTTCATCATCGCTGCGGGGTACGGTGAGAAACTGCAACATCCATCGTTGGTCAATGCGCTTCTGCTCTTCACGCAGACCTTCCTTTTCGGTGTCTTCCTCGCGCAGAACACGCTCTTGTTCTACATCTTCTATGAGCTCTCGCTGATACCCGTCTTCTTCTTCCTGCTCTATTGGGGCGGCGAGCACCGTCGCGCGATCACGGTCAAGTTCTTCATCTACACCTTGCTGGGTGGATTGTCGTTGCTCTTCGGGATCATCTACTGTTTGGGCCAGGGCGAAGGTTTCAACGGTGACTTCGCGACGATCGGCTCGCTGAACATCCCGACCTCCGTTCAGATCTGGTTGTTCTGGGTGCTCTTCCTCGCCTTCGCGATCAAGCTGCCGATCTTCCCCTTCCACAGCTGGCAGCCGGATACCTACGCCATGGCCCCGTTGCAGGGCACCATGGTACTCGGGGCGGTGATGTTGAAGATGGGCCTGTACGGGATCATCAAGATCGTACTGCCGATCGTTCCGCAGGGTGTGGTCCATTGGCAGGAGACGGTCATCCTTCTCGCATTGATCGGAGCCATTTACGGCGGCATCATCGCATTCCGTCAATCGGACCTGAAGCGGCTGATCGCGTTCTCGTCGTTGAGCCACGTCGGTCTGCTTTGTGCCGGCCTCTTTGCATGGAACAGCTACGGTGTGAGCGGTTCCCTCTACCAAGCCTTCGCGCATGCCCTGTTGGTGGTGTGCATGCTGTACATCTCCGGCGCGATGAAGGAGCGGGTCGGCAGCAGTGAAATGGGCGCCATGGGCGGTTTGAAGGTCCGTACGCCACGATTGGCCGCCTTGTTCCTCCTTGTGCTCGCCAATGCGGTCGCGCTCCCGCTGACCCAGAGCTTCGTTGGCGAATGGCTGATGTTCGCGGGTCTGTGGCAGGTGAACGGTGGTCTCGCCCTCGCGGCGGTAAGTACCATCGTACTGGGCGCGATCTATATGCTCTTCGCTTACCAACGCGTGATGCTGGGTCCGGACAAATGGGCGTTGGAAATGACCGATGCGACCACTCGCGATCACTTCGTACTCGTGCCTTTGATCGCCATCACACTTTTCCTGGGCGTGTATCCCGGCCCCATCCTCGAACTCGTGGATGTCCCTGTTCAACAACTGCTCTCGAGCCTATCGCTGAATTGAGATGAGCGCCCTGGTCCTGATCTCCGTGCTTGGTGTGGTGCTGTTGTACCTCGGGCTGTTCGGCAACCGGGATCTTCTGGCACCGGTCGGGATCATCGGCCTGCTCACAGCGTTCGTGTTCTTCGCCGCGGATTGGCGATTGGAAAGCCCGCTGTTCGGCGGTCTGGTACAATTCGACAGTTACGCGCGTTCCTTCTCCCTCGTGCTCATCGTGGTCACCGTCCTGCTGTTCCTTTTCGGTATCGACTACTATGCCAAGGTGCGGGAGAATGTGGCCGAGCAATATGCGCTGATGCTCTTCTCGCTTATCGGTGGGCTGTTGATCACCAGCTTCTCCAACCTCATCGTACTGTTCCTCGGCATCGAGATCCTCAGCATCCCGCTGTACATTCTTGCGGGTGGCAAGCGGGATAGCTTCCGCAGTGGGGAAGCGGCGTTCAAGTATTTCGTACAGGGCTCGTTCGCCTCCGGATTCCTGTTGTTGGGCCTCGCTTTGTTGTATGGATCCACGGCCTCGTTCGACCTTGCGGCCATCGCTGCGCACGCCGCCACCATCGGCACAGGAACGGACATGTTGTTCCTGCTCGGCCTCTTCTTCACCATTGCCGGCGTGGCGTTCAAAGTAGCTGCGGTACCGTTCCACTTCTGGAGCCCCGATGTCTACGAAGGCGCCCCCACGCTGGTCACGGCGTTCATGAGCACTGTTGTGAAGACCGCCGCCTTCGCTGCCTTCTACCGGTTGATCGCCCACATGCAACTGCCGGAAGCCGTCCACACCATGCTGATCGTGATGACGATCTGCACGCTGTTCCTCGGCAACATCGTGGCACTGCGCCAAACCCACTTCAAGCGCCTGATGGCCTACTCCAGCATCGCGCACACGGGGTTCCTGTTGCTGGCGTTCCTTGGCTTTGATGCGCGCACGGCGGATGTGCTGCTCTACTACCTCGGCACCTATGCCTTGGCGACGGTCGGTCTCTTCATCGTCCTCACCCTCGCCAAACGGGCTGCGAAAGGCGACGAACACATCCACATCTTCCGTGGGCTGTTCCGCAGTAGTCCCTGGCTGGCCATCGTGACCATGCTGCTCCTGCTCTCATTGGCTGGCATCCCGCTCACCGCCGGTTTCGTGGCCAAGTACCGTGTGTTCGTCCTCAGTCTGGCCAACGGCTACTTGCTCACCACGGCTTTCGCGGTGGTGATGGCGCTCGTAGGCATCTACTATTACGTTATCGTGATCCGGGAGGCATTTACGCCCGGCGAGCGCGGCCTTCGCTTGGTGGTTGCCCCGTTGAACTGGCTGGTGATCTCGCTGTGCGGGATCGCCGTGCTGGCCTTGGGCGTGATGCCTGGGTTGCTCCGTATGTGAGGACCGCGCCCATACATTTTCGGTCCGGCATCCTTCGCTTCACAGGTTGCCTTGTCGGTGTACTGGTGAAGGAGAACAGCGCCGATCGCCGAACACCCTTGCGCGTGCCCATCGGCTTTGCCATGTAGCGGTCCAATGAAGGAGCGAAGTCGTCTTGCTCCGTCCCCGTTCCCAGGCTCCCCCTTGGTCTTCTCGCTCCATCCCTAGGTCAAGATCCCATTCGACCGACTTCATACCACTCCATCCCCACACGCTCCGCGCCCTCAGAAACAGCAACTACAACGTATCGAACGCCACCGTTGCCCGTGACCACACTTGAGCGCCTTCCGGTCGACCACCGAAGATCCGAATGATCCAACGCGGCATCTGTCGATGCCGGAAGCGCGGCGATCGTTCCCCCTCGGGATGCCTGACCGATCCGAGTCCAAAGGATCGGGGCCTTGGCCAAACTTCTACGAACAAGAAAAGGGGTGCGGAAAAAAGTCCCACTTGTCCGTAAGGACGCTGGCATCTGTATCTCAGTGCCCCAACTCCCCTTCCCACTTGCTCACCACACTGGTCGCAATGGCGTTCCCTACCACGTTGGTAGCGCTGCGCCCCATGTCACAGAAGTGATCGATCGGCAGGATCAGTGCGATGCCTTCGATGGGGATGCCGAACATGCCCAGCGTGGCAGCAACGACCACAAGAGAAGCGCGCGGCACACCGGCGATGCCCTTGCTGGTGAGCATGAGCGTGAGCAGCATGGTGATCTGCATACCGAAGTCGTGCGCAAGGGGTACGTCATAGATCTGTGCGATGAAGAGGCTGGCGAAGGTCATGTACATCATGCTGCCGTCCAGGTTGAAGCTGTAACCGAGTGGCAATACGAAACTGACCACCTTGTCCTTGCAGCCGAAGCGTTCGAGTTCTTCCATGAGCTTGGGCATCACAGCCTCGCTGCTGGTGGTGCTGAAGGCGATGGTGACCGGCTGGATGATGCGCCGCATCAACTCTTTCATGCGCTGTCCGAGGAACAGGAACCCGGCACCCAGCAGTATCACCCAAAGTATGGCCAGACCCAGGTAGAACTGCCCGATGTAAACAGCATAGGTGCTCAGCACGCCCAATCCGTGTATCGCGATCACAGCAGCGATGGCGCCGAACACGCCGAGCGGTGCGAAGTTCATCACGTAGCCCACCATCTTCAGGATCACATGTGCCACGCTTTCCAGGAGCTTCACCACCGGCTTTGCGTAGTCGCCGATGCTGGCACAAGCGACACCGAAGAAGATGCTGAACACCACGATCTGGAGCACCTCGTTGGTGGCCATGGCCTCGATGATGCTCTTCGGGAAGAGGTGCGCGATGAAATCCTTCAAGGTGAAAGCCCCGGTCTTGCCGATCACATCCGCTGCATCGCCGGTTACTTCGAGTTGAAGACCAACACCAGGCTTTAGGAAGTTGACCAGCACCATGCCCAACAACAAGCTGATCAACGAGGCCGACATGAACCACAGCAGTGCGCGACCGCCGACACGACCCACGGTCTTCATGTCACCCAGCTTAGCGATGCCGACCACGAGCGTGCTGAAAACGAGGGGTGCGATGATCATCTTCACCAAGCGCAGGAAGATCTCGGTGAGGATCTTCAGGTTATCGGCCACCTCCTTGCGCGCTGCCTCTTCCATGCCGGTGTGCATGGCGTAGCCCACGATGATGCCGAGTACCATCGCAACGAGGATGTACAGCGTGAGCCGGTTGTTCTTGTTCAGCATGCGATCTAGGCCGTTCCCAGCTTACTGTGTGTGTACCCGTACGCGAAATAACAGAGCAGGCCGATCACCAGCCAGACCCCGAACCACAGCCAATTGCTAACGGCCATGCCGGTAAGCAGGTAACAGCAGGAGATCAGCCCCAGCACGGGGATCAACGACCATTGTTTCAGATGCGCGAGGATCACCACCACAACGCACAACGGCCAGAAGACCAGTTGCGGAATGTTCTGCGCGGCGTGGTCTCCCGAGAGATCCAGAAGGCCCGGGAAATACGTGGGGACATTGATCGATAGCAGCGCGACGATCGCCAGCAACGATCCGGGGGCGGTCCATCGGCTGTTGATGAACGGCAGGTGGAACCGACCCGGCGTGCGCTCGCGACGAGGAAGCATGAGCACGCCGCCACACACCAGAACGAATGCGAACAAGGTGCCGATGCTGGTGAAGTCCAGGATGAAATTCTCGTCGGTGAAGAAGATCGGAATGCCCACCACGAGGCCGGTGACGATGGTGCTGAAGCCGGGGGTCCTGTACTTGGGATGGATGCTGGCGAAGCGCTTCGGCAACAGCCCGTCGCGGCTCATGCTCATCCAGATGCGCGGCTGTCCCAATTGGAATACGAGCATCACGCTGGTCATGGCAACCACCGCAACAAAGCTCACGATGAAGAGCATCCACTTCACCCCGCGCAGAGCGAACACCTCGGCCAGCGGATCGCTCACGCCAAGCTGGTCGTAGCTCACCATGCCGGTCAACACGAGTGCAAGGAGTATGTAGATGAGGGTGCAGATCACCAGGCTCAGGACCATCCCTCTGGGCAGATCGCGTTGTGGATCCCTGCTCTCTTCGGCGAGTGTGCTCACCGCATCGAAACCGATGTAGGCGAAGAACACCGCGCTCACACCCGCCATCACGCCACCGAAACCATTCGGCATCCACGGCGTCCAATTGTCGATATCGACATAGGTCGCGCCCACAACGATGACCAGCACGATCACCGCCAACTTGGCGACCACCATCATGTTGCTGGCGTTGCGGCTCTCTTTCACGCCGACATATACCAGCCAGGTGATCAATGCATTGATCACCACAGCGGGCAGATCGAAGATGATGCGCAGGTCGCCCAGCTTGGGCGCGTTGGACCATGCCGTGGTCCCTTCACCGGCCACACCGCCAAGGAACGCTTTGTGCGCGGCGGTGTAATTGATCGTCGACCAGGCCGGCAGGTGCAATCCGAAGCCATCCAGCAGATTGGTGAAATACCCGCTCCAACTGAAGGCCACGTAGATGTTGCCGATGCTGTATTCCATCAACAGCGCCCAGCCGATGATCCACGCGAAGAGCTCTCCGAAGCTCACGTACGCATAGGTATAGGCGCTTCCACTGACGGGCACGCGCGCGGCGAACTCAGCGTAGCACAGTGCAGTGAAGCCACAAGCTACACCACACATGATGAAGAGAAGCACAACCCCGGGCCCGCCGTTGAAGCACGCCGTGCCCATGCTGCTGAAACTACCCGCACCAATGATCGCCGCAATGCCGAAGAACGTAAGGTCCCGAACGCTCAGGTGTCGGCCGAGCTTCTCGCCACCATGGATCTCGCCTTCGGGAGCGGTCGCACTATCCAACGACTTCTTGCGGAAAAGGTCCAAGGGTTGATGTGCCCTTCGCTGGTGGGAAGAACGGTCCAATGTAAGCGGACGGGGTCGACCAAAAGCAGAAAGGGACCCGAGGGTCCCTTTCGAACACAAGATCGCACGTCGATCACTTCAGGTCGCACACGGCCGCCTTCACATCCTTCAGCTCCTTGCTGAGCAGCATGTCGTTGGCCACCTTGGTGTTCGATGTACCGGCGTTCACGGTCTTCACTTTCTCGAAGAAGCACTTGGCCGAAGCCAGGTCCTTCGTGGAATAGAAATGGTAGAAACCAAGGTAGAAATAGGCTTCCTCGAGATCCGAGGGTGATTTGGTCATCTCTTCCGGCTTCATTTTACGGATGACGTCCTCGAAGAAGGGTCGTGCCTGCCAGGTCTTCTTGTCCGGATCAAGACCCACGTTGGCGCGGGCACGACCCAAGTAACCCTGGTAGATGTTCGGTTGCTTTTCGATGTACTTGGTCCAGGCCTCGTCGGCGACTTGGTATTGCTTGGCTTTGTTGGCTGCACCACCCAGGTAGTACCAGTCGTTCACGGCCACCTTGGTCGAACGGGTCTTGCCTTGGTAGGCGATCACCGCCTTGTCGAACATCTTGGCCTTCTGGAAGAACGAGCCCGCTTCCATGTACAATTCGGGATCGGCGTTCGGCATGGCTGCTGCAGCGAGCAATTTCTCACCGGCAAGGGAGTCGTTTCCGAGCAAGGCCACAGCGCGGCCGTAGTACTGCAGGTCGCTGCTCACCAATTGGTCCTTGGGTTGCTTGGCGAAATAGGCATCCAGCGTAGGCACCGCGTTCACCTTGTCCCCCAGTTCCACCATGCTGTAGCCCTTGAGGCGGGTAAGGACATTGTTCTGCACCCCGGAAGCTTCCAGCTTCTGGATCAGGTCCAAAGACTCCTTGTAGTTCTGCACGAGGAACAGGAATTGTGCGTAGCGGATGCTGGCGCTGAGGTTGCCTTTGTTCAGCTTCAAGTAGGTGTCGTAGTCCGCCTTCGCCTTGGTGAAGTCGCGCTTCATGAACCACGATTCGGCGCGGCCGCGGAACGTGGGTGCATAGGATGCGTCGATGGAGGCGGCCTTGTCGTATTCGCTGATGGACGCATCGTAGTTCTTCGCACGGTAGTAGACGAAGCCCTTTTTGGCGACCGGTTTGGCGCTGGTGGCTTTCATGTCGGCAGCCTTCTTGAAGTTGGCCATCGGTTCGGATGCATCGCGCGGGTTGGCCTCGAACAAGGCATCACCTTTCACAATGAAGTTCTCCGCTTCCGCAGGGTCCAGCGTTATGGCCTTCTCGATGTAGGCCAGGGCCGTTGCCGGATCTTTCACCGGTCCGTAGATCAGGCCTTCGGCGGATTCGCGATAAACGCTGGACTGCATCGGTTTCGCGGTCTTGCTGGCCTTGTCGATGGCTTTGGCGATCGCAGCATCGAACGCGGCCTTGGCTTCGGCATTCTTACCCTTGGCCTGCAATACTTTGCCGACACCGACCGCATTCAGCGGCATGATCGGGTTCACCTGCACGCCTTTGCGATAGGCCACATCGGCACTGTCGAACTTCTCGCTGTAGAAATAGTTCTCGCCCAGCAGGAACCAAGCCTCACCGTTCGTGGGTTCCTTGGCAAGGATCCCTTGCAAGGCGGACGTGGCTTGCTCGAAGCGCTCGTTGTCGATCAACTTCGCGGCATCGGCCATGGGCGTCTGTGCTTGGGAAACGGCAGATACGGCCAGTAGCCCGGCCAGGATCAGGGTTTTCATCGTCTCGTTCATCATTCGTGTACGATCTCCACATCACGGGCCGGAACCCGTTCCGGGGCTAGGCCTTGTTTGAGGATGATGCGCTGGCCCTTATGGCCGGCGACAAAAGAAGCAAATCCGGTGCCAAGGCCGCTTTTCCCCTCAGTGACAAGCATTACCA
>DEQO01000146.1 GCA_002360495.1 Flavobacteriales bacterium UBA3364
TACGAGCGTTCGCCGATGATCACACCGCGATCCAGGTCCTGCAGCGCGCCGCTCACGATCTCACGTGCGCTTGCCGAACCGCCATCCACCAGTACCGCAAGCGGAATGGTGGCGTCCAACGGCTCGCTCAACGTATTGTACGTCTTGTCCCATTCCGGGATACGGCCCTTGGTCTCCACCACCAGTTGGTTCTTCGGAACGAACAGGTTGACGATGTTCACGGCTTCCCGCAGAAGACCACCACCATTGCCGCGCAGATCGAGCACCATCTTCTTGGCACCCTGGTCCTTCAACTCCTTCATCGCATTGCGCACCTCCTGTCCGGCTGTCTGCGTGAAGCTGTTCAGCTTGATGTAACCCACCATGCCCACACTGTCGATCATCCCTTTGTAGGGTACGTCAGGGATCTTGATCTCCTCGCGGGTAAGGGCATGGGTGGTGGGCGCTGCATCGCCTCGCTTGGTGACTATGTTGACCGTACTACCGGCCTGACCTTTGAGCAACTTGCTCACCTCATCGGTCTCCATCCCGGCGATCTTGCGACCGTCCACTTCCACGATCTCATCACCGGCCCAGATCCCCGCCTTCATTGCAGGATACCCTTCGTACGGTTCACTCACCAGCACATGGTCGTCCTGCCGCTTGATCAGCGCACCGATACCACCGTATTGCCCGGTGGTCATGAAGCGGTAATCCTCCATGTCGCTCTCCGGGATGTACTGTGTATACGGGTCCAGCGAATTCAGCATCGCATCGATGCCTGTCTTCATCAACTTGCCGGGCTGCGTGTCATCCACGTAGTAGATGTTCAATTCCTTGTACAGCTCGGTGAAGATCTCCAGGTTCTTGCTGATCTCGAAGAAGCTGTCGCCGGCCGAGATGGTGAGTGCTCCACCACCGACGATCGCACCACCGACGAGCCAGAGCTTCCACTTTGCGGTACTGCGTGCAGTTTGCTTATCCATGTTGAGGGGGATCTTGTGGAACGGGGTCGTGACCATGACCGCCCCACGGATGACAAGATAGAAAGCGCTTGAGGGTAAGCAGGCCGCCCCGCCATGCGCCGTGCATGCGCAAGGCCTGCAAACCGTATTCCGAACAGGAAGGCGTGTACCGGCAGGAGCCCGGTAACAGGGGCGAAAGGACCAACCGGTACAGGTGGACCAACCAGATCAGCGGAAGTGCCAGTACCTTACCCATGCCTTTCCAACCAACGGTCCAACGACCGTGATATTTTCAACTGGGTATCGGCCAACGTAAGGGGCGTCCTGCCTTGGTAGATGAACAACCAGGCGCATTGCTTGCCCGATGTCTTCAACCGTTCATGATACGCCTGCTTGTTCAACCGGTAGGCTTCACGCAGCAGGCGCCGCATGCGATTGCGCTGAACGGCCAGCTTCATGTACCGCTTCGGGATGGCGAAAGCCACTTGGGCCGGGGCGGTAGTGGGCAATTCCATCAGTTTGCCTACAAGCTTCAGGGGCGGTTCGAACACGGAACGGCCGGTGGTGGCCACCTCATGGATGCGCAGCCTGCCGGTAAGCCGTTCGTGTTTGCGGAAGGTAGCGCGTTCCATTGGCCCGTGTCAGGGGATCCGCCACGGACGGTTCACGGCGTGACGCACCGACCTTATTTCTTCTTCGCCTCGCGCTTGATGAAAAGCTCGATGGCGCCGGTCATGCTGGGTGCTTCCGGCAACGGCGCTTCAAGGTCGAGCCGGAATCCATTGTCGCGCACGGCCTTGGAGGTCGTTGGACCGAACGCAGCGATGAAGACCCCGTTCTGCTTGAACTTCGGGAAGTTCTTCTTCAGGCTCTCGATGCCGCCCGGGCTGAAGAACACGAGCATGTCGTACTTCAGGTCCTTGATGTCGCTGAGATCACTTGCCACCGTGCGGTAGAACACGGCATTGGTGTACTGCACATTGGCCTTGTCGAGCAATTCCGGGATCTCACCTTTCTGGATGTCGCTGCATGGCACCAGGAACTTCTCGTCCTTGTGCTTCTTGATCACGTCCATCAGATCGCCGAAGGTCTGCTTGCCGATGAACACCTTGCGCTTGCGGTACACGATGTACTTCTGCACGTAGTAGGCTACACTCTCGCTGACGCAGAAGTACTTCATGCTCTCAGGGACCGTGAGCCGCAGTTCCTTGCACATGCGGAAAAAGTGGTCCACTGCGTTGCGGCTCGTGAGCACGATCGCCGTATGGTCCAGCACGTTCACCCGTTCCTGGCGGAAATCCTGCGCAGGGACGGCCTCCACTTTGATGAACGGACGGAAGTCGATCTTCAGCGCGAACTTCTTCGCCAACTCGTGGTACGGCGATTTCTCGTCCGTTGGCGCAGGCTGGGAAACAAGAATTGTCTTGATCTTCAAGGCCGATCGGCTTAGGAGTGGAAAAGCGGTGAAGAAGTGCTACGCCAATGGTCTATGACCAACAGGACCGGTAAGAGTTCGGCGGCGCAAAAGTAAAGAATAATGTAGCGGAGCGGGACCCCCTCACCCATCCCAATCCAGGCGCCCCTGAGCCACCGGTACAGGAGCAGGAGCACGAGCATCACCACCCCGGCCAGGATCAGGCCCGGCCGCCATGCGGTTCGGTAGGCTATCAGGACCACCAAAGGCAGCATCACCATGCCGGTAAGGATGAAGATCAAGAAGCCCGTGTAGAGGTATTCCTCCAGTCCAGCGGAAGCCCTCGTAAGCGCACCAACGGTACGCAGGACGAGGTAGTGGGCCAGGATGATCCCTGCCACCAGCCCGACCAAAGAAGGAAATACCGGTGCGATACCGCGCACCGTGAGCGCCTGCCAGCCGAAAAGCGCCAGCACACCTGTAGCTACCAGCAACAACCCCAGGAAAGCACGGTCCTGCAGGTCCATCTCCTCCCGCAAGGCTTGCCTGCCCAACCGCATGCGGAACATGGATTGCCCCAGTAACCGCCACTTACGCGGGGAGCTCATGTTGATCAGGGCCATGAGGAACACCACGACCAGCAGCACCACGGTGACCCATTCCGCACTGAGTGGATCGGTGGCGCGCATATGGTCCGATACGGTGCCCTGTTCCATACTTATCAACCCCTTCCAGCCGCGAAAGTAGACGGCCGAAGCCCGCCCCTACGCACCACCCTTGCCTACTTTTGCACCGCGAAAGCCGGAACACCGGTATCCATCAACGTCACCCAAGCCGACCCCGGCCAACCAGCATGAGCACAACCTCCGCCACGGCAACACAAGCCTCATCCAAGAAAAGCGCGACCGACCAGTTCCAGGCCCACGACCACTACCTGGTCGACGAGTTGCTCACCGAGGAGCAGAAACTGATCCGCGATACGGCGCGAAAGCATGTGAGCAAGCACCTGAAGCCGATCATCGAAGAGCGGTTCGAGAAGGCGGAGTTCAGCAAGGACATCATCCCGGGCCTGGCCGATATCGGTGCGTTCGGTCCGTTCGTTCCGGCGGAATACGGCGGCCCCGGCCTGGACCAGATCAGTTACGGCCTGATCATGCAGGAGATCGAACGCGTGGACAGCGGCCTACGCAGCCTCTGCAGCGTGCAGGGCTCCCTGGCCATGTACCCGATCTGGAAATACGGCAGCGAAGAGCAGAAGAAGAAGTGGCTGCCGGACATGGTGCAGGGCAAGAAGATCGGCTGCTTCGGCCTCACCGAACCCGACCACGGTAGCAATCCCGGCGGCATGGTCACCACGTTCCAGGACAAAGGCGACCACTACCTGCTGAACGGCGCCAAGATGTGGATCAGCAATTCGCCGTTCGCCGACCTCGCGATCGTATGGGCGAAGGCCGAGAACACCGAAGGCCGCATACACGGGCTCATCGTGGAGCGCGGCATGGAGGGCTTCACCACGCCGACCACACACGGCAAGCTATCGTTGCGTGCCAGTCCGACGGGGGAACTCGTGTTCGACAATGTGAAGGTGCCCAAGGGGAACCTGCTCCCGAACAAGAGCGGACTAGGCGCGCCGCTGGGCTGCCTGGACAGCGCGCGCTACGGCATCGCCTGGGGCACGCTCGGTGTGGCCATGGAGTGCTACGATACTGCCTTGCGGTACAGCAAGCAGCGCATGCAGTTCGGCCGTCCCATCGGCGGGTTCCAGCTCACACAGAAGAAGCTGGCCGAGATGATCACGGAGATCACGAAGGCACAGTTGCTCACCTGGCGCCTGGGCGTGCTGCGCAGCGAAGGGCGCGCCAGCACACAACAGATCAGCATGGCGAAGCGCAACAATGTACACCTCGCGCTGACCGTCGCCAGAGAAGCGCGCCAGATCCTGGGCGGCATGGGCATCACCAACGAGTACCCGATCATGCGCCACATGATGAACCTCGAAAGTGTTGTGACCTACGAAGGCACCCATGACATCCACCTGCTCATCACCGGCGCAGAGGTGACCGGGTTGGCGGCTTTCAAATAAAGGCGAGTAAAACCCGGGCTCCTACTCGTACGCACCTGTCGCCAGGGCTTCGTTCAACCACTCCCTGGCTTCTTCTTCACCATCGAAGACGCGCACTTCGAACGCCTGTGCGTAATAGCGGAAGTAGAACTTGGTGACGGCGCTCTGTGCGGCCGTTTGTGTTACGACCGCAAGGGCGATGATGCAACGCTCGTTGCTTTCCGTCCGGAAGTGGTCGACATTGGCTGAGGAGGGGTCCACCGGGAGGTCCGCCGGGAGCACTATCATCACGACGCAGGGTATGCCGCCGGACACTTTCTTCCGCCCCAAGCGGTTGCGTTCGATGGCGGCTGTGCCGTAGTGACCATCGCTGCGAAAGCGCTGCTCGATGAAGCGTGGTGCGACCAAGGTGATGTCCGCTGTGTCGGTCGAAACAGACCGGCCAGGCGGGTTCACCGGGCAATGGAAATTCGTTCGACCGCGATCGATGTGTTGCGCATGGTGGTGGGCCGACGCGGTTATCGACCGGCCAGCAACGCTAGAACGGAAAGGGCCTGATGCGGTTGCCTCCGCAGCGCTCCGGAGATATCATCATCGCTCGCGTGGAGAAGGGCATGATGACCCTGACGCGATCACATTCGCTCGCTCTCTATCTCCTCCATTTGCTGCTGCAACCATAGCCGAGCGTCATCCTCGTTGTCCATCACCTTCGTACGGAACACCTGCGGGAAATAGGAGAAGAAGAGCTTCGCCACCATCTCCATCATGTTGTCCTGTACGACAACGGCCAGCGCCTGCAATGTGTCCGATCCGCGCTCCGGCGCAAAATGGTCCACTGTGGTGACACCCACGTCGAAATCCATGTCCTTCGGGATCACGCTGAGCATGACGCAGGTGGTACCTCCGGCCAACTGTATCCGGGCCTTCTTGTTCTCCGCGAATCCCGCGAGATCGATGCGCGCGCCCACCCGGAACCGTTGCTCAATGAAACCCGGAGCTACCAGGCTCATCGTGGCGATACGCGTCTCGATGGTGCGGGGAAAGTGGGACATTGCGTAACGAAAGATAGGCCATTGAGGAGCGAAAGGGAAGGATCTCGTTCCGGGCGATCGAACCTTTCGGAAGTGATCATGTCCAACCGTATCCCATCACACCAATGATCAAACAACTGCCCATTCTGCTCGCTTGCGCAACCACATCGCTCTTCGGCCAGGGCCCTGCGGTCACCAGCTGGATCGTCAATCCCGGGTCGGATACAGGATACAACGGCATCCTCTCCAATGTGCTGGAAGTGAACTATACATCGACCGACGCCTATGTGAGCTGTACCTGCGTCCCCGGTTACGACATCGGTCCGTGGGCGGGCAATCCGAACACGCCAGCGAACCAGGACTTCACCTTCAAGATCACACGGACACCACAGCAGAACACCGGCGCACCGGTGAACGCCGGTCTCGGCCATATTGGTGTCTGGCGAAACGGGGTCAGTATCTTCAACGCGAAGGACGGCATGAGCTACAACAACCAGGGCATCTGGAACCGTGATGCACTGGTGTTCGAGGGGAGCAGTTTCGACGCCTGTCTGGGCCACCCCGCACCGAACGGAGAATACCACCACCACGTGAGCCCGAACTGTCTGTACGTCCACACGAACGATGAAGTGCATTCGGACCTGATCGGCTTCGCCTTCGATGGCTTCCCGGTCTATGGTGCTTTCGGTTCCGCCAATGCCGACGGGACCGGTGCGATCGCACGGATGCGATCGAGCTACCGGCTGCGCGACATCACCGAGCGTACCACCCTGCCGAATGGAACGGTACTCGCCACAGGGCAATATGGACCTGCCATCGGTGGTCAATACCCTTTGGGTGCCTTCATCGAGGACTATGAATTCGTCAACGGCTTCGGTGACCTCGACGCGCACAACGGACGCACTTGCGTGACACCGGACTACCCGGATGGCATCTACGCCTATTTCGTCACACTGGACGAACATTTGGAACCGGCCTATCCGTACACCATCGGACCCACCTACTTTGGAACGGTGCAGCCCGGAAATACCGGACCACAGAGCGGTCATAACACCATCCCGGGCAACGCCGTGCTGTTCGACCCGAACACGGGCATAACGGACGCGTTCGACCGGGCCTTGATGATGTACCCTGTGCCGAGCGATGGCGAATTGACCATCCGAGCGGACGGTTCCGCATTGAGCACTGTAGAGGTCTTCGATGCCCAAGGCCGTACCGTGGCATTCCATCGTGTAGCAGGCACGATGGCCGTGGTCGAGGCCCGCGCTTTGCTGGCGGGCGTGTACCGTGCCCGGATCACGAGCGTCGACGGGGATATCACGACCCGCACATTCGTACGCCGCTAGCGCTTTGCAGGCGGTGCGACGCACGCGGATACATTTGCGACACCACCGCGTCATGCGAAGCAACCCAATGCATCGACACGGCGTAGAACCGGGCTTATCCCAGAGGTGAACACATGGTATTGCGGCTACTCTCGAAATGTGCATTGATCGCCTCGCCGATCCTACTGCAGTTCGGTCTCGTGGCGTGGGTGGACCCCTACGAATTGTTCGGGGACCACGGTCCTGTGCCCCATGCGCTCAAGGAGAAGAACCTTTTCCATAGTGGTCGAACAATGCCGTTCAACAATGTGATGTGGAAGCTGGTGGAGTTCGAACGCAGCCCGCGACCGAACGTGATCTTCGGTGATTCACGCCTGGCCTACTTCGATCTGGATGCCCTGGAGAAGACCAGTGGACAACGCTACTTCAACTTCGGCATTCCCGGCGGCAACCAGCGTACCTTGATGGACCTGTTCGCCTATGCTGACAGCCTCTCGCCCCTGGCCAATGTGTATGTACAACTGTCCTACAAGACACTGAACAAGGGTGCGCGGCATGATCTCTACCACGAACCGCGCAAATTGCTGGACGAGCCGCTGCTCTACGTTTCGAACAGGCGTGTCCTGGAGGCCACGGGCTTGAACCTTTTGAGCTGGAAGTTCCCCGAGCGGATCGCCTACGACCCGCCTTCACCGGACCAATGGCGCATGGTACTGGATGCCGAACGTGCGAACGTCGCCCATTTCGAATTGGATACAAGTGTGTACCAAGACCTTCAGATCATCGCCGATCGGTGTCGCGATAAGGGGGCCAAGCTGGTATTCCTGGAATACCCGACACACCCGGATGCACAGCGCATCTACAAAGATGCCGGGCTCGACCCCGTGCGGGATGCTTTCCTGGACCGCCTTCGCCGCATGGCACCGGTGGTCGATCTGGACCGAGCTGGGCTGTTCCCCTCGGACAGGAGCTTCTGGCGGGATCCGGTACACCTCACCGTGGATGCGCAGCGCAGGTTGATCGCCCATGTGTGGGGATCCGCCCGTTGACGGAAGATCGATCCCCCCCTCTTGTAGAACATCGGGCAACATCCAGCCCGTCTTGCGCTCGATCATTTCGTACGTACGTGTTCGGCCTGCACCGTTCATCCAATGGTGTGCTTTGCGGATGCATCAGACATCGTTGTGAACAACGGATCGTTCATGGCCGATGGAACCGTCATCGAGCCTATCCGGTGATCGAACCGGCGCAGAGCTTCTTTGGTAGAAAAGTCGTTCATACCGATGAATCGGGCGTTTATGGTCGCGAGTCCTGCTCAGCACAACATGAAACAGGGAAATTGTCCGTCGAGTTCACTCGAAACCCTTGCCCGGCGCGGCTTGTACGCTGGACGACTCCTGAGCGACGGGCTACTTTTGCCGACATGGAACCGCTCCCATATCCCAGAGGTCCACGTTGGATCCCATTCCTGACCGGTCGTTGTCGCTAGGCCACGATCAGGCATTCATCCACGGTCCCTCCTGCTCCGGAGGTACCTGTAAGCATCAACAAGAATTCTCTTTTACCCGGACCCCGCTCAGGTCCAGAATTACCGAACAGAAATCATGCTTCGACCCATAGCCCTCGTCTTCAGCACGCTCCTAACGGTACTGTCCTTCTCTCAAACAGTTTCCGAACGGGCTGCGGTACGCTTGACCGCTACTGTACAAACGTCGAGCATCACGCTCAACTGGGTCTCCATGCCGAGTACAACGTCGCTGACGATCTATCGGAAGACGAAGAGTGCCACGACATGGGGAAGCGCCGTCGCCTCCCCGTCGGCCAGTTCGTTGCAGTGGGTTGATAATACGGTCAGTTCAGGGACCTACTATGAATACAAGGTGGTCCGTGTATCGGCAGGCGTCACCGGCACCGGATACATCAGCACGGGCATACAAGTGCCCGCCGTCGATTACCGGGGCAAAGTGATCCTGTTGGTGGACAACACGCTCTCCTCGCCTCTGGCACCTGAACTCACGCAGCTGATCTGGGATCTGCGCGCCGATGGTTGGACAGTCCTGCGTAGCGATGTTTCGCGCACAGCATCGGTGACCAGTATCCGCAGCATCGTGCAGGCGCACTACAACAGCGACCCGACCAATGTGAAGGCACTCTACATCGTAGGGCACGTACCCGTGCCCTATTCCGGCAACATCACTCCCGATGGACATGATGATGGCAAAGGTGCCCGACCGACCGACGGTTACTATGCCGATGTGAACGGCACATGGACCGACGCTACCGTCAACACCCAGATCTCCACGCATACCCAGGCGTGGAACACGCCCGGTGATGGCAAGTTCGACCAGAGCGATTTCCCGTCGGCCATCGAGCTACAAGTGGGTCGCGTCGATCTCTACGACATGCCCGCCTTCGCCTCCACCGGGAACGAAGTGCAGTTGATGCGCAACTACCTGAACAAAGCACATAGCTACAAGATCAAGGGATGGTCCCCGACGGTCCGCGGCATCGTCATCGATAACCTCTCGTGGCTGAGCAATCCGATCGCGGCGAGCGGCTTCCGCACAGCACCCCTGACAGGGAATGCCAATTTGCAGCCGGCATATCCCATCACGGAGTTCTACACCTACATCAACAACCAAAGCTATTTGTGGACGTACCATTGCGGTGGGGGACAACAATCGACCACGGACGGGGTCGTGACCTACAGCGGAACGGATGGCGGCGCCACCACCGCCCAATTGGCAAGCTCTGTGACAATGGGTGGCGTGTTCAACATGGCGTTGGGCAGCTTCTTCTACGACTTCGACAACAAGAACAATTTCCTCCGCGCGGTGATCGCTCGCGGTGACGGGTTGACCAACTGCTGGGCGGGGATCCCTGCATGGTACTATCACCACATGGGCATGGGCGACAACATCGGCTATAGCGTGTTGCAGACGATGAACAACACGGGCCTCTATACACCCCTCACGGAGGGTTGGCAATCGAGCATCGGGCGCACACACTTGAACCTCATGGGGGACCCGACGCTGCGCATGAAGATGGTGGCACCACCGACCAACCTGTCGATCACGAATTCCGGAGGGCATCCCGTCTTCGCATGGACCGCCTCGACCGAATCGGTGTTGGGCTACTATGTCTACCAGATCGATCCGACAACCGGTGTTGTGACAAGGCTCACCACGAACCCGGTGACCACAACGTCCTACACGGGCACGACGATCCCCTTTGTCGCGGGTCGTGAATACATGGTGCGTGCCGTGAAACTGGAGACGAACTTCAGTGGAAGCTATTACAACGTTTCCCTGGGTTCCATCGCTACATCCACAGGAACGGCGGCCACGGATTGCCTCGGTATCGTTGGAGGGACCGCCACGGTAGGCTCTCCCTGCAATGACAACAATGCCTGCACGACGGGTGACGTATGGAATTCCAGCTGCCAGTGCGTAGGGACCAGCATCTCGCCCACCGCGACGATAACGGCAAGTGGAGCCACCAGTTTCTGCGCAGGCGGAAGCGTTGTGCTCAACAGCAGCACCGGAACAGGATACACCTATGCATGGAAGCGGGATGGGGTGGCGATCAGCGGTGCCACGGCAAGTACCTATACGGCCACGCTTGGAGGCAGCTACACGGTGACGATCGGCAGTGGTGGTTGCTCCGTTACCTCCGCAGGGGTCACGGTCATCATCAAGCCTTCGCCGGTCTCCGCCATTACTCCCGGCGGGGCAACGGGCTTCTGCACCGGGGGCAGTGTGTTGTTGTCGGGTAGCACGGCCACTGGTAATACGTATGTGTGGAAAAGGAACGGAACCACGATCACTGGTGCTACTGCCAGTTCATACACGGCGACGCTCGCGGGTACCTATACCCTGGTGGTGACCAATGGCGGATGTTCCACGACCTCATCGGCAACCACCGTGACCGTGGGTACGGCGCCCGCAGCGACCATTACAGCTGGAGGGTCGACGACCTTCTGTTCCGGTGGCAGCGTCGTCCTCAGCGGCAACACCGGGACCGGATACACCTACGTGTGGAAACGCGGCGGTACCGCGATCAGCGGGGCGACCGGCAGTAGCTACACGGCCAGTGTGGCGGGTAGCTACACCCTTACCGTAAGCAATGGTGGTTGCGAGACCACATCCGCCGCGACCACGGTAACAGTGACCGCCGGGCCGACAGCCACGATCACCGCCGGTGGAGCGACCAGTTTCTGTACCGGTGGTAGTGTGGTCCTTACGAGCAATACCGGAACGGGCTACACGTACGTGTGGAAACGCGGTGGTACCACCATCAGCGGCGCCACGTCGAGCAGCTACACCGCAAGCGTCGCCGGCAGCTACACCGTCACCATCTCGAGCGGAAGTTGTTCATCCACCTCCCTCGCGGCCACGGTCGTGGTGAATGCCCTTCCAACGGCATCGATCACGGCAGGTGGAGCGACGGCATTCTGCTCCGGGAGCAACGTGGTGCTGAATGCCAACACCGGAACAGGTCATACCTATGTCTGGAGACGTGACGGTATCGCCATCGGCGGGGCCGTGAGCAGCAGCTACACCGCCAGCGCGGGAGGTAGCTACACGGTCGTGGTAAGTAACGGTGGTTGCTCACAAACATCGGCTGCGACCGTGGTCACGGTGTACGCGGGCCCGACAGTGTCCTGCACCTCGAATGCGACCAATGCTACGGTGAGCGTTGCTGCCAGCGGTGGGCTTGCTCCCTACACCTATAGCTGGAACACCAGCCCTGTACAGACCACGGCGACGGCCAGTGTCATCAACTCGGGCAGCTACCTGGTCAATGTCACTGATGCACGTGGCTGCCGGTCGAGCTGTACTTCGACGATCACCATCACAGGCGGCGGAACCTGCACCGGTACCCGGACGGAATCACAGACCACCTGGGGGGCGACGGCTTCGGGGAGCAATCCGGCAGCCTATATGACCAGCAACTTTGCCGCGGCATTCCCGGCACCGAACTACCTGACCATCGGATGCGGTAGTCGAACGCTGAGCCTTACCTCGGCCGCTGCGGTCACGGCATTCCTGCCATCAACGGGTACCGTTGCGCGCTTGCCGTACGGTGCCATGCAGAACCCCGGCTCCACCTACAGCAACATGCTCGCGGGCCAGTTGATCGCCTTGAAACTGAGCGTCCGCTTCGATGAGCTTTCGGCCACCTTCAGTTCATCCAATGTGCTCCTCAAGAACATGGTGATCGCCAGCGGGCCATTCGCCGGCTGGACCGTTCAGCAACTGATCGCTGCGGCCGATTCCAAGATCGGTGGTTGCGGTGGGTCCTATAGCCGGACCACGCTGAACACCGCGATAACCGCTGTGAACGATGGATACCTCGGCGGTACGATGAACAGCGGTTTCCTGATCTGTCCCGGTTCGTCCGCCCTGGCCCTCCAGCCCGAGGAAGCCGAGGAAACCTTCACGGGAATTCCAACGCCGAAGGAGGAACAATTGGAGGTTTCGATCTTCCCGAACCCCGTACGCGGAACAGCTACGATCTTGATCTCCGGGACCGCACAGGATCGACCGACGACGGTGGAGATCCACTCCATGAGCGGTGCTCTCATGAAGCAGCTCTACAGCGGAACCCTGGCTGACGGCATACAGCATCGGGTGACGTGGAATGCCGAAGGCCGTGCGACAGGAATGTACTTCTACCGTGTAGTGAGCGGTGACCGGACCACCACTGGAAAGATCGTGGTGGAATAGCAGGTCGCGATAGGTTGCAGGGCCCGCGTTCCTGGAGAGCGCGGGCCCTGCTTGTTCCATACGCAGCATAAGGATGCATCCTCGACCCCGTTGCCCGTTGCATCGATGATGTTCGATGCCACGCTTGAAGCGAACAGCGTCCGTCCAATTCGGCGTTCTGTCAAAGAATGCAACAGTGACCATTCCATCGTGGAGCGCTCCTCCGATGCCGATCCGTTCGACGCGGTAGGCTCCATGGCATCTGCGCGGAATTCCGCAACCGGTGGATGGTGGTGGGCACGCCATACGATCGGCGAAAGAGCAAGGAACCCGCTGGTGCGACAGGACCCGATGCCGCGCTTCAGCAGCCGTCCGAATCAGCGAAGTCCAGGCTTGGCCCAGCCCCACCCCAAGTCCAGCCCGATGCAATACGTCGCCGACTCCAGCCCTGTCGTGGAAAAACCATCACCCACGATCGCGGACCCTGCGCCGACGTTGTACTGCACACCACCATGCAAGTCGGCGTAGAACCGTTCCAACCCCCCACGCACCCCTATCCGGAGCCCGACAGGGAACACGTTAACGCTACCCTCGTCCTTAAGGTGC
>DEQO01000130.1 GCA_002360495.1 Flavobacteriales bacterium UBA3364
ACAGGAGCCCGGTGCATGTGAGCCTTCCGCTGATCATCGGCGCGGGCGGTGCCGGTTACGAGTTGAAGGCGGGCCTGCCGCACGACTTCGATCCCCTCACCTACGCGGATGACATCACCGCCTACTTCGTGATCGAGCCCGGCATTGACGTGGAAGTGAACCTCGTGCGCCTGGTGCGGCTGGGCCTGGGTGCATCGTACCGGTACACCAGTGATCTTGAGCTACCCGGAACACCGGCGGATGCCATGCGCGGGTTCAATACCTCAATTTCGATCAAGGTAGGCGCGTTCTAAAGCATGCGGAATGGTCTGCGCACGGTAAGCACGGCCACGGTATGCCACGAACACTGACGTCAAGGCACATCGCCTGCCGAAAATTGCGCGCGATGCAGGTGGAACAAATAGCTTCGCAGGGATCAACCTTCCAACCATGCGCTATTCCCCTGTACTGTTCGCGATCGCCCTCTTCCTGGTCTCTTGCGGCTCCAACACCAGCATTGTCCAGAGCTGGCGCGATCCCGATACGAGCGTGCAACAGGGCAGCATCAAGAAGATGCTGATCATCGCCTTGATGCGCGATGAGGCCACGCGGCGTCAAACGGAGGATGAGCTGGGTACACAGTTCAAGGGCCGTGGCGTTTCGTCGTACAACTACCTGGGGCCTTTGCCAGCGGAACTCGAAACGGCACCCTTCCTCGAGCGCTTACGTACGGACGGCATCGATGCCATCATGGTGATGCGCTTGGTGGACATCAGCAAGGAGCAGACCTATGTGCCCGGTGCGTACCCTTCCTACTACGGGAGTCCCTATGGCTACTATGGACACGCGTACGGAATGTATTCCGATCCGGGTTACGTGCGCACGGACATGAGCTACCGTGTGGAGTCGAACTTCTACTCCGTGCAGCAAGCGAAACTCGTGTGGTCCGGTGTGACCAGTTCCATGAACCCGACGGACCTTACCTCCACGATCAGTGAGATCGTGGTCGCTATCCGGGAAAAGATGCAGCGCGAAGGTTTCCTCACGACACCGCCAACGCCCTAGACGTGCCGCGACAGATCCGGTGATCGGAGTGCCGTTCGGCTGGACCGCGATGGTCCCGCTGATCGGTGGTCATTTCCATCGGGCCATCACCTTGGCCTTGCGTTCATCGAATTCCGCCTGGGTGATGATCTTCTTGTCCAGGAGCCCTTTCAGCTGGTTCAATTCCTCCACCACGGCCTCATTGTCCGCAGCGCGGCTTTCCCAGGACTTCACCGCCTCGCTCAGTTTCGCGTTCTCTGCGCTCAGCACACCGAGCGAATCCTTCAGCGCTTGTGTCTCGGATGTGAGACCGGCCAGGCCGGCATCCCGGTTGGTCTTCAGGGAATCGATCAGCTCGCCCGTACGTGCCGGGTCGAAATCACCGTGCATGACCTTTTCCTTGATCGCCCCGTACATGGTCTGGTGCGTTGCCAGTTGTTTGTTCACAGCGTCCAACTGTTTGGTCACCGAGTCCAACTGGGTGGCCAGGGCTGTGTTCGCCAGCATGAGCGAATCGATGCGCATGGCGGCTTCCTCAGGATCGAGCTTCTTCTTCTTCTGACCAAAAGCCTGTGCGCTGAGGAGCATGACCAGAGCGAGGAGGGTGAACTGTTTCATCGGTGATCGGGGTTGGGTCGGCCAAGATAGCGCGCGTTCCGGAACAGGAACTGAGGGTCGTCATGCACCGCCCCCTGTCGCAGTGTACCATTCCGAAAGCCTGGCATGGGGGTGCGATGGACAATGTCTGGAGGGCAACCCACAACTGTTTTTAGAAGCGAGCGAAGAGGATCTCGTGATCAGTTGAGGCGTGAGACCGGAGCATAGCCGGGGGTAATGTGAGGGTCGAGCAACGAAATATGGACATAGAAGACCTTTGCGCAGCCCGAAGGATAATTTTGAGATGTCCTCTAGTTTACCGCATGTTTTCAACCATGGACCCAAAGCAATGGCAGGTATGAGCACTAGGGCCGGTCGTCGATGGCGTCTTCTCGGGATCTTCCTGCTGTTGCTCGCAGGCGTTGCTTTATTCGCGCTCGATCCGCTGTTGGAGAGCGCCTTGCGTAAGGTGGCGGCGAGCCTGGAAGGTGGAGGTCAGCGCGTGGAGTTCGCAGATGTGGATGTGGATCTCTTCGGTGGTGGCCTGCGCTTGGAAGGTCTGTCCATCGAACCCAAGGACACGACCAATGTGGCCGATAGTGCATCGTACTTCACCCTGCAAGCCGAGGTGGTGGACCTGGAAGATGTGGAAATGTGGGAGTTGCTGACGAAGCAGGTCTTGCGAGCGCACGCCTTCGTCATCCATGCCCCGTCCATGCGCCACAGTTTTGCAACGCACAAGGGGGGTCGGGTATCACCCGCCGGGACGAAGGAGAAGGGTTCGAAGGCACCGGCTTCCACTCTGCCGGCGATCCGTATCGATAGCTTGTTGATCAGCGGCGCCGCGATGAGCTCAGTGGACCGCGCGGGCGTTCGACCCTCGGTGACCGTTGCCGGCATGGACCTGCTCGTCAAGGATGTGTCCTTGCAGGTAGGTGTCGATAACAAACCCGTTCTCGGACGCAGCGAAGTGCGGCTCGATCTGCGCGGCATCGCTGCGGACCTACCTCCGTTGTACCGGTTCACCATCGATTCGCTGCGCACGCGCTATCCGGTGGTCACCACACAGGTGTATGGCATGGGCCTCACGCCCACGGTCGGCCCCAAGGAGTACCACACCAAAGTGGAGCATAGCACGGACCTCATGGGCGTACACGCGGATTCCTTGTCGTTGTCGGGCTTCAGTCTCTTGGACCAGGTGCAGGAAGGCGCGTACCGTGCCGAGGCTGTTCTCCTGTATGGCGGCATTTTCGAGATCCACCATGACAAGTCGATCCCCGACGGGCCGTACAAGCGCAAACCCCTGCCTTCAGAAGCCCTTCGGGCGTTGGCCGTCACGATCTCGATCGATACCGTGCGCGCGCAGCATTGCGAGGTGCGCTACAGCGAGCGCAACACACGCGCCGACGAGTATGGTACACTCGCCTTCACCGATGTCGATGCCCTGCTCACGGGTCTCAGCAATGCGCCGGACAGCGCACCGGCCGACCTTCACGTGCAGGGTTCCGCGCGCATCGCAGGTAAAGCTCCGGCATCCTTGGATATCCGCATGCCGATGGGGGCCGGTGATCCGACCGTGGAGATCCACGCCCATGTTGAGGACCTTTCAGCTTCGCTGCTCAACCGGATGACCGACAACCTCGTGAACGTGAACGCCACCGCCGGCCGCATCCACCGTATGGATATGGACATGTACGGGGACGACACCGGTGCGCGCGGCACCATGGACATGCGGTACACGGACCTGCACATGGAGCTGAACAATTCCGTGCAGCATGCAGGTTTGTTCTCGAAGGTGGCGAACATGGTGGTGCGCACGAACAACATGCCGCACGAGAAGGGCTACCGCAAAGGCTATTTTACGGTACAGCGCAAACAGGACAGCTCGGTGTTCAACTACCTCTGGCTTTGCTTGAAAGCGGGTGCCATGGAGGTGGTGCTTCCCAATTCGGTGAAGAAGGGCATGGAGAAATTGGGAAAGAAGGGGAAGAAGTAGCTATCGATCAGCAGCATGAGCATGAACGGCGAACAGGGAACGACCACGGGCGAGGACCGCTCGAGCACGGTGTTGTGGACCCTCCTGGCGATCGGCTGGGCGCTTGTATTGTGCTTCCTACTGGATCCGAAACCGCTTGCCGCCCCGGGCTGGGCGATCTCCTTGCTGCGTTCATCCCTTGACATCGCCGAACCTGTTGCACGGATCATCGCGGCAGCGCTCGTCCGGCTTGGTGGGGTCGGGATCCTGGGCTTACTGGTGATGGTGGCTTCCGGCGAGCGGGCCTTCACCCGGCGCTCCTTTCTCTTCCTTGTTCTGATACCCGTGTTGGCCCTGGTGACCATGTGGGTGAACTATCGCTATTTCCCTATCGTGGCCCAAATGAAGCTGATCGTGATAGCCGCCCTATGCGGCGCCCTGGCAGCCCTCATGCTGCGGCGATCGTGGAAGGCCACAGCGGCACTGGTGCTCTTGCTCGGCGCGCTTTACCTGCATCTCACCGGTTACACTGTGGACGATGAACTGGATTCCGCCACACGGGCACAGGTGAAGCAGATGCTCGCCAATTCGTCGGTCATCGCCAAGGGTGATGCGGGCTTCCTGCAATTGACCGAGCAGGCCTTCACCTTCGCTTCCACACGGACCCGCGGAAGTGATCCGGTGCTGCAGAACAAGGCCGCCGTGCTCGGCCTTGCGCTCGTGCTCGGTCATGAAAAGCTCGCCGGACTTGCCGACCGCCATATCGATCCGCGCACACAACCTGCGTGCGACAGCTTGCGCGCACGCCTGACCATCCACGACCGGCCCGACTGGGTGCGCCATTTTTGTGTGAGCGCGGGTCTCACCGTGATGGAACACGACGACCGGTCGATGGCGGTAGGCATTGTGAAGGAGCTGAAGGACGCCAACCCGGGAGGATCCGGTTTCTCCTTCGGCGATCTCACTGCGGATGCCGCTGGCAACCTGTTCGCGCTGTCCGCCACCCGCGATACGGAAGCCGCCCTGACCATGCAGGAGCGTATGCGCTCCGGGCCGGTCATCACCGATCTGTTCCCCGATGTACATGACCTGCCCGAAGGTCTCACGGCAGAAGAGTTCACGTCGCGCTTCGGTGGTGTTGGCGGTGCAGGTACCGATAGTCTTGTCCAGGTGATCTTACAGCGCTTGGACAATTGCGCCGCGTTGCGCTGATGATCCTCACCGGATCCATGCGTTTCCGATGGTGATGTACCAACCGAAGCTGTCCGGTCCCCAAGCGACATCCACACCAGCTTGTATGCCGAAGCTCCGTGCGATAAGGTAGCGCGGACCGAAGCCGTAGTTCACCGGTGTATCAGCGATCCCCCAGGTCTCCCAGGATGCCGTTGCACGTCCCGCGCCAACGAAAGCCACGGTGCTCCAACGGCGCCAAAGATGGATGCGTTGCTCGGTCTCCACCACCGTGGTGACCCGGCCTTGATAGCGCATCATCGGAATTCCTCGGAGTTGGACGAAAGGCTGCTGATAGTACGCAGGGTCACCCCACACATGGTTCGCCTGCACGCGGATCCCGCTCACCCAATCCGTGCTGAAGGGCCACCAGCCGTGTAGGAAGACCTCTCCGCTTTGGTAATCGAAGTCGGAACCCAGCCCGGTGGAACTGACGTTCGCATCCACATGCGCGCGCCAGCCTTTGTTGGTGGTGAACACGTTATCACGTGTATCGAACTCCACCACGGCGCCCAGCAAGCTGGTGGTCCGATCCAATTCGCTCTTGCCGAAGAACTCGCTGAACCGCTCTTCCCGTGAACTGGACTTCACGTTGCTCCAGGTATACCGCAGCCCACCGTAGAACGGCGTACGCCCCACCTGCTTGATCGCTTGCAGCAGCACCGGCAAGGCCCGCATGTTCATGCCGATGCGTTGCTCGCCAACGTACGGTACATCGCGGTAGAAGTCCATGTTCACATCCGCATACGCGGCGAAAACCCGGTAACGGATCCCCCAGGGGATGATCGTTCCGACACGCCCACCTCCGGTACCCCAGCTCTTGTTCGCCGTGTACATCGCAAAGGCAGCTGTCATGTCCGGTGGATAGCGGCGGCCATCGGTCTGCGCGGGTTTCTGCGAAAGGAAGATGGGCGCGAGGGCCAGGCCGAACCCGCCCAAGGCGGGTTCCGTGATGACCATCGTAACCGGGAGGAAACCGTTGTACTCGATCAGGAAGCGGCTCATATCTACTGCACCATCGAGCGTGTCCGTGAACGGGATGCGCGTCCGAACGGTGTCTTGTGCGAACGTATCCGTGGCCAGAGCGAGACTTGCTACGATGAGGATGGTTCCCAGGCACCGGAACGCATGCATGGCAGCGGATCGGATCATGCCGCAGGCGAAGCACCGCTCTCCTTCGCATCCTCGTCCACCCAGGCCGTCATCAGCTGATATCCGATGGAGAGTACCACCGCGCCCGTGAACAGACCGACGATCCCCGACAAGATGAACCCGCCGATGGCACCGAGGAAGATCACCAACGTGGGTACGCTGGAGCCGCGACCGAGCAGGATGGGTTTCAAGACATTGTCGGACAACGTGGTGATCAGCATCCAAACGGTGAGCAAGATGGCCGGCAACGTGTCCATGGTGGCCCATGCATAGATGATGGTGCCGATCGCGATGGGTCCCACGCCGACCTGCACGATGGCCAGCATGAGGCCAGCCACCACCAACAGGCCGGCAGCAGGCACACCACCGATGAAAAGGCCCAAGGCCAGCATCGCCGTCTGGATCAGGGCCACACCGAGGATCCCCTTGGCCACATTGCGGATCGTGGAAGCGGCCAGCGCGACCATGGCCGGACCACCGGACCCGATGGCTCGTGCCAGGAAACGTTCCATTGCTTGTCCGCCCGCTTGCGCGTTCGCCAACATGAAACCAGAGACGATCATGGAGACGATGAACATCAACGTACCTGCACCGAAGCCGCCAAGGGCGACCAAGAGAAAGGTGACCGCGTTGCGCACTTCCTCCGTATAGTCACGAACGAGTTCCGCGAGAGCGCCATCGTTCTTGGGCCATCGGTCGGCGATGGCCTTTCGAAGTCCGGTGTCCTGATCCCATTCCGCAGGAAGTTGTGGTACATGGAGGTCGTCCATGCTGACGTGTTCGCGCACGATGCTCACGGTCTCCACCAAGCTCTTTCCGATGAAATATCCCGGCACCGACACGACCACGACGCCCGTGACCACCAACAGGGTCGTTGCCAACCACCGTTTTCCGCCCATCCAACGCGTGAGCATTACATGGAACGGGTAGAGGGCTACGGCGAGGATCACGGCCCACACGAGGATGGACGTGAAAGGCGCGAGGATCATCAGGCACCAGGCAAGCAGCCCCCCTAGCAGTACGATCCGGATGAAGGTGTCGATCGGGCGCGGGCCAGTTGCGGTCTCCTTCATGCTCATTGGTGGTTGGTTGGCTTGGTGAAGATCGCAAGAAGTTCGACATTGGCATCTGATCGTGATCACCGTGGACGAAGTCGAACTTGGACCGCACCCCCTGTACAACCTGTCCATCGCCGCCGTACTCGTGGCGGTGTGTACAGCCATGCATGCAGCGGGGCTGTTGGGCGTGAACGCGTGGATGCGCGGGAAGCTGTCGGCCGGCACGCACGGCTATTGGGCGGGGCTTTGGTTGCTGGTGCGCGTGGCCTGGGCCATCATCGTGCTCCATCTCCTGGAGATCCTGCTGTGGGCATTGGCGTTCGTGGGCTTGGGCTGTTTGCCGGACATGGGCACCGCCTTCTACCTGTCCAGCATCACCTACACCACCGTGGGCTATGGTGATGTGGTGCTGCCCGTGGGTTGGCGCAACCTCTCCAGTGCCGAGGCGCTCACGGGCATCCTCATGGCCGGTCTCTCCACCGGCTTCTTCTTCAACTATATCGGCCGCGCGCTGAAGATGAGCGGCACCAACAACTGATCCCATGGCCAACGACCTGTTGAAGCACATCCTGAAGCCCTCGATGGACTGGCTCTTCGTCTTCATCCCCATCACGCTATGGATGGAGCACAGCGAGGCTTCCGCGCCGATGGTCTTCTTCGCGGCCGCGCTGTCGATCATTCCCATCGCGCACCTGATCGTACACAGCACCGAGAAGATCGCCGTGCATACCGGTGATGCGGTGGGCGGCCTGCTCAACGCCACCTTCGGCAATGCTCCGGAGATCATCATCTCCATGGTGGCGCTGCGCGCAGGCCTGTACGACCTGGTGCTCGGCAGTCTTGCGGGCGCCGTGTTGGGCAATGCCCTCTTCGCAACCGGTCTCGCCTTCCTGCTGGGGGGGATGAAGGTGCGTGTGCAGCAATTCAACCCACAGAACGCCCGCCTGCTCGCGAGCATGATGTTGGTTGCCGTGGTAAGCCTGATGGTGCCCAGCGCGTTCTACCGGACCTTTCAGAGCAGCGTGGATGCCAAGCTCATCACGGACTTCAACGTGTGGCTCGCCGTGCTATTCCTGGTGTGCTACGTGCTCTACCTGGTCTTCACCCTGCGTACGCACAAGGATGAGTTCGCTGCGGTAGGTGGCGGTGAGGAACATACCGGCCCCAAGCCTTCGCTCCCCATCTCATTGATCACGCTCATCGTCGGCTCCGTGCTCGCCGCGTTCATCAGCGAAGTGCTGGTGGGTGCTGCGGAGGCGACCGGTGAAGCGCTGGGCCTCTCCCAGGTGTTCATCGGCATGGTAGTTCTGGCGCTCGTGGGTGGTGCGGCGGAGATCTTTTCTGCGGTTGCCGTGGCGCGCAAGGACAAGCTGGACATGAGCCTCGGCATCACCATGGGCAGCTGCGTGCAGGTGGTGCTCTTCATCACGCCGTTGCTCGTGCTCTCCAGCCTGTTCATGGATGGACCGCCGTTCCTGATCACCTTCGGCACCGGCACCATCGTGGCCGTGCTGCTGACGGCCCTCATGAGCGCGGTGATCACCAGTGACGGAAACTCCCAGTGGTTCAAAGGCGTGCAGATGTTGATGGTGTACCTCATCATCGCCAGCATGCTCTATTTCGTTCCCGAACTGCGATGAGCAAGGAGAAGGAATACGTTTCCGGCCCGCTCGATCCGGTGGAGCGCGCCATGGAGGCGCTCTTCGGCCTTATCATGGTGCTCACCTTCACGGGCTCGCTCAGTGTGCTCAATGCGGGGCGCCAGGAAGTGCGCGAGATGTTGATCGGAGCGATTGGCTGCAACCTCGCATGGGGTATCATCGACGCCTGTTTCTATTTGATGGGTGTGCTTTCCGAACGCGGGCGTACCATCAAGCGACTGGAGCGGCTGCGTGCATCGGATGACGCGAAGGTGGTGGAGGAGGTCTTTTGCGAAGCGCTGCCCGAAGGCGTGGTGGATCTGATGACCGCTGAAGAGCGCGCTTCCTTGCGGCAACGCCTCGTGAACTATCCAGATCCGCCGCGCAGTGCGAAGCTCAAGTGGCCCGATATCAAGGGTGCGGTCTCCGTGTTCTTCTGGGTCTTTCTCACCACTTTCCCCGTATCGCTGCCCTTCCTCTTCGTGCAGGATCCCTTCATCGCCTTGCGCATCAGCAACGGCATCGCCATACTGCTCCTCTTCTTCATTGGCCGCAGGCTGGCTCGATACGCAGGTTTCAGTATTTGGGGCACCAGCCTCTTCATGGTATTCTTCGGCCTTATCATGGTCGCCATCACCATCGCATTGGGCGGATGAAACTGCGAGCCACACTCATTTCCGCTTGGCTTGTGCTCAATTGTATTGGAGCATTTGCGCAGGACACTACAACGGTGGTCACGGTGCAGGATACGGACCGTACCTGGTACGTGGAGCCTTCTTTGCTGGGTATTCTCTATCGTGATACCATCGCGCTGTGGAACCCGGCGCTGACCATCGACCGTGGCCACCTGCACTTGGAGGCACGGTACCAGTGGGAGGATTGGCGCACCGCCTCGCTTTGGGCCGGGTACAACATGTCCTTTGGCGGTGCCGTGCAGGTGGATGTCGCACCCATGATCGGAGGTGTATTCGGCAACATCCAGGGTGTGGCACCCGGTTGCTTGTTGGAGGTGGCTTGGAAGCGCCTTTCCTTTTACTCCAGCAGCGAACAGTTCATTGATGTTGAGGACAGCACCGCAGGTTTCACCTACACGTGGAACGAACTCGCCGTCGATCTCGACCATCTGCTGGTCGGCATCGTGGCACAACGTACGCGCACGTTCGAATCACCACTGGACCTGCAACGCGGTCTGTTGCTGATGCGTGAACAGGGTGCGTTCACGTTCGGCATGTACCTTTTCAACATCGGTTGGACCGATCCGACCGTGGCGTTCACACTTTCATACGGGATCGAGTCGCCACGCTCGCGCCCTCCACCGAAAACACCTTGAACCATGCGCCTGCCGACCATCACCCTTCTTCTACTGACCGTTTCTTGCGCCAGTAGCAACCTCGGACGCAGTTGGGTCTCTCCGGACGCGGCAGGCAAACAGTTCAAGAAACTGGGTGTGGTGGCCTTGACGAACCAGGAGGTCTATCGTCGCGAGGCCGAATGGGCACTGGTGCAGGAACTGGGCGAGCGCGGCCTGGCGAGCTACCAGCTTTTAGATGGCCTGAACAGCCTGCGCGACACGGCCAATGTCGTGCGCACCCTCCAGGAGGCAGGTTGCGATGGCATCGTCACCCTGCAGTTGAAGAGCGGGAGAGTACGGCCTGACCCCGCGGCCGCGCCGTCAAGTAATGCATCAGTGGGCACGACCATGGACGACTACTGGGTCGATCCCAGTGCGCAACAGGCGGAGGCCTTCCTGCCCGGCCAGTTCTTCTCGGTGGAAGTGCATGTGTTCGACATGGCTGCGCGAAAGATGGTGTATAACGGTCTGGCCATTGAGCAGGACGCACGCAACACCGCCGACCTTGTGCACATGGTGCGGCGCGATGTGATGGATGATCTCCGACAGAAAGGGGTGGTGAGCGGGAAGTGATGCACGATCCATAAATGCCGCGACCCCACCTGCATTGTTCAACCTGGTCCCGTGATCCAACCTTCACTCTCATCGTCCAACTCCCAAACCCGAACAACAGCCCCATGAGAATCCTCTGCGTCGCCCTGCTGAGGACACTTCCTCTGATCGCCCTCGCCCAGGAGAAGGACGATGATGATGGATGGAACGGGATCCGCGCGGGCTACCACAGCAGCAACGTGGACGGTGACTGGGGCGAGGCCGATGCGCGCACGGGCTTCTATGCCGGATACTACCGCAACCTCATCAAGGTTCCGCTCTACCGGTTGAGCACCGGTCTTGAGTACCACACCGCCGGCGCGTCCAGCTCAGTATGCGGTGGTGTCGGTGCTGGTGGTGTCGGTCTTGGTGCTGCCGCCATCGCCGCCGCATGCGGTGAACAGGGTGAGCAGTAGGGCGGTACTGATGGGGTAATGCAGGTTATGCATGTTGTGACTATTGGGGTCAGGTCTCTTCCGTGAAAATAGGTGCACTTATCACTCCGATCACTTCGCGGACACGAACACATCGTTCCAATCCTTCACCATGTCCACCACCAGCCATCCGTGTTTCGGCGCTGCGGTCAACGCGCTGATCAAAGTGCCGCTCACCGGCGGCTTCGCGTCGTAGGCTGTCTCGCGCACGGAGTCCGTGTGGTGCACGATCAGCCCGAAGCTCGGGCGCGGGTTGTTCAGCGTGGTGTACTCGAGCATGGCCTGGTCGCCATCGCTGTTGCCGGCGCAGAAAACGGGGCGCCGACCGATGTGCCGATGAATGCCCGCCGGCTTACCGTCCTTGTCGTCCACGAAGATGTCCTCCATCGTCTTGGTGAGGGTGGGCACCCCGTTCACCAGCTCGAAGTCGACCGCAGCTGAACTGCCCACTACTTGCTCCGGCGGTATGCCGTACAGTTCTTCGGCGAACACGCGCATGAAGTCGATGCCACCGCCGGAAACAATGAAGGTCTTGTAGCCGTTGGCGCGCAGGTAGGTGAGCAGCTCCAGCACGGGCTGGTACGTGGCACCGGCGAGGCCCGCACCACCCTTGGGCTGCTGGAAGCCCTTCATCCATTCGCGCACGTTGGCCTGGTAGTCGGGCACGGTGATGCCCGCATGCGTCAGTGCCAGCAGGTGCATCAGTCCATCGTGGTGCTTGCCGGCGGCCAAGGTGGCCAGGTCTCCGGCGAGGGCAGCCTTCACCATGGGGTCCTTCGCCAGCGCTGGTTCGTTCGGCGCGCGACGCTTGATCTCGTGGAGCACGAAGGCCAACTGCGGGGGCATCGGGGCTTCGCTCCACAGCGTACCGTCGTTGTCGAAGACCGCGATGCGCTCCGGCACCGGCACAAAGTCGGTACCGCCTTCGGTAGTGGTACGCTGCACGAAGTCGATGATGGCCTGCTTGGTCGCGCCCGCGTTCCAGCTGGGCATCGGGTCCACGGCGGCGATGCTCGTGTCGGCGCTGTTCGCCCGTGTAGGTGCCGGTGCCTCACAGGCCAACAGCGCGCCCGCAGTCGCAATGGAAAGCAGGAAAGATGATCGTGTGTACTTCATACATAGATATCGTGGTGCCGGTTCCGAACGAAAAGGCCGCATCGGATCTGCAACCGATGCGGCCTCTTCATCATACCCGGTGAGGTGGTGCTATTTGCCGGCGACCGTCATGGCCTTGATCTGTTCCTCCAGCGACTTCAGGCTCCAATCGCCCGCCACCTGGCTGGGCGGATAGTCCTTCATCGTCATCAGGAACTTGCTGGCCACGAACTGCATGGGGCCAAGGACGTACGCCCGGTCGATCATCCAGTCGTGGTAGGTGTTGGAGTTCTCGTAGGCCTTTTCGAAGGGGTCGCGGCGCAGGTTGAAGAGCAGGGGCATGCGCAGCTCCACCAGCGGTTCACGCCACACCTGCAACTGGTGCGCGCGGTTCTCCAGGTAGGTCGCCTTCCAGTCGTCCACGCGGATGGCCATCATGTTGCCATCGTCGCCCACATAGAAGAACTCGTGCCGCGGCGAATCGTTCACCTTGCCGCTGAGGTAGTCGTTGAGGTCGTACCCGTCGATGTGGTTCCTGTAGGTGCGGCCATTGAGCACCACGCCACCCTTCAGCAGCTTCTCCTTGATGTCGGGCGCGCCGGCCGCAGCAGCGAAGGTGGGGAACCAGTCCTCGTGCGAAACGACGCCATTGAGCGTTACACCGGCCTGGTAATGGCCCGGCCACTTGATGAAGCAGGGCACGCGGAAGGCGCCTTCCCAGTTGCTGTTCTTCTCGCCATGGAACGGCGTGGTGCCGGCATCGGGCCAGGTGTTGTAGTGCGGACCGTTATCGGTGGAGTACTGGATGATGGTGTTGTCCGCGATCCCCAGCTCGTCGATCAGCTTCAACAGCTCACCCACCTGCATGTCGTGCTCGATCATGCCATCGGTGTACTCATCATGACCGGGATGGCGGTTCTCGGCACGAACGTGGGTGCGGAAGTGCATGCGCGTGGCGTTCCACCAGCAGAAGAAAGGCTTTCCGTCCTTCACCTGGCGGCGGATGAACTCCCGGGCGGCGACGTTCGTCTCCTCGTCGATGGTCTCCATGTGCTTCTTGGTCAGCGGACCAAGGCTCTCGATCGTTTGGCCGCCTTTGCCGTCGGCCTTGGAGCGGATGATCCCGCGCGGACCGAACTGCTCACGGAAGGTCTTGCCATTGGCCAGGACCATGTCGCCGGGATAGTCCTCGTTCTCGGGCTCCTCCTCGGCGTTGAGGTGGTAGAGGCTGCCGAAGAACTCATCGAAGCCGTGCAGGGTGGGCAGGTGCTCATCGCGATCACCCTGGTGGTTCTTGCCGAACTGACCGGTGGCATAGCCCTGGGACTTGAGCACCGTGGCCATGGTGCAGTCCGTCTTCTGCCAGCCTTGGGGCGCACCCGGCATGCCCACCTTGGTCATGCCCGAGCGTACCGGCACGGAACCGCTGATGAAGGCGGCGCGACCGGCCGTGCAGCTCTGCTGCGCGTAATAGTCGGTGAAAGCCACCCCCTCCTTGGCGATGCGATCGATGTTCGGCGTCTGGTACCCCATCATGCCGCGGTTGTTGTGGCTGATGTTCCAGGTGCCGATGTCGTCGCCCCAGATCACCAGGATGTTGGGCTTCTTCGCCTGCTGGGCCGTGGCGCCCAAAGTGAGGGCGAGGCCCATACCTAAGAGCAGGGACTTGTTGATGGGAGGCTGAACGATCTTCATCACGGGAAGCGGTGTTGGTATTTGATGCGGTGGATCACAAGTGCTCGACATGCTCGTGCCGAAGGTCGCTAACATACTTCAGCCGCCAGTTGAATCCCTTACCGGGTATCGGATCACCATGAGGTTCAAATTCGCCACTAGCTTCGGCCTCCGTTCGTGAGACTCTTCCACCTCCACCTCCCCTTCCTTCTGCTCTGCCTGGCCTCCTGCGGAACGCATTCAGGCCCGACACCCAGCGCATCCACCCTGCGTGACACGGTGCCGCACCACCCGGATGAGCGACCCGCGGGCGAAGCGCCGGCAGGCATGGTGTGGATCCCAGGTGGAGAGTTCACCATGGGCAGCGACGACACGCTCGCATGGCCAGAGGAGCGGCCCGCACACCGTGTATCGGTGAAGGGTTTCTTCATGGACACAACCGAGGTGACCAACGCGCAGTTCGACAGTTTCGTGAAGGCCACCGGATACGTGACCGATGCGGAGAAGGCGCCTTTGCTCGAGGAGATCATGGAACAGGTGGCTCCCGGCACACCACCACCGAAGCCGGAGGACCTTGTGCCCGGCTCACTCGTATTCAGCCCTGTAGGGAAGGACCTGCACGATTGCCGATACCTCGAATGGTGGAGCTGGACGCACGGTGCGGATTGGCGGCATCCCGAAGGACCCGGCAGCAACATCACCGATCGCATGGACCACCCCGTGGTGCAGGTGAGCTGGAACGACGCCATGGCCTATTGCGCATGGGTCGGTAAGCGCCTGCCCACCGAGGCCGAATGGGAACGCGCCGCACGTGGCGGCGTGGAACGCCAGCCCTACCTCTGGGGCACCGATCACCCCACGGACAGTGTGGTGAAATGCAACAGCTGGCAGGGTCCCTTTCCGCAAATGAACACCGCGAAGGACGGCTATGTGCGCACGGCTCCGGTGGGCCGCTATGCACCCAACGGCTTCGGCCTGTACGACATGGCCGGAAATGTGTGGGAATGGTGCAGTGACTGGCTGGACATGACCTTGTACGCACGACGTGCCGGACAACGCATCACGGACCCTCAAGGACCAGCGAAGAGCTATGATCCCGAGCGTCCCTACGAACCCTTGCGGGCGCAGCGCGGTGGCAGCTTCCTTTGCCACGACACGTATTGCTGGCGTTACCGGCCGAGCGCACGTCAGGGCAGCACGCCTGATAGCGGCATGAGCCACGTGGGCTTCCGCTGCGTAAAGGACGCTCCCACACCTTGAGCGCATGTTGGTACGCCCACCGCTTGTCCGGAGAGCAGGCCTGCATGCCATGGTCGCGTTCATTCTGTCCCATACTACCGCAGCACAAGACCCCAACACTCAGCTCTGGATGGACGGCATCCTTGGCCGCTCGTTCGCGAGCTATTACATGGCCGAGTGCGAGTTGAGCTACCAGACGCTCATCTCCGAGCACGACCGCTGGGAGAGTCTCAACATAAGCCCCAGCTTGGAGGTGAGTCCCACGGCGCATTGGAGCTTCATGGCCGGGCTGCCGTATTCGTACACCATCCAACGCACCGATCTGAACACGGCCGAGCTTCGGCTCCAGCTCGGTGGGAAGTACAACTTCACCCCGTTCAAGCGGGCGCAGCTTCGCCTGAACGCGCGGTACGAGCTCCGGCGCATGCGTAATGAGGAGAGCGCCGCCGTGGAGCGCGCGCAACGCACCAGGCTTCGTGCCGAGCTGGTGCTGCCCCTTGATGTGCGCAGCTATGACAGCGACACCATGTGGTATGGTATCGCCGATGCCGAGGTCTTCATCACCATGGACCAGGATGTGTCCGAACGCTTCGCCAACCGGATGCGCGTGCGCACGGGCCTTGGCCGCAAGTTCTCGTACAACTGGCGCGCGGAGCTGATCTACACGCTGCAGCGGTCGCGCGATGCGCTCAGCGATGACGACCCGTCAACGGACAACATCATCCGGCTGCGCCTCAAGTACTATTTCACGCCGCGGTCCCGTTCGAACGCCGCTGGCGATAATGCGAACTGACCGGCACACCGCGTCCGGCACCATCTCCAGCGGGCATTCACCAGGCGGGCCCGTCATAATTGCTTCCTTTACATCATACCAACCAAGCACCAATGCGTCGCGTCCGCCTTGCCATTCACGCCTTCCTCAGTGCGCTGCTGATCACCGCCTGTTCCACCCCTGATGGCACCAGTGGCGAGCCGCGGGCGCAGGACACCACGGCCGTCGCGGACCTCGATCGCACCGTACTTCCGATCCACGAGCCCACGCCAGCAAGCATCACCGAAATGGACGCCAGGAGCGCGAAGGCCCCGATGGCTTGGAGCGTGACCGCGCCGAAAGGTGCTCCCAACGTGGTGGTGGTATTGATCGACGACATCGGCTTCGGCGCCAGCAGCACTTTCGGCGGCCCCATCCACATGCCCACGCTGGAGCGCATGGCACAGAGCGGCCTGCGCTACAACCGGTTCCACACAACCGCCCTGTGCAGCCCAACGCGCGTGGCCCTGCTTACCGGCCGCAACCATCACGTGAACAACGCGGGTGCCATCATGGAACTGGCCACTGGATTCCCCGGCAACACCGGTGTGCGCCCCCAGAGCGTGACCCCGCTGGCCGAGATCCTGCGGCAGAACGGCTTCAGCACCGCGGCCTTCGGCAAGTACCACGAAACGGCACCGTGGGAAGTGAGTGTGAGCGGCCCATACGACCGCTGGCCCACGCGCAGCGGCTTCGACAAGTTCTACGGTTTCATCGGCGGTGAAACGAACCAGTGGGCACCTGCCATTTACGACGGTGTCACCCGCGTGGAAGCACCCGAGCGCGAGGATTACCACTTCACCACCGACATGGCCGACCAGGCCATCAACTGGGTGAGCGCGCAACAGAGCCTCACGCCGGACAAACCCTTCTACATGTACTTCGCACCAGGAGCCACACACGCCCCGCACCATGTGCCGAAGGCGTGGGCGGACAAGTACAAGGGCAAGTTCGATGGCGGCTGGGACGCGCTCCGCGAGGAGAGCTTCGCCCGCCAGAAGCAGATGGGGATCATCCCGCCGAACGCGAAGCTCACCCCGCGACCCGCGCAGATCCCCGCTTGGGCGGATATGAACGAGCAGCAGCGCAAGCTCTTCACCCGGCAGATGGAGGTCTTCGCCGGATTCGCCGAGCATACCGATCATGAGGTAGGTCGCCTGGTGGAACAGCTGGAGGCCATCGGCGAACTGGACAACACCATCTTCTTCTACATCGTGGGTGACAACGGCGCCAGCGCCGAGGGCGGGCCGGAGGGCACCTACAACGAGATGATGGCGCTGAACGGCATCGTGGGCAAGGCCGACCAGATGATGGATCACCTGGAGACCTGGGGCGGACCTACCACCTACCCGCACTACAGCATCGGCTGGGCATGGGCCACCAACGCGCCCTTCCAGTGGACCAAGCAGGTGGCCAGCCACTTCGGCGGCACGCGCAACGGCATGGTGGTGCACTGGCCCAAGGGCATCACCGCCAAGGGCGAGCTGCGCTCGCAGTTCCACCACGTGATCGACGTGGCACCCACCGTGCTCGAAGCCTGCCACCTCCCCGAACCGAGCATGGTGAACGGCGTGGAACAACGCAGGATGGACGGGGTGAGCATGGCCTACTCTTTCGGCGACGCGAAGGCCGCAGAGCGCCACACCACCCAGTACTTCGAGATGTTCGGAAACCGCGGCATCTATCACGAGGGTTGGATGGCCTGCACGCGCCACAGCATCCCCTGGTTGCTGATGAAGAACCCGCCGCTGAGCGAGGACGTGTGGGAGCTGTACCACATCGACGAGGACTTCAGCCAGGCCAACGACCTCGCGGCCCAAGAGCCGGAGAAACTGAAGGAGCTGCAGAAGATCTTCGAACAGGAGGCCATCCGCAACCACGTGTTCCCCATAGACGACCGCCGTAGCGAGCGCTTCGATCCGCGCGTCGCCGGTCGACCCGACCTGATGGGCGGGCGTACCAAACTCACGGTATACCCGGGCATGGTGGGCATGATGGAGAACGCCTTCGTCAACGTGAAGGGCGTGCACCACACCATCACCGCGGAAGTGGAATTGGGCGAACGCACCGACGGCGTGATCCTGTGCCAGGCCGGCTACTTCGGAGGCTGGACGCTGTACATGAAGCAGGGCCGCGTGCACCACGAGTACAACTGGTTCGCCCTGGAACGCACCAATATCAGCAGCGCCAAGCCCTTGTCCACCGGCAAGCACACCGTTGTGTACGAGTTCATTCCGGATGAGGCGAAGCCCGGCACGGGTGGGCGCTCCATACTGCGCGTGGATGGGCAGGTGGTCGCCGAAGGCCGCATCCCCAAGACCGAGCCCTTCGCGTTCAGCGGCGATGAAGGCGCCGATGTGGGCCGCGATAACGAGACGAACGTGAGCCTCGATTATGATGCGCATATGAACGCGTTCACCGGAACGATCACGCAGGTAACGGTGGAGACCTTTCCCGAAACGACGCGGAAATAGGGCATCGCGCGGTGGAAGTCACCTGTGCCTGAGCCACGTGGGCTTCCGCTGTGTGAAGGACGCGTACTGGAACACGGGTCGCAGCTTGCAACCCTACCCGTAGCTTCGCCAACCGTTCACCCAGCCCCCATGTACGCAAGAGTGATCATCGCTTCGACCCCGGTGCCTTCTTTCTGGAGGATCGGGCGACCACTTCCTTGCGCATGGCCTTCACCTTGCGGCGCAGCTTGCGCTCCTTCGGCAGGCGTGCATGTGCTTTGTGCCGCAGCGCCCTCGTGAATTCCGCGTGGTCCTTCTCGGTCTGGTCGGCGTACAGCATGCCGAAGCGCGCGATGGCTTCGGGTACCGCATCGCTACCGCCCAGATAGCCTGCCAGCACCGCGCCCGGGCCGGTGCGCACGTGGGCGCGCGCCAGGATGTTACCGCACAATCGGGCGTAGCTCGTGAGCAGTTCCTCATCGAAACGGTCCACGTTCAAGGCCATCTTCTGGTCGCGCAGCTGGCGCAAGTAGAAGTGGCGGCCCAGCGGGCCCGTGCTCCATCCCAGGAACATGTCGCTCGCTGCCTGCACCAGGCGCTGGCCCTCGACGATGCGACGGCCTTCGTGCGCGTACGCCTCCGATGTGGTGAACGGGGCGAGCACGCTTCGCCGCGCCTCCTTCACCTGGATGAAGAGCGGTTCGTCGCGGTCGTTCATCAGCAACACCACGTAGCAGCGCGTGCCCACGCTGCCCACGCCCACCACCTTCAGCGCCACGTCAACCACCTTGTACCGTTCGAAGAGGATGCGCCGGTCGGGTTGCAGGGTGCGCTTGTACTCGTCCATGAAGCGCAGGATCATCGCCATGTCCTTCTTCATGTCGAAGGGGTGGTACACCAGCGGCTTCTGTTCGCGGATCTCAAAGCGGCCGAGGTTGCTCTCGGTGAGCTTGTAGAAGGTCTTGATGTGCGTGTTCTTCTCGGCCTCATCGATCGCATCCTGCAGCACCTTCTTCGCCTTGTTGCTGCGCGCGCGTTGTACCAGGCCGCGCAGGTCGAACTTCATGTACCATAGATCGAGCATGGACATTTCCGCGAAATCCCGTACGGCATCACGATAGGCGGCACCCAGTTCGAAGGCTACGCCCTCGGCCTCCTTCGCGTCGAGTCCGCCGGCCCGCGCGGCGAGCACGAAGCTGGCGGCCAGCCGCTTCAGGTCCCACTCCCACGGCGCGGGGTGCGTTTCATCGAAGTCGTTCGCGTCGAACACCAGGGTGCGCTCCGGCGTGGCGAACCCGCCGAAATTCATCAGGTGGCAGTCGCCGATGGCCTGCACGTAAAGTCCGGTGCTCACCCCGGCAAGGTCCGACGCCATGATGCCAGCGGTGGCGCGGTAGAACACGAAGGGGCTTTCCTTCATGCGCTCATGCCGAACGGGCACCAGCTTCGGCAAGCGGTCCTGGTCGCTGGCGCGGATCTGGTCCATGACCGGCAGGCGCCCCTTCGACTCTTTCCATTGGGCCAGTGTGGCACGTGCGAACTTGGTGCGAAGGGACTTGCCCTTGGTGATATGCTTTTCGAAATGGTCGGACATGCTCTTTGTCTTGATCCAAGGCAAGATAGTCGATGGCCATCAGCGTGCGAGCTGATGATGGTCAGGTGAAGGTCGCGCCTTCCGGTAGTTCTTGCCCGGTCCTTTGCTTGGGACTTTCTAAGTTTGGACACTTTAGCCAAACCTTGGTGGGAACCTCCATGATGTGCATTCCTAGCAGAACGAGCCCTGTGATCGTGCTTTTTTCGTTGCTGCTGATCAGCTGTGGCGAGGAGAGCTCGGCCCCGGTCATACATCCCGAAGTGAACGTGGTGAATGCCACGCAGATGGACGTGCCGGTGTTCTCCGAGTTCGTGGGCCAGACCTACGGCCAGGAGGATATCCAGATCATCCCTCGTGTGGAGGGTTGGATCACCGGGATCCATTTCAAGGAGGGCGATGCAGTGAAGAAGGGGCAGTTGTTGTACACGATCGATGACCTACCCGTGCGCAGCAAGGTGGATGCGGCCGCCGGTGAGGTGGCCCGCGCTGAGACGATGGTGGCCAACAAGAAGGCCGACCTGGACCGTGTGGAGCCCCTCGCAGCGATGAACGCATTGAGCAAACGTGACCTGGATGCCGCCCGTGCGGCCTACGACGCGGCGCTCGCCGAACTCTCAGTTGCGGAAGCCGGACTGGAGACAGCGAACATCGAACTCGGGTACACGCACATCACCTCACCCATCGACGGCGTGATCGGCATCAGCAAGGTGCTGACAGGTGATTATGTGGGCAAGGGGACCTTGGGCGGTGCGATCAATACCGTGAGCAGTCTGGGTGGTATGCGTGTCCGCTTCCCCGTTAGCGAAACGGACATCCTCGGCTTCCAGCGGCGTGCCAAGGAGGATACAGCCCTGCGTGCCGCGCGGAAAGAAGTGCAACTCCTCCTTTCGGATGGCTCTCCCTATCCGCAAGCCGGGCATTTGGACCTGGCCGATCGTAGTGTGGATCCCTCCACCGGTTCGATCCTGATCCAGGCGGTGTTCCCGAACGAGGCGCGGTCCTTGCGTCCTGGACAAAGCGTGAAGGTCCGTATCCGGACGGACCAGGTGGACAATGCCGTGATGGTGCCCCAGCGCGCCGTGAACCAGCTGCAGAACGTGTACAACGTCTACCTGCTCGACGACAGCAACAAAGTGGTGGTGACCCCCGTGAAAGTAGGCGCACGCGTCGGGGAGAACTGGGTGATCGAAGAGGGCTTGCAAGCCGGCCAAAAGGTGGCGCTCATCGGCAACGCGCTCATCGACCCGAAAGTGGCCGTGATCCCCAAGCCGTTGGAATGGGATTACGCCAAGTCCTCCGGAAACTGATCTGCACCACCGCACCGCATGAGCGAGTTCTTCATCCGCAGGCCCATCGTGGCGATGGTCATCAGCATCTTCATGGTGCTGCTCGGCCTCATCGTGCTGAAGGGTATTCCGGTAAGCCAGTATCCGGAGATCACACCGCCGATGATCAAGATCACCGGCAACTACACCGGTGCCAACGCGGTGAACGTGGAGCAGACCGTGGCCACGCCGATCGAGCAGCAGATCAACGGCGTCGAGGACATGCTCTACATGTCGAGCGTTTCCTCGGCCGCGGGCGTCCTGGAGGTCCAGGTCACCTGCAACATCGGCGCGGACGTGGACAAGGCCGCGCTCAACGTGAACAACCGCGTGAAGCAGGCCGAGCCGCGCCTGCCGCTGGAGGTGCGCCGCCAGGGCCTCACGGTGGAGAAGGGCTCCTCGGCCTTCCTGCAGGTGATCGCCTT
>DEQO01000152.1 GCA_002360495.1 Flavobacteriales bacterium UBA3364
CCTTGGAGCGTGGACGCATCGCCTAGCAACACAGCTCCCAACACGATAGGCGCCAGCACACCGGCCATCTTGTTGCAGATACCCATGATGCTGATCCGCGCAGCGGCACTTTCCAAGGGGCCGACCACGGTGATGTATGGGTTACTGGCGGTTTGCAGGAGCGACAGTCCGGTGCCGATGACGAAGAGGCCGAGCAGGAACATCCCATAGGACCTGTTCTGCGCTGCGGGGATGAAGAGCAACGCACCCACGGCCATCGTGAAGAGCCCGTACATCATGCCCCGCTTCATGCCGGTCCGTTGCAGGACCCAGGCCATGGGCAAGGCGGTAACGAAGTAGGCGATGTAGAACGCGAACGTGACATAGAAGGGTTCCGCACCATCCTTCAACTCGCACACGATCTTCAAGTATCCGATCAGCGGACCGTTGATCCAGGTGGTGAAGCCGAACAGGAAGAACAACGCGCCGAGGACGACAACAGCGGCCGTGGTATGCGAGGAGCGTGACATGGGGTGAAAGTAGCCGCCTTTGGAAACGCGTGAGGCGGACCTAAGCCCGCCTCGTACACAATGCACTGTGGAACGCTTCTACTCCACCAGCAAACGGCCACTGGCTTGCACCGGACCGGTGAGGCGGTAGAGGTAGGCTCCTTGCGCAAGGGCGCCACGTTCGATCGTCACCCGGCCATTGGTCACGTTACTGTAACGGCGCACTTCGCGGCCTTGTAGATCCGTGAGCAGCAATTGGGCCGGAGTGCTTGGTTGCGCAGGGAAGATCACCACTGTTTGCTCCTTGAACGGGTTCGGGTACACCCGCACCGTACCGACATCCTGCGTTGAGATACCGGTGAACGTGGCACAGGCGTTCTCCAGGAACGTGGTGCTGTTCATGTAGTTCTCGTTCACCACATCGATCACCTCGCTGATGCAAATGAGCTGTTGGGCATCGGAAAAGTGGACCCGGCACAAAGGCACGAAGTCGTTGTTACGCTGGATGGTCGAATCCACATCGGAGACCACGATCAGATGGCCCGTGCCGAAAGCGAACTGTGGATCCACCGGGTACATCTGTGGATCGATCAGGTTCTCCACCGCCGTGATCTGCACCCCGCTTATCATGAGCTCATAACCCACAATTCGACGGTTGGGGTTCTTCACCAGGACATCCAAATACCCTTCCGCCATATCCACTGCACCCAGGGAGAAGGTCACCGAGTCGAAGGGATTGATGATCTCGTTGAACGGGAAGTTGCAGTGATCGTGCACCGCGTTCTGGTCCGGCGTGTGGTTGTAGGTGTTCCAGTAGTCGCAGAAGGCGATGAAGGCCGCATCGCTCACGGTGATGTTGCCATCCATGTCGATGTCCGTGCAAGGCAGCGCCTCGATATCGTTGCCAAGGATGCCGCTCACGTACTGGACCACATCGCTCTGGTCCTGGGAACTATCCGTGTTCAGGTCGCCTATCAAGGCGTCACCGTCGCAAACGTTCAGGCAATCATAGGTAGCGCTACCGTAGATGTTGCCCAGGCAGTCGACATAGGGTTGGCAATTGGCGACCACGCTCACGGACAAGGTCGGCGTACGGTCGATGAAAAGGCAGGCCTGCGCCCAGTTGTTGTTGATGTCGGTCTCGTACCGACCTACTGCATCCGGGCTATTGTCCCAGTTGGTGCGCACGACCAGCGTGTACGTGCCTTCCGGGACACCTGTGATATCCACCCATTGGCAACTCAGGCTCGAGTTGTAGATATCCCCGCACATGGTACTGATCCCCATGTTGTTACAGCCATATTGCGCGGTCCCTCCCATGCTGCACTCCAGATCGAGTACACAGAAGCCGTTCTTGAACCCGTCCACGACCGTTTCTCCATCGGTGTTGTACAGCAAATACTCGGCATAGCCCTCATAGTGCGCATGGCCGTGGCAATTGACCATGTTGAACTGGTCCGGGTTGGATCCCGGGTTGCCGATGTAGAAGTCCTGGTTGCCGATGTTCTGGATGTGCGTGGTGAACCGGACGATCTCGCGGACACCATAGCCATCCAAACAGCCTTCAGCGATGTAGCAGTCCGTGGGTCCCACGTTCAACCCACCCAGTTGAATGGAGTTCTGTAACACATCGCTTCGCACCGTCAGATCGGGACCGTTGGGACATTCAGGATCCCCGAACATGATACATGTACCGGCCACGGTTGCCAGGGGGTCGTAGTTGCAAGCAGCGGGGTCCATGCAACCCACGATGCCTCCGTCGTAGGTAAGCGTCCATGGGATCGCCCCGGTACAAGCACCATCAGGGGCTCCGATGCGGATGAAATAGGTCTCACCGGCTTCGAGGATGGCGTCGACGTCCGCCTGTTCTCCGCACGCCGCATTGCCATCATTGAAATAGATGGCCCCGACGTTGGTATCGTCCCAGATCAGGTTGTCGCAGTGATCGTAGATCCAGATGCGCGTGTCGCAATCCGCAGCGCAGGTGGAAACGGAGTACATGCCGTTCACGTCCGGTACGAACGCGTACCAGAAGTCATTGTGAGTAGCGGAGTGGGATCCCGTGGTGATGTCCAGGGGTGTCCCACAACTGAAGCCCGCCGGGCAATTCGTTTCCACCACGTCCTGGTAATTGAACACCCCACCGCTACCGACCTGGACGCCATCACGGTAGATCCAGAAACCACCGGGGGCATGCAGTCCATCCCCGTATTGATCATGGATGGTGAACACCACGCACTCTTCCTCCGGCACGCAGAATTGGGCTCCCGTAGCCCCCCCGTTGGCCAGCATGACACCCTCTGCGTTCACCACGTCCCAACTGGTCTCACCGGGCAGGTCGTCAGGAGTTAGAACGACCGTTATCTCCACCTCTCCTGCGTCGCAAACGATCGGGTCGGGCACCAGGTGTTCCACGACCAGTTCCCATGTCACTTGCTGGCCGGCGCAAGCATCATTATAGTCACCGACCCGGATATAGTAGGTCTCCCCTTCCGTAAGAGCCATGCTGATGATGGACTGGTATCCGCAGATGTCATCATTGTACTCCAGCGCATTCTGGCCTTGTTCGTTCACGATAAGGCCTGTACAGAAATCATAGGCCCACAGCTTCGTGTCGCAGGTCATCAGGCCGCAGGTCCGGGCCAGGTAGGTACCTGTCTGGTCCGGAACGAAGACATAGTAGTAATTGTCCGAAGGTGCGGTGTGGGTACCGATGTCAACAGGTACGGCATTGGCACAATTGGCGCCGGTCTGGGCGGAAAGCAGGGTTGTCGAGACGATCCCGGCAAGGAGGCTGATGGCACGCGTCATGGTAGGGCGATTGTGGACTGGAGCGTGTCGAAAGTACACGGATCCACACTTCCCTCCCCATCCCTCACCAATTCAGGGCCCGCTTGTAATAGCGCGGGAATCGGATGCTCTTGCGCACCTGCTGGTAGTATTTGTTCCACAAAGGCGTGGTCAGGTCGTAGTTCCCCTTCTCCACAACGCCTTCTTTCTCATCGGGCTTTGCTTGCTTGCGCTTCATGCAATAAGGACAGGCCGAGGGAGTGAAATGTTGCCCACCGTTCCTCGTTCCAATTCCACCTTACACACCCGTGACATCGACCGTTGATCCCGGTGGACCACCTTTGTGGACAGTCTTCCCACCGTGTTCGTCGATGTGATCCTTCCGTTGGCCGTGCCTGGCACCTTCACCTATGCCTTGCCGGAGGGGTTGGGTCCGGTAATTCCCGGAATGCGCGTTGCGGTCCCCTTCGGGCGTGGTCGCAAGTTGTACGGTGGCCTTGTTCGCGCGGTCCATGGTGATCGTCCACCGCATCGCTCCGTTCGTCCTGTCCTATCCGTGCTGGATGCGACCCCTGTCGTGCTTCCGGAGCAGCTGGACCTCTGGGACCGTATCGCGGCCCACTACCTCTGTTCGCTCGGGGAGGTCATGATCGCTGCACTTCCCGCACAGCTCGCGCTATCCAGTGAAACACGGCTCGTTGCCGGACCGGAAGCAGCAAAGGACACTGCCGATCAAGGACGCGCTGTTCTCCTGCTGCAGGCACTGGAACAGAACAACGTGATCACCTTGGAACAGGCGGGTGAAATGCTCGGCCTGAAGGACCCCATGCCGGTCGTGAAGCGCCTGATGGAACGAGGTGCCCTTCTGCTGGAGGAACAATTGAGGGACGACTGGAAGCCGCGCATGGCCACCTACGTTCGTTTGGCGGCCGGCAATTCCAACGAAGAAGCCCTCCATGGTTGGTTCGATCGCTTGGAAAAAGCGCCGAAGCAATTGCATGTCCTGATGCGCTTCGTGGAGATCAGCCGGTGCATGACCGATGATCCCAAGGAAGTGGAACGCGCCAAGCTGGTCCATGCCAGTGGTTCCACGACCACCGTTATCAAGCAATTGGTGGATAAAGGGCTCTTCGAATTGTACGAGCGCGAAGTAGGCAGGCCCGATCCAAGCAGACCATTGCAGAGAGCGCCGGACCTATCGGAACCCCAGCGCAAAGCACTCGACGAAGTGCGCAGTGCGTTCAGGGGGCATGATGTGGTCCTGTTGCGCGGCGTGACATCATCCGGTAAGACGGAGATCTACACCACGTTGATCTCCGAGGTGATCGCCCGCAATGAGCAGGTGCTCTATCTGCTGCCGGAGATCGCCTTGACCACACAGATCATCGCACGCCTGCGGCATCGCTTCCCGGACCGGATCGCGGTCTTCCATTCGCGCATGGCGCAACATGAGCGCACAGCATTGTGGATGCGCTGCTTGGGCGATGATCCCCCGGCGATGATCATCGGAGCGCGGTCCGCATTGTTCCTGCCTTACCAACGTTTGGGACTGGTCGTTGTCGACGAGGAACATGATCCCAGCTACAAGCAGCACGATCCAGCGCCACGCTACAACGCACGGGACATGGCCGTCGTCCTGGCCGGTTTGCACAAGGGAAAAGTTCTCCTCGGTTCCGCCACACCGAGCATGGAAAGTCAGCACAACGCTCGCACCGGTAAATACGGACATGTGGAACTGCTCGTTCGCTTCGGCGATGTGCAGATGCCCATGATCACACGCGTGGACCTGCGCGATGCGGCCAAGCGTAAACTGATGCGTGGCCATTTCACGCGCACATTCATCGATGCGATCCAGCAAGCCTTGGACAGGCGCGAGCAGGTGATCGTCTTCCAGAACCGGCGCGGTTATGTTCCGGTATGGCAGTGCGAGACGTGCAGTTGGATCCCCGAATGCGACCAGTGCGATGTGAGCCTCACCTATCACAAGCTGCAGCACCAATTGCGCTGTCATTACTGCGGCCGACAATATCCGCCACCAACCACCTGCGGTCACTGCGGAAGCCCACGCCTGCGCATGTTGGGCTTCGGTACGGAAAAGATCGAAGAAGAACTGGGCGAGTTCTTCCCCACGGCGAAAGTGGCCCGCATGGACCAGGATACCACACGGGGCAAACACGCCCTGGAGCGCATCCTTACCGCGTTCGGCCAAGGTGCGATCGACATTCTTGTGGGTACCCAAATGGTGACCAAGGGACTGGACTTCGACCACGTGAGCACCGTCGGCATCCTGAATGCGGACAACCTGATGCGCTTCCCGGATTTCAGGGCGCATGAACGGGCGTTCCAACTGATGGCGCAGGTCGCCGGCCGATCGGGCCGAAGGAAGAACGCGGGATCGGTGATCATCCAGGCGCAGGAAGTCCAGCATCCGGTGCTCGACCTGGTGGTGAAGCATGACGTGGACGGCATGTATGAGCGTGAATTGGAACACCGCAGGGCGCATGGCTATCCGCCTTTCACCCGCATGGTGCAGTTGACCTTGAAACACCGCAGCGAGGAACGCGTGGCATCTGCTGCAAGCGCCCTGGCCCTGGCCCTGCGAGAAGGTCTGGCCGATCGTGTGCTAGGTCCGGAGATACCCGTGGTCTCGCGGATCCGCGACAAACACCTGCGACGGTTGTTGATCAAGCTTGGGCGGACGCGGCATCACAGTGAGAAGGACTTCGTGCGCGATACGATCGATCGGGTGTTCGGCGATCCGCAGCACTCCGCTATCCAACTGGTCACGGACGTGGACCCAATGTGATCGGACCGGTCACCCGCCGGTCCTCATCCGGTCGATGAGCGCCTGCCACAGCGTTGGAGCTGGCGCCGGTGCCGATTGCGTCACACGTTCTCCCGTCGTCGGGTGATCGAAGGTGATGGATCGTGCATGCAACGCGATGCTGCGGTCCTTCTCTCCGCGACGCGCACCGTACTTGACATCGCCTTTGATCGGATGCCCGGCGGCACCGAGCTGCGCTCGGATCTGGTGGAACGCGCCGCCTTCCGGCACCACTTCCACCAACGTGTATCGATCGCCCTTCGTCAACATCCTTACAGCGATGCGTGCCTGTTTTCCCGACGAGAAAGCCGCGCCGATACGCGCCTTGTGATGGTGCGGATCATGTTCGATCACATGGTCCAATACCACGGTATCCATTGCTCCTTCCACAATGGCCCAATAGACCTTGACCACTTTCCGGTCTTGGAACTGCCCGCTCAGGTCGGCCAGCGCCTTTGCATTGCGTGCGAACAACACCACGCCGCTCACCGGCCGATCCAAGCGGTGAACGAGCCCTATCCCGGGTTCATTGAACTGTTCCCGGAGCGAGGTCAGGAGATCGCGATCGCCCGTGGGGTCCGGTTGCACCGGGATCCCGGCCGTCTTGCTTATGGCCAATAGGTCATCGTCCTGCGAAAGAACGATCGGCGCAACTGGACCCATCGGACCGGTCTTGGGATCGTTCACGATGGACCTGTCAATACTGTTCCTCGTTGTTGGGGAAATCCTTGGCGCGCACATCCTTGATGTAGCCGGATACGGCGCCGGTGATCACCCCGTGCAGATCGGCATAACGACGCAGGAACCGTGGATTGAACTCCTGGTTGATCCCCAGCATGTCGTGAAGCACCAGCACTTGTCCATCGACCCCTGCTCCCGCACCGATCCCGATCACAGGGATCTGCACGCTCGCAGCGACTTCAGCGGCCAGTTTCGCCGGGATCTTTTCGAGCACGAGGGCGAAGCAGCCTGCCTCCTCGAGCAATTTGGCGTCGGCACGAAGGCGGTCGGCCTCTTCCTGTTCCTTGGCCCGCACAACGTAGGTGCCGAACTTGTAGATGCTCTGCGGCGTAAGGCCCAAATGGCCCATCACCGGGATGCCCGCTGTGAGAATACGCTCGATCGAGGTGAGCACCTCCTTGCCCCCTTCCAATTTCACGGCATGGGCGCCGCTCTCCTTCATGATCCGGATGGCCGAATTGAGGGCCCCTTTCGAATTCCCTTGATAGGTGCCGAACGGCAGGTCGACCACGATCAAGGCCCGTTCGCTGCCCCGCACCACACCGCAGGCATGGTAGATCATCTGGTCCAAGGTGATGGGCAGGGTGGTCTCGTGGCCGGCCATCACGTTGCTGGCGCTGTCCCCCACCAGGATCACATCGATGCCTGCCCGGTCCACCAGACGGGCCAGGGAATAGTCGTAGGCCGTGAGCATGGCGATCTTCACCCCATCGGCCTTCATCTCCTGCAACACGTGTGTGGTCACGCGCTTCACGTTCTTCAAGTTGGTGCTCATGGGTGTGGGTATCCGCCGTACGGCGGATGCTGGCATTGGTGGATAGACCCGGATTACCGCTGGTGCCAAAGTAAAGGCCCTTTTCCCACCGGGGCGTGCGCCAAGCCCGATAGTCCTGCTTTCCGCACGGATCCGACGCCCTACCGCTGGATCCCGGATCGCGGCCGTTGCTCAAAGAGTGATCATTGGTGCATGGCCCCGTCTATCTTTGGCCACCGCGCATAGGGACCCGTATGAAACACATCCTCTTATCGGCGATCGCCATCACCACCCTGGCGGGGTGCAGCACGGAACTCGATATCAACGCGCCCTACAAGGACATTACAATCGTCTACGGCCTGCTGAACATGCGCGATTCCGTGCACTATGTGAAGATCAACAAGGCCTTTTTAGGAGAGGGCGATGCATACGTGTATGCCCAGATCCCCGATTCCAACGAATGGGCCGATGGCGCCATTACCACGGCCCGGATCCACCGCTTGGAGAATGGTGTTCGCACCGAGTCCTTCGAACTGACCCCGACAACGATCACCGATCGGGAGCCCGGGACGTTCTATTCACCCGACCAAAAGGTCTACACCTTCCGTGAGACCTATACGGACCAGATCATGCAGAACGGCATCCCCGTCACGGTCTACCTGAACGATGACTGGGAATATGAACTCGATCTGGTGGTGAAGGGACAGTCCTTGTCAGCGAAAACGACCATCGTGAACGACTTTTCCTTCCAGGCGGCCGACCAAAGCCTGGAGATCCCCGTCAGCCTCGTTACACCCAGCGGCTTGGGCGAGTTCGAACTGAACTGGACCTCGAACCGGGATGGTAAGCGCTATGTGGCCGACTACCGGTTCAACTATCGGGAAGTTCGTGGCCTGGACACGACGGACCATACCATTACACAGCGGTTGGGGACCGATGTCAGCGCGAACACGGCCAATAACGAACCCATGAGCGCCCTGCTGGATGGAGCTGCGTTCTACAGCACGCTTGCGACCATCATCCCAGTGGACCCCACCGTGGACAAGCGCATCTTCATGGGCATCGACTTCGTCCTGTCCGTGGCGAACGATGAATTCCACACCTTCCTGACCTTGAGCGAACCGATCTCCGGGATCATAGAGGATAGGCCTTCCTACTCGAACGTGACCAATGGCTACGGCATCTTCGCCGGACGGTACACGAAATCCATCTTCGGAAAGGCCTTGAGCGATGAATCCTTGGAAGAACTGATCGACGGGGATCGGACAGCGCTCCTGCGATTCTGTTCCGGGCACCCCCGGAATGCCGGGACCCCTTACGATTGCACTCCCTGACGATCTGTCCTTTTGTCAGTCGAAGCCCGCCTTTCGTGCGGGCTTTGTTCGTTCTTGGCAGGTTGGTACGGCTCGGGAGCTCATGGCACAAAGGTTGACAACCGCGGCAGGAACAGAGAACGAAAGCAGGAAATGGACCAGCCGGGGTGCGATACCCCGGACCCCAACAACCAACAACAATGAGCAAGATCATCGGTATCGACCTGGGCACGACGAACAGTTGCGTGTCGGTCATGGAGGGCAACGAGCCCATCGTCATCCCCAATAGTGAGGGAAAACGCACTACGCCGAGCGTGGTGGCCTTCGTGGAAGGTGGCGAGCGTAAAGTGGGTGATCCCGCCAAGCGCCAGGCCATCACCAACCCGGTGAACACGATCTTCTCCATCAAGCGCTTCATGGGCAATACCTATGAGGAGGATGCGAAGGAGATCGCCCGTGTCCCCTACAAAGTGGTGCGTGGAAGTAACGGTATGCCCCGCGTGGCGATCGGCGACAGGGACTACACCCCGCAGGAGATCAGCGCCATGATCCTGCAGAAGATGAAGAAGACGGCCGAGGACTACCTGGGGACCACCGTTACCGAAGCCGTGATCACCGTACCAGCCTACTTCAACGACGCGCAGCGCCAGGCCACCAAGGAAGCCGGTGAGATCGCCGGCTTGAAAGTGCGCCGGATCATCAATGAGCCGACCGCGGCCGCACTGGCCTATGGGTTGGACAAGAAGCACAAGGACCAAAAGGTGGTCGTGTTCGACTGTGGTGGTGGAACCCACGACGTGAGCGTGCTCGAGTTGGGCGACGGCGTGTTCGAAGTGAAGAGCACGGATGGTGATACCCACCTCGGCGGTGACGACTTCGACCAGGTGATCATCGACTGGTTGGCCGAGGAATTCAAGAACGACGAGGGATTGGACCTCCGCAAGGACCCGATGGCCCTGCAGCGTCTGAAGGACGCCGCCGAGAAAGCCAAGATCGAACTCAGCTCCACCACCAGCAGCGAGATCAATCTGCCCTACATCATGCCCGTGAACGGCATGCCGAAGCACTTGGTGCGCAGCCTCAGCCGCGCCAAATTCGAGCAACTCGCCGACAGCCTGATCAAGCGCACCATCGCCCCGTGCGAAAGTGCCCTGAAGAACGCCGGTTTGAAGACCAGCGACATCGACGAGGTGATCCTGGTGGGTGGCAGCACCCGCATACCTGCGATCCAGGAAGCGGTGAAGAAATTCTTCGGAAAGGAGCCGAGCAAAGGGGTGAATCCCGATGAAGTGGTGGCCGTGGGCGCCGCCATCCAAGGGGGAGTTCTTTCCGGCGATGTGAAGGACGTACTCCTGCTGGACGTCACCCCGCTGAGCCTCGGTATCGAGACCATGGGTGGTGTGATGACCAAGTTGATCGAATCGAACACCACGATCCCGACCAAGAAGAGCGAGACCTTCAGCACCGCCAGCGACAGCCAGCCCAGCGTAGAGATCCATGTGCTGCAAGGCGAACGCCCCATGGCCGCAGGCAACCGGACCATCGGTCGCTTCCACCTGGATGGTATCCCTCCAGCACCGCGTGGCGTTCCGCAGATCGAAGTGACCTTCGACATCGATGCGAACGGCATCCTGCACGTAGGTGCCAAGGACAAGGCCACCGGCAAGGAGCAGAGCATCCGCATCGAAGCGAGCAGCGGCCTGAGCAAGGACGACATCGAGAAGATGAAGAAGGAGGCCGAAGCCAACGCAGATGCCGACAAAGCAGCGCGTGAACGTGTGGACAAGCTGAACCAAGCGGACAGCCTGATCTTCCAAACGGAAAAGCAATTGAAGGAATTCGGCGACAAGATCCCTGCGGACAAGAAGCAGCCGATCGAGGATGCCTTGGGCAAACTGAAGACCGCCCACGGGGCGCAGGACATGGCCGGTATCGACAGCGCCATGGCCGAACTGAACAACGTGTTCTCCGCCGCCAGCGAGGACATGTACAAGGCCGCACAGGAAGCACAAGCCAGCGGCGCCACCGGTGGTAGCCAGGCCAATACCTCCACGACCGCCGATGCCGAAGTCACCGACGTGGACTTCGAAGAGGTGAAGGACGATAAGAAGTAGGCGGCCGTTCCAATGAAGAAGCCCCGCACCGGTCATCGGTCGCGGGGCTTCTATATTCTGTCGTCCGGAGGGTCTATAGGACCTTCATTTCCGCAACCGTCCTTCCGGCGAAGGCGGGGCCACATTGGCTTCTAGCGTACCATGGCCACCTTGCCTTCCAGATAGTCCTCGGCCCGCGATACGGCACCGGTGATATCATAGTAGGTCCACGTCCCGATGCGTTGGGTATCCATACGCGTGGGGTTATAACGGGCCCTGCCTTCACATTTCAGCGTCCCTCCTGGGTAGTATTCCTTCTGTTCGAATTCGACCTTCTTCTTGTCCACCAATTGCAGCAGGCTGATGGGTTTCCCGTCCGCCGCAAAAAGGTCCATGCGCGTGAAATAGGGCTCTGACCGATGCCGTTCCTCGGCGTAGCGTAATACACCGTTCAGATAATGGTCCTCGTAGGAGATGGAGACCCCGTCAGCGAAACGTGCCTCTGAGCGCAATTCGCCATTGGCATGGTAGATACGCAGTATGCACTTTACCGCATCGATCGGCTTGAAATCACGCTCCAGCTTTCCGTTCGGGTGATAATTCCTGTAAACGGTAAGCCGACCTTGGTCGTAGTAGCCGCGGTGCTTCAGCGTACCATCAGGGTATTTGTCCTCCACCCAGCCGATGCATGGATGACCGGAGCAGTTCCTGACGGAATCACCCCCCAGGGCTTTGTTCAACGCTTCGTAGGCATACAGGTCCGGAGACGGGTCCTCCCCAAGCTCTCCGAGCACATAGTGCTCATCCGGGATCAGGATCAGCGTGTCTGGTTGAGCAGTCAATGTCCTGATCACCAATACCAAAGGCAACATCGCATAACGGCGTAACGAACCCATGGGGCCGTTGAACGCCTCGAGGGGCCGGGTGGTTACGCTCAACTGGGCAATCGCAGCTCCGTTGTTCCAGCATGTTCCCTTGTCCTCGCCAAGTTGGACCGGACCCCAGCTACAGGTCGAAGATCAATAATCCGCATCCATCGATCCATTCGTTAGGTCGGTCGAAGATCCTGAACTCTGGATGAAGGGTACCGTATGAGGGGGCCAACTGCCTAATTACCAGAGATAAACCGCACTTGATCGGACGCCGCACCACGCCCTCGAAACCTCGGGCAAAACAAGATTTGTCGACGAAATGAACTTGTTCGCGGTGATAATTATGGCGTTCGTCTAGAAAAATCACTTGACAGGCGATGGCCTATCGGGTCAACTTGCAGGCCGGAACACGAAAAACAATTCCAACATGAAGCCGAAAACTCCCCAGCAGCTTCGAAGATCGACCCGCTACTTGGACAGGTCGTTGGTCTTTTGCATGTTACTTCTTTCCGGCCTGGCAAAGGGCCAAACGGTCAGTCAGTACAGCTTCGGAAGTGCTATTGGCACCTGGAGCGGGATAACCGGCGGGACACAGCTGGATGCGACCACCTTCGATGACGAGGTGTACGCAGCACAGACCATCCCTGCATTCCCCTTCGCAGGAACGTACTACACCACTATGTACGTGAGCCCCAATGGTTTCATCACCTTCGGATCGGCCGCGGCGGCCACGAACTACACGCCGATCAGCAGCAACGCGACCTACGCCGGGGCGATCTCAGCCTTTGGCTTGGACGTCACGGATGCCGGCAGCGGTACACGGGAGATCCGCTGGCAAACAGTAGGGAACGAGATCGTCGTCCAATGGCTTCGCGCTCGGCGGATCAACCAGTCGGAATCGATCAACTTCCAGATCCGCTTGAATACGACGACCGGCGCGATCAGTATCGTCTACAACAACTCCGCTCCGTCCTCTTCCACGGCCGCATATCCGCAAGTGGGACTTCGGGGCGTGAACAACACAATGTCCCCGAACGTCAACAACCGCGCTGTGGACCAGACAGGTCCGACCACGGGTTGGAGTTGGTCCGTTTCACGAGCCGGTACTGCGAACAATGATGTTTGTCGTTACAACAATACCAACACGGCTACGGTAAGCCGCAGTCCAGCCAACGGCCTGACATATACCTGGACACCACCGTGCCTGCCCCCCACTACCTCCGCAGCTGGACCGGATCAAACCATTTGCGCTGCTGGAACGGCAACACTTGCAGCAAACACACCGAGCTTGGGTACAGGCGCTTGGACGATCGCTGGTCCGAACACCAGCACCGCACAGCTTTCCAGTTCCACCAACCCTACTGCGGTCTTCACCCCTACGACCACGGGTACCTACACCCTCACCTGGACCATTTCCAATGGCGTATGCACCGCCTCCGCAGACCAAGTGGTCATCACGGTGAATACCGCCGCCCCGGCAGCCAATGCTGGTCCGGACAACACGCTCTGTATTACCGGTGGTGCACTGGCGGCCAATGCAGCCAGCCCAGGTACCGGAGCTTGGACCGTGGTTTCCGGCCCTTCGCTCCTGACCTCACAGTTCAGCAGCACTTCCTCCGCTACGGCCACCTTCACGGGTGTCAGCACCGGTGTCTATACCCTGCGCTGGACCATCACACGATCTGGCTGTACCACTACGCAGGACGATGTGGTCATCACCGTTGATCCATCGCCCACGGCGGCTAATGCCGGTGTCGACCAAGCCTTCTGCTTCCCCGCAACAGCTACCATGGCCGCTGTCGTTCCTTCAGTGGGTACTGGATCTTGGACCGCTATTTCCAGCGGTGGCTTGGGTCAATTGAGCAGTACGACCGCCAATAATGCGGTCTTCACACCAGCCACTTCCGGCACCTATACACTCACCTGGACGACTTCCAACGGTCCTCCTTGCGCCAACTCGACCGATCAAGTGGTCATTGCCATGAACAACCCCGTTGCGGCCGACGCCGGAGTGGACAAGACGGCTTGCCAAACTCCGGGATCGGTGACCATGACGGCCAACACCATCACCGGCGGCTCCGGACTTTGGACCAAGACATCGGGCGGCAGCGCGACGATCACCAACAACACCCTGGCCGGCACGACCGTCACTGGCCTTACCGCCGCGGGTAGTCCTTATGTTTTCCGTTGGACCGCTACCGTCCCCGGTTGCGGCACCACCTTCGATGAGGTTGGCGTGGTCGTGGATGCCGTGCCCGTGGCCAACGCGGGAACGGATCAGAACCTCTGCCTCAGTGCCATCTCGACGAACCTTGCGGCTGTTGGACCGAGCCCCGGATCCGGCTCCTGGACCGCGATCTCCTCCGGAGGCCTGGGCCAGATCAGTCCATTGAACTCCAACACTGCGACCTTCACTCCCGCAACGACCGGCACCTACACGCTCACGTGGACCGCCTCGAACGGGGTATGCGCGAACACAACGGACAACGTGACAATTACGGTGTTGCCTTTCGCCTCAACACCGATATCCCAGACTTTCAATGCAGACGGGAACTTCGTTGTTCCGGCTGGTGTAACCCAGATCACCGTCCAAGCATGGGGCGGGGGTGCGGCAGGCGGCGGTTCCACCAATGCTCCCGCTTTCACATCGTATGGTGGTGCAGGCGGCGGTGGAGGTGCTTATGTAAGCAAAACACTGACGGTAACTCCGGGCAGCACCTTGAGCGTTCAGGTTGCGGACCCTGTCGTTGGTTCACTCGGAGCAAACGGCAATCCTGGTAATCCTTCGACCATCACGGGCTTTGAGTCGTTGGTCTTTGCGGCGGGAGGAAGTGGTGGCACTGCGAACACTGCTGGCGGTACGCCAGCCTTCGGAGCCGGTGGGACCACCGCCGCATCACAAGGTGATACTGAGACCCCTGGCGGCAACGGCACCAATGGAGGAAGCAACGGCGGTGCAGGTGGTGCGGGCGCTAACCCGAGTGGTGGAGCCGGCGGTGGTACTGTCTCTGGCGCAGGAACAACCGCGAATGGCAACAACGGAACTGCCCCCGGTGGCGGTGGTAGTGGTAGTCGCACGTCACAAAGCGGCGGTGCTAGGACCGGTGGTACTGGAGCGGCTGGACGCGTGATCATCAGCTACACCCCTGCTCCTGGCGTCACTGCATCCCCCGCAACGATCTGCCAAGGCGGCAGCACCACGCTTACCGCCAGTGGTGGTAGCAGCTACCTGTGGAGCCCTGGCGGTGCAACGAGCTCGTCCATCGTGGTGAGTCCGGGGTCCACCGCGACTTATTCCGTAACGATCACGAACACATGCCCGGCGCTGGTGACACAGCAAGTGACGGTGGATACCCCACCAGTAGCTTCCATCACCCCTGGCGGCCCCACGAGTTTCTGCGCACCGGGTAGCGTGACCTTGAACTCGAGCGCGGGGTCCAGTTACCTCTGGAGCCCCGGTGGAGCGACCACACAGAGCATCAATGCGGTCGCTTCTGGATCTTACTCGGTAGCAGTTACGAGCGGCGTATGTACGGTAGTAAGCCCTGCGGTCTCAGTAACGGCAGGAACCGCACCGGTCCTGAGCAATGTAACGGCATCACCCTCGGTCCTGTGCGAAGAAGGTAACAGCCAGTTGAACGTTACCGCGAACATGACCTATTGCAGCAGTACGCACAGCAGCGGCTGCGGTAGTGGCAATTCCATCACAGCAGTGGTGTTCGAGGACCTGAGCAACACCTCCACCTGCTCCGGAGGCGCCTATGGCGACTTTACGGCCATGTCCGCGAACCTGCTCGCCGGCAACATATACTCGGCAGCCATCACGATGGGCAGTGACGCGACACAATTCGCGGCGATCTGGATCGATTGGAACGCCGACGGGGACTTCTTCGAGGCAAACGAATTCATCGGTTCTTCGGCGAACGTTGGTGCCAATGGTACGGCGAACTTCTCCATCGAGGTCCCCTTGGATGCCGCCAACGGTTTGGTGCGCATGCGGGTGATCGGGGGCAACAACGCCGCAATTCTCATCAGCCAGTCCTGCGGTGCCTCCAGCAGCGCTGCGGGCGAGACCGAGGATTACTCCGTGAACATCTCGGGCGGAACGGGTGCTGGCATGACGTATCTCTGGGCTCCGGGCGCTTCGTTGGATGACGCGACCAGCGCAACTCCCGTGGCCGTGGACCTCAACGCATTGCCGATCACCTTTACGGTAACGGTTGCGTCTTCCATCGGCTGTACCAGCCAGAGTACGGTAACGGTGACCGGGCAGGATGCCCCTGATGCCGGTACCGACGGCAGCCTGACCATCTGCGAAGGCAGCACGGTGACCGCTTCCCAGCTCTTCGATGAACTGGGTGGAACACCTGACGGTGGTGGTGCCTGGAGCCCGGCCTTGGCCGGCGGCGGTACCTACACCTACACGGTGCTGGCAATTGCTCCTTGCACAGAGGACGCCACGGCTACGGTGACGGTCACCGAGCAGGACGCGCCGAACGCCGGTGGCAACGGACCAAACCAGACCGTTTGCATCAACGCCAGCGCCTTCGACCTGTTCAGCCTGTTGACCGGAAGCCCGGATACGGACGGAACCTGGAGTGGACCGAGCCCCGTCCTGACGGGTGGCAATTTGGGCACCTTCACACCCGGCACCAACCTGGCCGGCACCTATACCTACACGGTGAACGCCACTGCCCCCTGCACAGGCTTCGTAACCGCCAGTGTGACCGTCGCATACAACAACACGGACACCGACAACGACGGCATCATCAACTGCCTGGACAACTGTCCGAACGTGGTCGGCGTGATCGGTTCCAATTGTGATGCACAATCCGGACCAGGCTTCGTACTTGGCCAGTTGAACAATGCCTGCCAGTGCGTCCAGATCGCCTGCACGGAGACCGTAGTGCTGGAACTGCGCACAGACGCGAAGAGCGATGAGGCGGGCTGGGAGATCCTGGACCAGAACACCAACTTGGTGATCTGCAGCGGTGGGGCTCCAGCTGATCCGTTCCCGAGCGGGATCACATCACCCATCACGCCGGAGTGCTGCCTGCCTGTGGGTTGCTATCGCCTGCGTGTGCTGGATAGCGGTGGCGACGGCTTCGTATCCGGTGGTATCACCGGTGGCTACCAACTGCGTGAGCAGGGCATCAATGGCCGCAGGATCATCGACAACTTCGGCAACTTCAGTAGCGGCAGCAGCAGTGGCATCGGCAGTACGTTTGAGAATGGTGCTTTCTGTGTACCTGTGGGTAACGACCGCCCGATCTTCAGCAGCTGCGATAAGCTGGATTGGGTGAACAACCAGTTCCTCGTAGCCACGGAGAACATGGACGTGACCGCCCAATATTCCGCCACTCCGGCCACCAGCGGTTACGAATTCTGGTTCTTCGACCCGAATGGTGGTTACAGCTTCCGCAGGTTCCGCAACCATGCTACCTCCGATGGCTTCGGCAATGGTGCGACACGTGCCTGCCATATGAAACTGAATAGCTGGTCGAATTCGATCCTCACCCCTCACCTGCCTGCCAACGTTCTGCTGAACGTGCGCATCCGTGGACGCGTGAACGGGAACAACGAACCGTTCGGTCCGGCCTGCCTCTTCAAGATCGATGCTGCACGTGCGGCCTGCCCGATCGTGAAGCTTCAGGACAACCCCTTGAACATCCCCGACTTCAGCTGCGGCGTGGTCAAAGTGTTCGGTGGTGCCAACAGTTCTGCCAACAGGATCACCGCGAATCCTCCACAATTCTCCCCGGCGGCCCCTGCTGGCCAGATACGCTACCAGTTCCGCTTCCGTATCCCTGGTGAGAACGTCTGCATCGTGCGCCCGGCGCAGTCAAGTCCGACCCTACATTTGAACTGGAGCGGTCCCGGACAGCTGGAATGCAGCAAATCCTATGATGTGGACGTTCGCGTTAGCAAGGACGGTGGTGCCACGTGGTGCGTGGCCGATGGCGAACCGACCTGCGGTATGAACGTGACCCCTTGGGGCAAGGTATGCGCTGTGACCATCAGCACCAGTACCTACTGCCCAGGCAATGGCCTCGTCGGTGGTAACAACAACCTGGCACTTGAAGGCGACGCCGAACTGACCATGTACCCGAACCCGAACCATGGCGAACAGGTCTTCATCAACCTGAGCGCAGTGGAGCGCGATGTGAACACGATCAGCGTGGACATCTACGACCTGACCGGCAAGCGTGTGATCGCGAAAACGGTGGCCGTATCCGATGGCGTGGTGAACAGCGCCTTGGAACTGAACGGTGACCTGAACAGCGGTGTCTATGTGGTGAACATCACCGCTGGTACGAAGACCTACACCCAGCGTCTGGTGATCCAGAAGTAAGCGGGACAACGAAGAGCGGAAGCCCCGTTCGCCGCATGGCGAGCGGGGCTTCCGCGTTCATGGAGCGAAGTCCGGGTAGAGGAGGTACTTGGCACGCAGGGCCCGGAATGCTTCCAGACCCGGCTTCCACGAATTGCGGATAGCGTCCTCCTCCGCGCCTGATACGATCTGTTCGCGCAACGTCGTTCCTCCGGCGAGCTTGTCGAAGAACGATGAGAAGAACGCCGCGGTATCCGGAGCGCTGTGGTACATCCCGATCAACCATTGCAAATTGATCCTCTTCTCCATCCTGGATTGGAAAGCACCGTAGTCCCGAAGGTCCAGGCCTGAACATTCCTTGCCCAAATACGGAGGGTTCTTCGCTCCGGGCATGGCTTGCGGTGTGAACCGATAGCGCCCGATGGGGCAGCCCGGATAACCGATGCACTGGAACGGTTTCTCGGTACCGCGACCCACGCTCACGATCGTACCTTCAAAGAGCCCAAGCGACGGATAGAGCCAGATGGAAGAGCCGTTCGGGAGGTTCGGTGAGGGTCGTATTGGAGGAACGAACTTCATATCGTGGGTGTATCCGCTGCACGGGATCACACGCATGTCGCATTGCTTGCCTCCCTTCAACCACCCTTCACCATTGATCATGCCAGCATACTCTCCGATGGTCATGCCGTGGACCAATGGGACAGGATGCATTCCAACGAACGACTTGAAGGCCGGGTCGAGCACGGGTCCATCCACATAGAACCCGTTCGGGTTCGGCCGATCCAGCACAACGACCTTCTTCTTGTGCTCCACGGCCGCCTCCATGATGTAGTGAAGGGTGCTGATGTAGGTGTAGAAGCGCACACCCACGTCCTGGATGTCGAACAGGAACAGGTCAACATCCGCCAACTGCCCTGCCGTCGGCTTTTTGTTGTCGCCATAGAGCGATACCAAGGGCAACTTGGTCAGGCTATCCACGCCGTTGTGCACATGCTCACCGGCATCGGCATCGCCACGGAACCCATGCTCCGGGGCAAAGACCTTGGTGATGTTCACCTTCAATGCAAGCAGGGTATCCACCAAATGCCGCTGACCGACCCTGCCGGTCTGGTTGGTGACCACCGCAACCCGTTGGCCGGACAATGAAGGGACGTACTCAGCGGTGCGTTCAGCACCCGTCAACAATGCTTGCGCTGAAGCGACCGGCGCACTGTCCAACACTTGTGCCTTCTGCGTACGCCCGCAGGCAGGAAGCAGGAGGAAGGCCATCAAGGCCGCTCCTATCTTCGCCGCGGGCCAACGGTCCATCCCACCCGTGAGCGTAGCGCATTTCATCGCCCGTCGCATCCTTCGGTCCGATGATAAGGACCGCACCGACCGGTTGTCACGGCCCATTGTCGGCATTGCAGTATTGGGGGTCGTCATCGGCATGGCGGTAATGATCGTCACGGTGGGTATCACCACAGGGTTCCAACGGGAAGTACGGACGAAGGTAACCGGCGCTGGTGGGCACTTGCAGATCACATCGTTGGCACAGACCGATCCGAAGGAAACGCCACGCATTGCGATCGACCAGCCGTTCTATCCTTCATTGGATACCGTCCCCGGGGTCGCGCATATCCAAGTCTATGCCACACGGCCGGGCATCATTGAAACCGGAGAGGAGATCGAAGGTGTCGTGCTGAAAGGCGTTGGGAAGGACCACGACTGGAGCTTCCTGGCCAGGCACCTGGTCGCAGGCGAAGTTCCCGCGATCGGTGATACGACCCGGCCGATCGACCTCCTCATCTCCAATTACCTCGGTGAGCGCTTGCGCATCGGGGTGGATGATACGATCACGGTCTACCTGATAAAGGAGCATGATGACATTCGTCCACGGAAGTACCGGGTCAGCGGGCTTTACGAGACCGGGCTGGAGCAGCTGGACCACCAGCTGGTATTCCTGGACATCCAGCATCTGCAACGTTTTGCACAATGGGGATTGAAGGCCGAACTGATGGTCTACGACACGGTATCGTCCGAAGGTATCGGCCTCGAAGCGCTGGCCTATGGCGGTGATCGCATCTATTCTTACGAATGGCCAGGCACCGACCTCCACGGGAAAGGCCCACATTGGATCCGTGCTGCGGGGGATACGACCATTACCATGGTCCTAAGTGATGCCGACGGCACAATCCCCGACACGGCTTGGGTGCATATCAAGCAAGGAGAGATCCGGGCCGACTGGGCATGGGCAACTCGGGACCATGTGACCATCGAACGGGGTGGTTCAGGCGGCAGCCACACGAAATACTGCGGCGGCTTCGAGGTGGAACTGGACGACTTCGACGACCTGATGGCCATGGACGACCTGATCTACCGTGAGCATCTCGATGTAGGCCTACGCTCGTTGAGCGTGCGCGACCGTTTCCCGGAGATCTTCGCTTGGCTTGAACTGTTGGACACGAACGTGATCGTGATCATCGTCCTGATGATCATCGTGGCGATCATCAACATGACCTCTGCATTGCTCATCATCATCCTGGAGCGCACGCCCATGATCGGGGTCATGAAATCGATCGGCGCAACGAACGGCGTCATACGCCGGATCTTCTTGATCGATGCAGCCTACATCCTGGGTGTCGGGATCATCCTGGGCGATCTCCTGGGCATTGGCCTTTGTTTGTTGCAGCAGCAGTTCGACCTTGTGCGGCTGCCTATCCAGAGCTACTATGTCGATGCGGTCCCCGTCGCCCTGGACCCAGCTCCCATCCTGCTGCTGAACATCGGGACGCTCGTGGTGTGCGTGCTGGCATTGGTGTTGCCAAGTCTGCTCGTTGCGCGCATCGCGCCGGCCAAGGCGATCAAGTTCGATTGATCATCCGTGAGGGCCCTCGCCCCTCACTGCATCCCGATGGTCCAAACCCATCGGGTTACATTTGCCGCCAGAACAAAGGCCGTGCTGCATATGAAGATCCACGACAATATCCTGACCACCATCGGCAACACGCCCATGGTGCGGTTGAACAAGATCACCAAGGACGTCGCCGCGACCGTCCTCGCCAAGGTGGAGACCTTCAACCCAGGCAACAGCATCAAGGACCGGATGGCCATCAAAATGGTGGAGGATGCGGAAAAGGCCGGCTTGCTGAAACCTGGTGGTACCATCATCGAAGGCACCAGCGGCAACACCGGCATGGGCCTCGCGATCGCCGCGATCATCAAAGGATACAAGTGCATCTTCACCACCACGGACAAGCAAAGCCGGGAGAAGGTGGATATCCTGCGTGCGTTCGGCGCGGAAGTGATCGTGTGCCCGACGAACGTGGATCCCGAGGACCCGCGCTCCTATTACTCGGTCTCTTCGCGCCTGGTGAACGAGACGCCGAACAGTTGGAAGGCCAATCAATACGACAACCCCAGCAACGCACAGGCGCATTACGAAAGCACCGGGCCTGAGATCTGGGACCAGACAGGCGGCAAGGTCGATCACCTCGTCGTGGGTGTGGGCACCGGCGGCACCATCTGCGGCACCGCACGCTACCTGAAGGAAAAGAACCCGAACATCAAGATCTGGGGCATCGACACCTATGGTTCCGTATTCAAGAAGCTGAAGGAAACGGGCATCTTCGACAAGAACGAGATCTACCCGTACATCACCGAGGGCATCGGTGAGGACTTCGTGCCACAGAACGTGGACATGGAACTGATCGACCTCTTCGAGAAAGTGACCGACCGTGATGCCGCCATCTACACGCGGAAGATCGTAAAGGACGAGGCCATCTTCGTGGGCAACAGCGCGGGCGCGGCCATCGCCGGCCTGCTGCAGATGAAGGACAACTTCAAGAAGGGCGAGGTGGTGGTGGTGATCTTCCACGACCACGGCA